>JANOAR010000212.1:0-42218 GCA_031411235.1 Verrucomicrobiota bacterium | reverse complement strand
GCTGCCCCCGGGGGGGCGGGGACGGTTGCGCCCCCACCCCGCAGAGTGACCCCCATGCGGACTTCTGCGATGTGGCCAATGGGGATCGTGTTCATGGGCATTCGGGCAGGCTGAGCAGGTTGTTGGGCTGCTCGCCGTCGTTTTGGGTTTTGAGGTATTTGTGCCCCAGCACCGTTTTCGCAACGATGACCCACACGGACTGATTGTTGACGCTCACGAAGAAGCGCCATTTGCCCGACTCGATGCCTTCGATGGCGTCGTTGAGGCTAAGTTTCCAGTGTTGGCCGTCGGGGTTGACGCCGCCGACGGATTTAATGCGCTCATGGGCGCTCTGCCGGTCAGTCTTGTTGATGCACTTGATTTGATGGTCTGTAGCCATAGTCTAGTTTTGGATGTGGATGCGCCCTGGCAGGCTGGCCGCTGCCAAGGATTTGTTGTTGATCCTCCGCCACACAATCGCTAGACTACAGGTCTCTAGGCTGATCGTCGCTCTCGGGTGGCGTCAGATAAAAAAGGCCCGGTTCACCGCAAGGTGGGCCGGGTTCTTTTTTTGCCAACGACGGATTAGTTGCACACTCTCCATGTAGAGACAAGTGTTTGCTGAGTATTTTATTTGCACACTTGGCAATCGTGAATCGGCATTCAGGCACCCTGTGTGGTCTGCGGGTTGTTTTCGGTTGGCATAGAATGGCCTCAGTCCAAAGGACGTTGGTCAAAAAGCGCTTCCACTTAGCGGTTTTTTTTAGCCGGTGGTTACGTTCGTTCCTCACTTCACCACCGGCTAATGGCTCTCCTCCCTCAAGGAGGGGGATATGGCTATCCAGCGAGAAGGTGGTGGATCGCTCAGCAGAGCCGCCGTGTGGGCTCTGCGTTGTTCCTCATTTGAACCTTTATTAAGGTTGATCAGATAGCCTGCAATTTTACGCCGCTCTTCAAGATCGAGTTGGGCGAGTTCGGCAATCAAGTCTTCGTTGCTCATGCTGATCAGACTATCGTCGAAGCCGCATTTTGCAAATTTAGAACCATTGGCATCACTTATCCCCTCCCCTTCGCCGGGTCGTAGTAAATGTGAATCTCGGCCTGGTCAGAACCCAGGATTTCTTGGGCTCGTTTCAGGGCTCGCCGTGTGGCTAGATTCGGATTTGCCGCACTCCCTGGGAAAATATTTTCTCTGCCAATAACCTCCACTAATCCCGAGTCGCGAAACACACGATAGACCTCCTTCATCGCGCCGCTGACGATAAGGTCGCGGCCATTGGCTCGCATCACTTGCACCAGTTCTTCCAAGGCCATGACGCTGGTGGCATCCAGGTGGCGAGCATTTTTCAGCCGCAGGATGATGATGCGTAGATTGGCATCGGAGCAGATGCGTTGGATCTGGGTGCGGAATAACTCTGCGGCCCCAAAGAACAGCTCGCCCTCGACATGCACGATGGAGATCGAAGGATCGCGGCGCACACCGGGCTCCGCTGCCGCAAGATGGCCTTCTTTGTTGAACTCGTACTCCACGAGCGATGGCTGGCTAGCCTTGCGCAGGTAGAGGATGATCGAGACACCGACGCCCGTAAAGATAGCCACGTGCAAGGGCACCAGCAGCGTGGCGATGAAGGTGACGAGGAAGACGATGGCATCGGAGTTGGTCGCCATCATGGCGATGCGGATGTGCCTGCTATTGAGCAGTGACGCCGCCACCAGCATGACTAGCACCGCCAACGAGGCACGCGGCAGGTAGCCGATGAGCGGGCCCAGGGTGAGTGCGCCCATGAGACAGAGTAAGCCATTGAATACACTCGCCATCGGCGTCTGCGCACCCGCATTGAAGTTCAGAGCCGAGCGTGTCAGGGAACCCGAGGCGGGCATTCCACTAAAGTACGCACAAGCGAGATTTGCCACGCCGAGGCTCAGCATATCTTGGTTGGGATCCACGCTCTCGCCGCTCCTGCTGGCGAGGTTTTTAGCCATCGCTGAACTTTCCAAGGTCGCTAAAAACGCCACCGCGACAGCGAGACCAAACAAGCGGCTAAACTCGGGCAGAAAAGCCAGCGAGGTGAAGTCGGGAAAGGGCGGCAACAAGGTACGCCAACTGAACAAGGCATCGGCAAAGGTCTCTACGTCGCTGCCGCTCCAGACCATGATGCGAGCGCAAAAAGACCCGCCAATGAGTGCGATGATAAAAGCTGGCCACCCAGGGCGCAGCCGTTTCGTGAGCCACCAAATAACGCCCGTGAGCACGCCCACCAACACACTCTGCCACTGCGTCTGGCTGAGCTGGGAGATCAATTGCACCCCGATCCCAGGCAAGGTGCGAGGCGCTGTTGGGCTGCCATCCACGGCGATGGTGACGAGCTTGATGCCGAGCACATGCGGCAACTGATTGGCAATGATCAGCATGGCCGCGCCGGAGACATACGCGACTACCACGGTGCGGCTGATGTACTGGGCGAGGTCGGCAACTCGAAGGTAGGCACCCGCAATGAGCAGCGCTCCCACCATGAAAACGAGCAGCGGCATGAGCATGAGCCGATCCATATCAGGGAAGGCAGCGAAGTAGGAGAAGACCATGAAGGCCGTGGCATTCGTGGGGCCTAGAATCGTGTGCCGGGAGCTGGAAAGCAGCGGCCCCGTGCCTGCGGAGATGGCTGAGCAAGTGGTGCCATACTGCAAGGGCAAACCCGCCACGGTGGCATAGGCCATGCCCTGTGGCAGATCAAGCAACGACACGCTAAAAGCGGCCCGCAAATCCGCCTTCAGCTTCACCCAGGAATAGTCGCGTAACGTGTGGCGCAGGGGGAAAGGATCGAGCGCCGTCTGCACCGTCGCGCCTTTCAACTCACGCCACCCGCGAAGCAGCGAGTGCAGGAGGTCGAGCCATTCGTTGTCTTTGCGCGCTGACACAGCCGTGAGTTGAGGGTGGATGGGGTGATGATGAGGGGCGCTGTTGGCTAAACCAATCTAGCCAAGGCGATAGAAGTATCCGTGCAGGTGCAGCGCTATCAACCAACGACCAGCTCAACGTCAAAGAAGTCGCGAAACACCTTCACATACACCGCTTGCTTGAACCGTGCGACCCACTTGAGCTGAAAGTCTTGCGGCTTGATCCACCGATAGCGGCTGAACTCACGCCCTGGTTGATTGAGGTCGATGTCCTTGTCCGCGCCGAGGAAGTCGCAGAGGTAATAGGTCTGCTCTTGGCCACCATAGACTCCGTATTTCAGCCGCCCTTTGGGAAAGGGATAGCGATACCCCCCGCGCTGCTGAACGATGCTGATGAGGCTCTTTTTAACCCCGATCTCCTCCTGCACTTCGCGATACATCGCGAGTTCAATATCCTCCCCATCGTCCACGCCACCCTGGGGAAACTGCCACGCGCCACTCACTCCGACACGCTCAGCGATGAGGATACGGCTCTCGGTGTCGCGCAGGATTGCGGCAACGTTGGGGCGATAGAGCACGGGATCAGGCGGAGGCGCTGGAGTGGAAATGGCTGGGGCTGGCATGGTGGGGGAGGCGGCGCTAAGGGAGCATCGAAGCGGCGGGTGAGCGAGTAAGGAAATGCAAGTTTGCACGGCTCGACTGAAGCCCCCTTCACGCTAAATCCAGTCGGGTGGGCATAAAGGCGCATCCAGGGTTTCAAGAAATTCAAGGCCAAGTTTCCCAGTTGCTAGCAAGCTATCTTTGGTCAAGACATAGCGCCCCCCAGTCAGGGGCTTCGGGCGTTTACCCGAAGACTTCCAATGTCAGAACACAAACCTTCAAATAAGTGGTCCCTCGCCCTCTGTGCGTTGGGAGTAGTCTTCGGCGATATTGGCACCAGCCCGCTCTATGCGTTGCGTGAGTGCCTGCACCATTCGCACTTCACGGCGGGTGATGAGCTGGCGGTGTTGGGGCCGATCTCTCTGATGTTCTGGTCGCTGCTGCTGATGGCCACGATCAAGTATTTGCTCATGCTCACGCGTGCCACAAGCCAAGGCGAGGGCGGCACCTTCGCTCTGCTGGCGCTGCTGCGCAGTGAGAAGGGCATGTTCTCGGGGCGCACCCTATTTGGAGCCATGCTGATGGCGCTGTTCGGCGCGGCATTGCTTTATGGCGATGGCATGATCACGCCCGCGATCTCGGTGCTCTCCGCTGTGGAAGGTCTCGGCGAGAAGAGCAAAGATCTCATGCGCTACGTCATACCGATCTCAGTGGGTATCATCATTGTGCTGTTTGGCGTGCAGCGTTTTGGCACCGCGAAGATTGGCGTAGCCTTTGGTCCCATCATGCTGGTGTGGTTCCTATTTCTCGCTGTCATCGGGATCATGCATATCGGCGATGCTCCACAGGTGTTCAAAGCACTGCTGCCCCAGTATGGCATCGAGTTTCTCATCAGCCACGGCATCCACGGGCTGGTCATTATGGGCATGGTGCTGCTGGCCGTCACAGGTTGCGAGGCGCTGTATGCAGACATCGGCCACTTCGGTCGTCCGCCGTTGCTCAACGCCTGGTTTTTTGTCGCCTTCCCGGCGCTGATCCTGAACTACCTCGGCCAGGGTGCCCTGGTGCTGGCGCACCCCGAGGCAGCGGCAAATCCTTTCTACCGCATGGTGCCCGATGCCATCCTGATGCCTGCGATTATCCTTGCCACGATGGCGACCATCATCGCTTCGCAGGCCATGATTACCGGCGTATTTTCGCTCACTCAGCAGGCCGTGCAGTTGGGCTTTTTGCCTCGTTTAAAGATCGTCCACACCTCGCCAGACATGCGCGGACAAATCTATATGCCACAGGTGAACTACCTCCTCATGGTCGCCTGTATCGCGCTCGTTGTGTCGTTTAAATCCTCCAGTAACTTGGCCAATGCCTATGGTCTCTCCGTCTGCATGGGCATGATGCTCACCAGCATCATGTTCTTCGGCGTGGCTTGGAAATTGTGGCACTGGCCACTGTGGAAGGCGCTGCTGCCCACGCTGGTCTTTATGACCGTGGAGTCTTCCTACATCATCGGCAGCTTGAGCAAATTTTATGAAGGAGCGTGGTTCACCCTCGCCGTGGCCGCCGTCATTTGGATTGTCATGAAGACCTGGACTGATGGCCGCGGCATCTTGCGCGATGCGATGATGCGTGGGCGACTGCCCGTGAGCTTCCTCATCGACGAGATCAAACACGACCGCATCATTCGCGTGCCTGGCACGGCGGTGTTCATGTCGGCCTCGGCAGAAGGTTTGCCCCTGTGCCTGCTGCACCACTTGAAGCACAACAAAGCCCTGCACAAACATGTCGTGCTGCTGTCCGTGAAGTTCGAGGAACAACCGAAAATCGACGCTTCCGAACGCATGATCGTCGAGGAGATGCACGAAAATTTCTTCCGCGTCGTCCTTCATTATGGCTTCGCCGAGACGCCCAATGTCTTTGATGACCTCGTGCGCGCCCTCAGCGACTACGGCACCGTGAAGCCCGCCGGCATCAGCTTCTACCAGAGCCGCGAACTGCTGCACACCACTGGCCCTGGCAAGATGATGAAGTGGCGAAAGACCTTGTTCACCCTGCTCTCGCGCATCGCCCGCCCAGCGACTGGCTACTTCGAACTGCCGCCACGGCAGGTCATCGAGCTGGGGATTCAGTTGGAACTGTAGTTTGGGTCGAACCGCAGCGGAGGGATGAGGATTTCCCCCTTCTTGTTCCCTCATCCGATGTTCGATGTTGAATCTTCGATGTTCAATGTTCCCCTTCCGCCATGCCATCCGCCATCACCGTTGAGAACCTGTCGAAAGTCTTCCTGCGAGGCGTGGGCCAGAAGGCTCTGCTCGCGGTGAAGCATGTGTCGCTCCACCTCGCCGAAGGCGAGGTATATGGGCTTATCGGGCCGAATGGCAGTGGCAAGAGCACCATCATGAAAGTGCTGCTCGGGCTGCTCGCACCGACTCAGGGCCACACGCACATTTTCGGCATCGACAGCCAGAAGGTCGAGAGCCGCCGCACCGTCGGATTCCTGCCCGAGAACCCCTATTTCTACAAGCACCTCACCGGCATGGAGACGATGCTTTTCTTTGGCCGCTTGTGCGGGATGGGCGGCGGTGTTTTGAAAAACAAAGCCCGCGAGTTGCTCGAAATGACCAGCCTCACCGACGCTGCGGATCGCAGACTCGGCGGCTACTCCAAAGGCATGTTGCAGCGTATCGGCCTCGCCCAGGCCTTGATCCATGAGCCACGCCTGCTGGTTCTCGATGAACCAACCGCAGGCGTCGATCCCGCAGGCTCGCGCCGCATCCGCGACCTCATCCTCGACTGCAAGGCCCGTGGCATCACCGTGCTTGTCACCTCGCACCTGCTGGAGCAGATGCAGGAAGTCTGCGACCGCATCGGCATCATGTCGCAGGGCGAACTCGTGCGAGAAGGCAAGCTCTCCGACCTCATCGCCGTGGAGAGCCAGACCGAGATCGCGCTGGAAAACGCCAGCCCCGAACTGCTCGCCAACATCCGCAGCCTCATTGAGGTTCAGGGCGGCAACACCAAGCTGCTGCACATGGGCCATCCACACACCACACTGGAGAGGCTGTTTTTGGAGGCCACGGGGGACAGCTCCAAGGACTGAATCGGGAGCCGAATTTCACCTCATTGCTACTCGCAGCGTCCTGATCCATCACTTGCTATCATGCCCACTCTCGCCCCCCTCCGCCATCTCGACGTTGCCATCATCGGTGGAGGGTTCGCAGGCGTGTATGCCGCCCAGCGCGCGATCAAGCGCCTCAAGCATCGCGGTTTAAAAATCGGCGTCATCGCCAGCGAGAACCACATGGTCTTCCAGCCCATGCTTGCGGAAGTCGTCGGCGGTTCGCTGTCACCCCGGCATGTCGTCAATCCCATCCGCCTGCTCTGTCGCGGTGCCGAGGTGCTGCGTGGCCAGGTGCGCAGCATTGACCTCGCGGCGAAGACCCTGTGCCTCGATGGCGGCCCCTTCTCGCCGAATATCACCCTCAGCTTCGACCACCTCATGCTCGCCCCCGGCTCCGAGGTCGATCTCAGCCGCATCCCCGGCATGAGCGAGCACGCCTACCTGATGCGCAACGCTGGCGATGCTATGAAGCTGCGCGCCGCCATCATCGCCCGCATGGAGGAAGCCAATCTGCTGGAGGATGCTGAAGCACGTCGTGCGCTGCTCAGCTTCATCGTCGTGGGCGGCGGCTACTCGGGTGTGGAAACCGCCGGGCAGATGCAGGATCTCATTCGCGGCGTGTGCTGCTACTACGACCACATCGCTGCCGATGAGCCCAGCGTGACCCTCGTCCACAGCGGTGACCGCCTGCTCGCCATGCTTGCACCATCGCTCGGTGACTACACCGGGCGCTGCCTGCAAAAGATGGGCGTTAAGGTCATCCTCAATCATCGTTGCCGTGCTGCCACCGCGCGCAGCGTGCTGCTGGACGACGGCACCAAACTCGCTGCCTCGCTCATCGTTTGCACCGTGGGCAATGCCCCGCACCCGCTCATCCTCGCCCTCGGCAAGAGCGGCGCATTGCCCGTGGAGAAGGGCAAGCTGCAAGTGCTCAACACCGGCCTCGTGGTCGGCCAGACGCGCGTTTGGTCAGCGGGCGATTGCAGCGCCTTCCCCAAAACAGGCGGTGGGGTCTGCCCCGAGACCGCGCAGTTCGCGTGTAGGCAAGGCGCGATGATCGGCGACAACATCGCCGCCAGCTACGATGGCAAAACGCTCGCCACCTTTGACTTCAAAGGCCAGGGCGAACTCGCCTCCATCGGTCACCACATGGCCGTGGCGAATATCGCAGGCTTCAACTTCAGCGGTATCCTCGCGTGGTTTATGTGGCGCAGCATCTACCTCATGAAACTCCCCGGCCTCGACCGCAAACTGCGCGTCATGACCGAGTGGACTTTCGAGCTGTTCTTCCCCCGCGACATCAATCTCCTCGTCCCGCAGTACACCACGCCGCTGAAGGAGATGCACCTCGAAGCTGGTGATCCACTGTTTGAATCCGGCGAGCCCGCCTTCTCGCTCTACGCCGTGAAAAATGGACGCATCGACATCACCGACGATGCAGGCGAAGTGGTCAAATCCTGCGGCCCCGGCGATCACTTCGGCGAGCGAGCGCTGATGGGCGACCGCATCTGGCGCTTCGACGCCCGCGCCACGGAGCCCACCACCCTCGTCGCCATTGAAGCCCGCACCTTTGACAAACTCATTGGTGCCTTTGGCTCGCTGAACAAGCTCTTCCAAAAGTCAGCGGAGAACTACCACTTGCCCGCCGAGGTGGATCAAACCGTAGCCGCCATGCCGCAGGACATCGCACGCGGCACTGCCGCCGACGTGATGACCAGTAACATCGCCACCATCCCCGCCGACGCTTGCCTGAACGACGCCATCGACGAATTCCAAAGCCACCCGCACAGCACCTACCCCGTGCTCGACGAGCAAGGCAAAGTCCTCGGTCTGCTGCGCCGTGCCGTCGCCTACGACTGGCTCAAGCACCACGGCATGGACTGCCAGCACAAAGTCCGTGAAATCCCCCTCGCCACCCCCTTTCTGGTGAAGCCCGAGACGCCCATCCCCGATGTCGTCGAAGACCTCATGCACACTGGCGCAACCAAGGCTCTCGTCGTCGATAGCGAAGGCAAACTCTGCGGCATCCTCACCGTGTTTGATCTGCTGCGGCATGGTCGGGTGAAGGCTTAGCCGCTAGGCGACACGACTCAGTCTTCGCTACTTTTTCGCCAGTAAATAATGCATCGGCCTGCCGTGCTTCTGCTTCGCGGTGAGCGGTGGTATATCGAGATGAAACAGATGCCGCATGGCCTTGCCGTGATCCTTCAGTACGCGGGCGCACTCGGCTTGTAGGGCCTGCCAGCGCGGCCAGGCGTGATGCGGTGCATGGACGATGTGGCGGATGAGGCTCAGCCATTCGAGGTAGGCACGCGACACATCGCCCTCGGCAAAGCCTTGCTGAAAATCCAGACCCTTGCGGTGTTCTTGATGCATCAGCGCGGCCAACACCTCCGCCGCGCCTTCGCCGTAGTCGATGGGCAGGCCGTTGGCGAGATAGCCCTGGTGATTGATGAAGCCATACGCAGCGCGGCACGCAGCGCCGAGTCGTTCGCTGGCGCAGAAGCCCGGCAGCTCGAAACGGAAGCCCGCGCGTAGGTTCGCCATGTGCTCCACCATTTCATCAACGTGATAACTTTCGTCCTCCAGTGCTGCCGCAATGGCGAGGCCCTCGCCGTGCTGAAAGAAGCTTACGATCTCCCCTCGCTGCGTCGGCACACCGTGCGCGTCGATGAGCCCGAGCGAGCGCCAGGCATGGATCGGCGAGCCAGGGCGCGGGGCGATGGGCTTCCTTTTTTCCGCTGTGCCATCAGCTTCTTTGATGTCCACCTCCGTCTCGCTGTGGCGCGGCACGCTGCGCTCCAGCGGTTGCAAAATAAGGCGTCCAGCGTTGTCAGCATAGGCTTCCACGGGGATGTCGCGCATGTCCCAGCGGGCCAGCAGCAAGCCATCGCGCACGGCGTGATCGATGAAGGCGGGCAAGTGGCTGTAAGTAGAACGGGCGTCTCGCTCGTTTTCTAAATCAGTAGAACGAGTGTCTCGCTCGTTAGCGCTAACGCGCGGGACGCTCGTTCTACTTGGCTTCAGTTTTCTTGCCACTTTCAGCCGATGCTTCTTGGTAAATTCATCGAGCGACAAGTCCTCCTCCTCGCGCCCAAGATGCAGCAGCTTGCGTAGCGCTCGCGTGGGGCGGAAGACCTCGCTGCCCTCCGCCACAGGCTGGCCGAGAGCGACCTCAAGGCCATAGACATCGGCTTCGATCTTGAACAAACGCGCAAGCCCTCCGCCCAGCGAGGCGATGAAACGCGAGTGCGCCACGGCCAAGCTTTGCTTGGATTCATCTGCGATCCACACCTCGCCCAGCCGAGCCGAGCGCGTACGGTTCGAGTGCCTCTCCTCCCACTCGCCGCCGCTGTTGAAAATCTGCGTGACCATGGCTTCTAGGCCGAAAGTGGCCGTGCCTTCATGGCTCCTCGTGATCGGTGGCAAGGGCGATGCAGCATCGCGCGTCGTCTCCAGCCCCAGCGCAGGCGGTTCGTCGGCGAAGAGCCGCATGGCAAAGCGCTGCGCGGCATCGAAGGCATCATCGCCACGCAGCGCCGCGTGTTTCATCACACGGAGAAACATCGGCCACGCGAGCAAGGCCGAGCGATGCAGCCGCGCAGGTCGCCCATCGCCTAGCGTGGGGCTCTGCCGCGTGGTGATGACGTAGCCGTGATCATCCAACCCACGCCGCCCCGCGCGGCCAAACATTTGCAGCAATTCATCGGGATCGAGCGCCTGCTCCGAGGTGCCGTCGTGGAACTTCGTCGCGGCCACATGCACGCTGCGCACGGAGAAATTGATGCCTGCCGCGAGGCCCATCGTGGCGACGATGACACGCAGTTGCCCCGCCTTCGCCAACGGCTCGATAACACCTGCCCGCGCAGCATACGAGAGCCCACTGTGATGGAAGGCGATGCGCTTCTCCAGCATCGCCGTCAGTTCCTTGCCACACGCAGCGGCTTGCGCAGCAGTGAGGCTTAGCGGCTCCCCCTGCGGCAACTCGTGAGCCAGCGCACGCGCGATGGATTCAGCATCGCGACGACGTGGCGAAAAGATCAGCAGCGGCGCGAGATCACCCAGGATCGCAGCGGCAGCGAGCTGAGGCCACCAGCCCTCAAACTTGCGCGCGAGGTGCATGGGCAGCAACTCCAGCGGCATCTCTTCCAGCGGCACGGGGCGATGCTTCGTGGCTACGACTTCCGCAGGTCGGCCAATGCGTCGCATCCACTCCGCCACATCATCGGGATTGGAAACTGAGCCGCTGAGCAGCAGCAGTCGCGTCTTGTTCGGCGCGAGCGCGATGGTGCCCTCGTAGTGCGCGCCACGGCCCGCATCGGCGATCATCTGGTACTCGTCGATGACCAGCAGCGCAGGCCCCTCGCCACGCAGCAAGCGCTCCACCTGCGTCTCCAATGTCGCGACTAAAACAGGCGCATTCACATTCTCCGCGAGATCGCCCGTGGCGATGCCCACATTCCAGCCGAGGTCTCGCCACTCGGCATACTTGTCATTCGCCAGCGCTCGCGTTGGCACGGTATAAACCGTTTGCCCAGCGGCCTTGAAGTGTCCGCTCTGGTAGATCAGCTCAAAGATGTAAGTCTTCCCCGCGCCCGTCGGCGCACTGACGATGACATCGGAGCCAGCGCGCAGATGATCCACGGCAAGGTGCTGCCAAGGGTCGGGGAGCTTTAAAGAAGAAGAGAACATTGAAGACGGAACAGCGAAAATCCAACATCGAACGTCCAACATTGAACATCGAATGCCAAACCATGAGCATCAGGTTTTAAACGCCCATCATGCGAATTCAGCCTTCTGCTTCTGAATTTCAATGTTCGATGTTCCCCTAGCCCAGGCCTTCCTCGCCGAGCATCTTTGACTCGCGAGGGATGCGATCTCGGCGCAGCTTAAATTGTCTCACGGCATTGATTTCCAGATGAGCGATGGCGTCGGCCACGTCGTCGGTAAATTTGATCAACGTGATGTCCTCGGGGCTAATGGTTCCTTGTTTGGCCATGTTCTCGATCATCAGTCGCAGCGGAGCCCAGTAGTCGAGCCCCATGAGCACCACGGGGAAGTCGCGCACCTTTTTTGTCTGGATCAACGTCAGCGCTTCAAACATCTCATCCAACGTACCGAAGCCGCCTGGCATACAGATGAAACCGTAGCTGTACTTCATGAGCAGCACCTTGCGGACGAAGAAGTAGCGGATGTTCACCCAGCGGTCGAGGTAGGGGTTCTCTTGCTGCTCCATCGGCAGCACGATGTTGCAGCCGACGCTGCGGCCCTGCACATCCTTGGCTCCACGATTCGCAGCTTCCATGATGCCGGGGCCACCGCCCGTCATCACCGTGAAGCCCATCTTCGCGATGGCGGCACCCATCGCTCTCGCTTGCTTGTAATACAGATGGTTTTCATCAAAGCGTGCCGAGCCAAAGACCGTGACGCATGGCCCCACAAAGTGCAATGCGCGGAAGCCTTTGATAAAGTCCGAGACCACGCCCACCAGCAGCTTGAAGTCCAAGCTGCGTGGGTTGGGGCCGCTGATAAAAAGACGGTCTTCCATCTGGCTATCGAATTGGCTTTCATCACGGATTTCAGTGATGGTGGGATTAGGGGGTTGGTTGATCTGAGCGTTGGGCATGGGGGAAAGAAGGGAGACAGAGAGGCAATCAGACAGAATACAATGGAATGAGGTTCAGTGATTTGATTGATAACCTCGCATTGACCAAGATGATTGTCTCCCCATCTGATTGCCCGATTGTCTCCCAGTCTCCCCAACTTCATGAACATCACTCTCCTCGACGCCTACACTGCGAACCCCGGCGACCTCTCCTGGTCTGAATTTGAAGCCCTCGGCTCCTGCTCCATCCATGACCGCACGCCTGCGGCGGAAATCGTGGCGCGGGCGGCGGATGCCGAGGTGATCATCACCAACAAAGCGCCACTCAGCCGAACAACCATCGAGGCATTACCGAAGCTGCGCTACATCGGCGTCATCGCCACGGGCTACAATGTGGTCGATGTCGCAGCGGCAAAGGAACGCGGCATCGTCGTGACGAATGTGCCTGGCTACTCCACACCAGCGGTTGCGCAGGCCGCCTTCGCCCTGCTGCTGGAGCTGACGAATAACACGGGCCACAGCGCTGCTGCTGTGCGTGCTGGACGCTGGAGCGCCTGCCCCGACTTCTGCTTCTGGGATCGCCCCATCATCGAGTTGAGCGGGCTCACGCTCGGCCTCATCGGCCTGGGCGACATCGGCAGCGCCATGGCCTGCATCGCGCAAGCCTTTGGCATGAAGGTCATCGCCGCCCGCCGCACCTGGGCACTGCCAGCGCCCACCGGAATCGAGCCCGCGTCCATCGAGGAAGTGCTGCGCCGCGCCGATGTCGTCAGCCTGCACTGCCCACTCACCGATGACACCAAGCAGCTCATCAACGCCAGCACCCTCGCCATGATGAAGCCCACCGCTTACCTCATCAACACCGCACGCGGCCCCTTGATCGACGATGCCGCCCTCGCCGCCGCCTTGAACAATGACCAGCTTGCTGGTGCCGGTCTCGACGTGCTAAGCAGCGAGCCCCCGCCCGCAGGCAACCCCCTCTTCACCGCCAAAAATTGCCTCATCACCCCCCACATCGCCTGGGCCAGCAAAGCCTCGCGCGAACGCTTGATCGCGAGCGCCGCGAATAATTTGCGGCAATGGACGGCGGGGAATGGGGTGAATGAAGTTTAGCTCGTGATGTACTTCGGAGTCTGGGGTGGATTGAAGAAGGGGGAGCTTAACCACGGATGAACACGGATGGGCACGAATCACTGAAGTTACGGATCGAATAGAAATTCATTCCCTCATCCATTCGTGCTTATCCGTGTTCATCCGTGGTTGCCCCTCTCTTACTTCCGTCAGTCCCTCGCTCCCTTCGCCCCAGCCTAGATTTCAGCATTTCCCATTTCCCGTTTTTGAATCACTGCTCTACTCGCCCGCACCTCACCCATGTCTTCTAAACTCCTCGGCCAACTCCTCCTCACCGGCGTGCCCGGTCTTGCTCTTGACTCTGAAACGGCGGCGCGGCTGAAAAAGCTGCAGCCCGGCGGGTTCATCCTTTTTGGCCGCAACATCCATAGCCCGGAGCAACTGCGGAAGCTCATCGACGACCTGCGCGATCTCTCGGACATCGAGCCCATCATCACCATCGACCAGGAAGGCGGGCGCGTGTCGCGACTGCGGCTCATCGGCGAGGAGCCGCCGAATGCACAGGCATTGCGCGATAAGGGCGACCCCAAATTGATCAAGCGCCACGGCCAGCTCACGGGCCAAATCTTGCGTTTCTTCGGCTTCAATCTCGACCTCTGCCCCGTGCTCGACATTTCCTATGACGACACCGCCGACAACTCCCTGAAAGGCCGCACCTACGGCAAGAACGCGCAGCAGGTGGTGGACAACGCAGGCGTCTTCAACCGCGCCATGCGGGCCGAAGGCATCCTCAGTTGTGGCAAGCACTTCCCCGGCTACGGCCCTGCCGAGTGCGATCCGCATGAGTTCCTCCCCGTCATCGACAAAAGCCGCGAGGCCCTGGAGCGCGAGGAGTTGCTGCCCTTCCGCACGCTCATGCCCGAGTTGGACAGCGTGATGGTATGCCACTCCCACTATCTCGCCTTTGACCCCGATAAGCAGCGTTGGCCCGCCAGCCTCTCGCATAACATCGTCACCAAACTGCTGCGCGATCAGCTCGGCTTCGATGGCTTGGCCATGACCGACGACCTCGACATGGGCGCGATCTTGAATGAAGTCACCTTCGAGCAAGCCATCCAGGAAGCCGTGCGCGCCGGCAATGACCTCGTCATGATTTGCCATCGCCTGGAGATGGTGGAGCTAGCTCGCGAACACCTCGAAGGCGTCGAATCACCCATCCTCCACGATGCGCTTATGCGCATCGAGAAGACCAAAAAACGCCTCGTTGCCCCAAGCAAATTCGACCTGGAGCGCTTCGCCCAAATCAATCGCGACATCTGGCAACTGCGCGTGGACACGCTCGGCGAAGAGGCCGCGAAAAACCACAGTGTGGAAGATGGGAAGCGCTCGCCAGTGGAGCTTTATTGACTCCCATTTTTCGTCCGAGCGGATTGCTACGGCATGGTCTCCTAAACCGAAGGTGTTTGTTTACTGGCAGAGTTTTTTGGTGCCCCCTCTTGAGCTTTGACAATGCTCCCTCACGGGCAAAGGCTACATCTGTCGCTATTGAGACGCTTGGCTTCACATCAACAAAAAGCCCGGCACTGCGAATCGCGGTGCCGGGCTTCTTTTTCCGAGGTTTTAGGCTGTCGGGTTTAGACGATGCCTTCTTTGGTTACACCGGGAATGGCGACGGGGTAGCCGCCTTCCGCATCGGGTTTCACAGGGGCTTCGGACTTGTCGGTGACGACGTTGGGCATGTGCTGCACCTTGGAGTTGTAGGCTTCATCCCAGGTGATTTTTTTGCCTGAGTAGGTGGCCATGCGACCGAGGACGGCCATCATGGTGCTGTCGGCGGTGTAGTAGGCATTGTTGCGGTACTTGTTGTCGCGGATGGCTTGCTGCAATTCGTTGTGCTCGACCTGATAGGGATCCGGGTCGCTGCCACCGCCACGGTTGCGCTTTTTGCCTGGGCCGGTGGGGGCTGCGGCAGCTCCTTCGGGAGCGGCTGCGGGGGTGTAGCGCCAGATTTCATTGCCTTTGTAATCCTTGGCGTAGCATTGGCCGTTGTTCTGGAGGTAGAGGATGCCTTTGGTGCCGGCGAACTCTTCGCGCACCTGGCCGAAGGTGCCGTTCATGTGGCGACACTGGCTGCTGATGCGAACGCCGTTGGCATAGGTGTATTCGACGGCGTGGTGGTCATAGATTTGGCCGTGCTTTTTCTCGGCGCGTTGCTGGCGCCCACCCATGCCCTGGGCCTCGACGGGGGTGGCGTCGTGGATTTGATAAGGGAAGACTTGCTTGTCCTGGGGGCCGGGGGCGTCTTTGCGCGGTGCGACGAAGATGGACATGAACCAGTTGGCAATATCCAGGTTATGGATGTGCTGCTCATTGATGTGGTCGCCGCAGAGCCAGGTGAAGTAGTACCAGTTGTAGAGCTGGTATTGCAGTTCGTTTTGCTCGGGCTTGCGCTCGCGGAACCAGGGGGTGGTGCCGTTCCAATAGACGTTGCCGCTGGTGATCTCGCCGATGACGCCATTCTGCACGGCCTTGAAGGCTTCGCGGTAGCAGTTCTGGTAGCGACGCTGGAGGCCGCAAGCGACCTTTAAGTTTTTGCTGTCGGCGATCTTGGCCATTTCATGGACTTTGCGCACGCCGGGTGCATCCACGGCGACGGGTTTTTCCATGAAGACGTTTTTGCCTGCGTTGATGGCGGCTTCAAAGTGGTAGGGGCGAAAGCCGGGAGGGGTGGCGAGGATGACGAGGTTGATGTCGTCATTGGCGAGTAGTTCCTGGTAGGCTCCGAGGCCGGAATACTGGCGATTCTCGGCGACATCCACTTTGTCGGCGTGGGCGTTGCGCAGATTGGAGAGGGACTTGTCGAGGTTCTCTTTGCTGTTGTCGGCCATGGCGACGAGCTTGATACCGGAGTGCGGCGAGCTGAGGGCTTGGCCGCCAGCGCCCGAGCCGCGTCCGCCGCAGCCGATCATGCCGATTTTGATTTCGTCTGAGCCAGCGGCCCAGGCGCTACGTTCGACGCTGAGGGCGCTAGCCGCAGTCGCGGCAGTGGCGGTGCGGATGAAGTCGCGGCGGCTTGCGCTGGCCTCGACGGATGGTGTGGTGGTGTCGTTGTTCATTGGATGGTCTGAGAGGGAAAAGAGTGTGGCTTAGCCTTCGGCGTCGTCGGTGGCACCTTCGGCGAGGACTTCGCGGATGAAACGAATGCCGTCGGTATAGACGTCTTCGGGGGATTTAAAGAAGTCGCGCCAGACGCGGGTGGCCGCAGCGAGGTCGGGCAGGGAGCCGCCAAAGGCTTCGATGGTGAGCCAGCCGTCGTAGCCGAGGTTGCGCAGCTTGTGGATGGCGCGGCGGCAGGGGGCGTGGCCGGTGCCGGGGGTGCCACGGTCGTTTTCGGAGATGTGGACGTGGTTGAGTTTGCCCGTTTTATAGACGGTCTTGATGCAACCCACGGGGCGCTTCTCTTCGATGTTGGCGTGGAAGGTGTCGTACATGGTTCCGAAGTTCGGATGATCGACGCGCTGCACGTAGCTGGCGGCTTGCTCCATGGTATTGAGCAGGTGGGACTCGAAGCGGTTGAGGGCTTCGATGGCGCACTTGATGCCGGCTGCCTGGGCGATGGGGGCGATGGCGCGATGGACGCCTGCGGCGTTTTCCAACTCGGTCTCGCTGGGGTACTTGCCCGTGAAGTTGCCGAGCACTTGGTAGTAGGGACCGCAGAGGGTCTGGATGCCTGCCTGATGGCCACAGTCGATGACACGCTTGAGGTGGTCGATGGCACCTTGGCGATTGGCGACGACGGGCGAAATGGCGTTGTGCTCTTCGTCGGGTAACACGGTGACGGCAGTGCATTCGAGGCCGTTGTCTTTGATGACTTGGCCGACGGCTTTGAAGTGCGCAGCGTTGCTGACATCAAAGATGGGGATTTCGACACCGTCGTAGCCAGCGGCCTTGAGTTTGCCAAAGAGGTGGAAGTCTGCGTCGGTGACGTGACCCGTCCAGAGGAGGAGGTTAAAACCAATTTTCATGTTAAAGGAGCGCGAATGCTAGAGAACGCGGGCGCAGGTGGCAACACTTCATCTTATTTGTGTTGCCGTATTTGTGGTTGGGAGATGGGCTGATCTCGCCCACCTCATCAGGCATAAGTGGGCATGGAGCCGGGGGCGACCATGTCCTTGCCAATGGCTCGCTCGCGCAGGTCTTGCACGGCTTCGACGATCCACTCGCGATCCATTTCGTGGACTTCGATTTTGCTGCCGATCTCGGGCACGAGGGTGATGGTCAAGTTGCCGCCGAGGTGCTCGCGGAACTCCTCTAGGCCAGCGAGGATGGTCATCTCGCCAGCGGCGTTGAGTTCCAACAACTGCGGGGCGTAGGTGGCGAAGCCGATGCTCTCGATGAGGCTGATGATGCGCTCGGCGGTGGGGGCGTCGAGGATGCCTGCCTTGACCGAATAGAGCAAATCCACGGCCATGCCGATGGCAACGGCTTCGCCGTGCGCGATGGCGAAGTGGGAGACTTGCTCAAGCTTGTGCGCGGCCCAGTGGCCGAAGTCTAAGGGCCTAGCGCTGCCTAGCTCGAAGGGGTCGCCACTGGTAGCGATGTGTTCCACATGCTCCTCGGCACTGCGCTGGATAATGCGCTCCAGTGAGGAGGATTCTAGGGCGGCAAGGCGCTCGGCCATGGCTTCGATCTCGAAGTAAAAAGCGGCGTCGCGAATGAGGGCGACTTTGATGGCTTCGATGATGCCGTTGCGTCGCTCGCGCTCGGGCAGGGAGTCGAGGAAAGCGAAGTCGTTGATGATGGCAAAGGGGACAGCGAAGGCTCCGACCCAGTTCTTTTTCTCCTGGAAGTTGACGCCATTTTTGACGCCGACACCGCCATCGCCTTGGCTGAGCGTGGTGGTGGGGAAACGGATGTGGCGGATGCCGCGATGCGCGGTGGACGCGGCGAAGCAGACCAAGTCCAGCACGGCACCGCCACCGATGACGAAGACGTAGGAGTGCCTGTCGATGCCAGCGTCGTTGATAGCGGCCCAGCACTGCTGGACGAGGGCGAAGTCATTCTTGCTAGCCTCGCCACCGGGCAGAAGGATGGGCTTGGAGGCGAGTTGAAAGGCGGTGTTATGGACTTCGGCGAAGCGCTCGATCTGTGGCAATAGCGTGGGGGTGCTGTGTGCCACACGGTCATCAATGAAGACAATCACCTTTGGCCTGCGTCCATCGCCACGGCCTAGGTCGAGCACATCGGTGATGGTGGGGTTCAGGGCATCGAAGCCATCGCGAGTGAAGAGAATGCGGTGGGCATGGTGCAGGGTGATGGTGCGTTCGAGCATGGAGGGCGGCAAAGGAAAGAGGGGGAGTCTAAACGAGCCTAGATGCGAGGTTCACGCAATGGCGCGTTATACGGCCGTGCATCCTGTGAAATGAGTGCCGCACTCTGGCGAGTGCGGTCACGCTGTGCTGTCAGGATGAGTGGCGGCTCAACGATACCCTGTGACCACGGCGCAGGGGACGGTCGCGGCTTTGCTGCCTTCGACCTGGCGGATGGCGACGGCGTAGAGACCGGTTTTCTTGGGCTTAAACGAGAGCACGAGACCCCAGCCTTGCTCGACGGGCTTGATGTCGCCCCTGGGCTTGCCTTCAAAGTCGAGCACGGTTGCCGTGATGGTGACGCCAGAGCCCACAGGCACTGCGATGCAGAAGCGGTAGTCATTGCCCTTGAACATCTGCACGCGTAAGGCACGCCCCATTTGCGGCGTCAGATCGCGTGTCCAGGACTCCGCCCGAAACGCATAACCATCGCGCTCCAAGGGGGCCGTGAGTGACACGGCGGCGGCCTCGGCTTCCTTGGTTTGCTTCTTGTCGGCTGCCTGCGCTAGGGGTAAAAAGCCAGCGAGAGTGAGCACGGCACAGAGGGCCAATCGGCGGTATAAAAAAAGGCCGAAGAGGCTTGTGGAGGAAGGGGAAGACGCATTCATGGCCATGGTGGAAGGGGTTACGTTGCGACGCGAGTATAAGGGGCTCTTTTCTCCTCTTCCAGGGTTCCTTTTGTCTATTGAGGGTAGGGGAATGCTAGTCCGCTCATTTCGCAACGGCAAAGGATGTTCTCACGGGGTATCATCTTGCCTGAGAAATGGCAGCGCCACCACCGCTCCGACGATGATCGCGGTGCCCAGGTAGAAGCCGATGCTCATGAGTTCTTCACCGCCAAAGACGAGGGCCGCGAGGACGATGCCATACACAGGCTCCAGGTTATAAATGATATTGACGGTGAAGACCGACAAGCGCCGCAGCGAGTCGATATAGCCCGCGTAGGCGGCCACGGTGCAGACCAAGGCGAGCACCAGCAGCCAGCCGCAATCCTTTGCACTGGGCGGCAGCGGCAACCAGCGGCCTTCGACAAAAGGTAGCGTGAGCAGACACACGAGGCAGGCTCCGAGCATCTCCCACACGAGCAAAACGCTGAAGGGATGGCTCGATACGAGTTGCTTGTTCAGCACGGCAAAAGCTGCCGCCAACGCTGCCGAAATAAGCCCCACGGTGAAGCCCCAGGAATACTGAAACTCGACGCGAAAGATCAGCCACACGGCCCCCACCATGACGACGCCGACGAGTAGCTCGGTGAGTCGCCAGCGGCGTGTGCCGTCGATCAGCGGCTCGAAGAGCGAGCACCATAGCATTACGGTCGGCATCGCGGCCAGACACATCGACGCGGTGCCGAGTCGTGCAGAGGCAAAAAACAGCACCCAGTGCCAGCCGATGATGGCCCCCACGCCGAGCAAGCGCAGCATCGCACCGCGCCCCACCGCGACGGGGCAGCGCATCATTTTCGCCAAGACCAGATAACCCAGCGCGGCGATCCCTGTGCGCCATACCACCACGTCCAGCGCAGGCAGCGAGATGAGCTTGCCGACGATGGCGGTGAAGCTCCAGACGAGCACCACAGCATGGATTTGTATGTAGTCGCGCCAAGTGATCATGCGCGACGCAGCACTAGGCTGCTGCTGCATGGGCCAGGGGTGTCCACCCACAGCATTCGCGTGGCGATGGGATCATAGGCGCGGCGATGCGCCACGGCTGCCTTCACGCCGATGACCGACAGCGTCGTCGGCTCGATGCCCTGGCTGCGCCACTGCCCGAGGTCGAAGGGCGGCGTCTTAACCGAGGTGAGTAATAGGCGCAGGCCCGCGTGTCGCACGATGGCGCATGGCCCCATATCGAAGGCGTCGCCGCACATGCTGGCAAGGTGGCTATTTTTATCCTCCAGCTCGAAGTTACCATCGTTCAGCGCGAGCAGTTCGACCTCCAGTTCCAGCGGCCCGGCATCGAGTCGGCTGCCCTTGCCGCCAATGGAAAGCCGGGTGCATGTGCCGATGGCCAGCGCACTCAGTTGAGCGACTGCCGCCGCGTCCGCGATGGCGACAGCGGCATTGTCGATACCGTGTGCGATGAGCGCTCGCAGTAGCCCCGTGCCATCGCCAGGAGCACCGCCGCCGATGTTGTCCGAAGGCTCCACCAGCACGGTGAGGCCGGGTGGCAGAGGCTTCATCGAGGCGAGCACTTCATCCACGGGCGGGTCGATGACGAGGCCTAGATGAGCCGTGGCTTGAGCGAGAATATTGAGCGATTCTAGCCAGGGCATCGCGACTGAGTTCTCCGCCGTCGTAGCCACGACGAAGCTCACGCCTGTGTCTGGCGTGTCGGCAAACGAAAAGCCCGCGACCACACTCACCGCCCAGGCCTCAGCATGGCTCTGTTCCAGGCTGCGAGCCATGGCTTCCAGGCCGAGCATGGGCTCGCTCGCGGTGCCTGTGCCCGTGGGTGGCCAGACGATGTCGGTGGGATGCCAGGCCATGCGCGGCACTGCGCCCGTGGTCAGGCAGCGTTGCAATAGTTCCGCGGCGATCACGGCTGTGGCGCGGGCATCGGTGTGCGGATTCTCGCGATAACCGACGAGGCAATTGGCATCGTTAGCCATGCGTGCGGTGAAGTTTGCGTGCAGATCGAATACGCCAAAAATGGGCAACTCAGCAGCACCGGGCAGGGCTCGCAGTCGCTTCAGCACCTCGCCTTCTACATCGACAAATGACCGCATCACCATCGCCCCGTGCAGCACGAGATAGATGGCGTCGATGCCGGTGCTCATGGCGGCGAAGGCGGCAGCTTCTAACTCGCTCCAGAAGGACTCTAGCACTTCGTCTTCAACAATCGCGCTGGGTTGCGCCCGGTAGTCCACCGCAGGCAGCATCTGCCAGCCGTAGCCGCGAGCGGCCTCCAGCACACCGCCCAGCGGCGAGCTATCGCCCTCGGTCGCGAGCATGGCCTCGCCACGCAGGATGTGGAAATCAGCCAGCGCCGTGCTGCCGTCGAGAAAGGTGTGCGTCTCGTGGAAGAGACCAGCGATGAGTATGCGGGGCATCGGAGGAAATGATGAATGGTGAATGCTGCCTTAGCGCTCGGATTTATCATCCAGATCGCTCTCATCAACATGCAACCGGTGCAGAAGGCGATGGGCGATGGGGGTGAGCATCAGCCCGGTGAGCATCACGAGAACCAGTCCGCTGAAGAGCGCGTAGGCGGAGGCGAAAAGCTTGGCTTCATTGCACGGTAAAGGATCCACAGGCCCCATGCCACCGAGGATCATGCTGGCATTGAGCAGCGAGTCCACCCAGCCAAAATGAGCCAGATGGTGGTAGCCCAGCACGCCGACGGCAAGGGCAGCAAAGACGATAAGCATTGAGATGGCTAGGCAGCCGAACAAGCGCAGGATAAAAACGGCGCGACTCGCGTGAGGTTGGTTGCTGGTCTCGAACATGGAAGTCGATGGTAATGGGCTGGACGGCATCGGGTGGGGATAGAACGCTTGGGAACGCCCATCTTCTACGGGCATTGCGATAAGCCAAGGCCCATCTATTCGCGATAGCTTGCCGCGCCTCTCTGCGTTGACTCGCGCCCATGACTCTACGCTTCAGCCTCCTTCTTCTCCTCGCCATCACCACCAGCCGCGCCGACTGGCCGCAGTGGCGTGGCCCCGCGCGAAACGGCGTCAGCAGCGATACGACGCCCATTCTGAACTCACTGCCACCCGAGGGATTCAAAAAAGTATGGGAGAGTGGCACCATCCCCAGCGATCATTACGGCGGCCACGGCAGCCCCGTGGTGCATGGCGAGAACGTCATCCTCGCGGTCGTCTGGCATGAGCGTGTGCCCTCCGAGAAGCGCGTGATGGATGTGGAATCCATGCAAAAATTCAACCATCGCGGCATCCCTGCCGACCTGAGTGAGCGCATGGAGAAGGCCCGCGAGGCGCTGAGCCCAAGGCTGCGTGGGGCCAAGCTCGATGAGTGGATCGAGCGATGGAATAAGGACAACCTCACCCCCGAGCAGATGATCTCCCTGGGCACCTGGACGGCATCACGATTTAAAGCGGGCAAGACTGCCATCGCGATGTCGTGGCTCGACAAGATCGCCAGCATCCAGGACAAACCCTTTGCCAATGCCGAGGCTCTGCGAGCATGGCTGGACACAGAGAAATTCCCCGAGGACGTGAAGCAAAAAGTCATCGATACCGTGCCCAATACCATCATGCAGGCGAAGGATGTAGTGCTCTGCCTGGACGTGAATACAGGCAAAGAGCGCTGGCGCTGGGCACAACCCGGCGAGCCCACAGGCAGGCGTTCATCCAGCACACCCGCAGTCGTTGATGGCTGTGTCTATGCGATGCTCGGCACGGAGCTGGTCAGCGTGAATGAAGCCGATGGAACATTGCTGTGGAAGTCGCCACTGGGTGCCAAAGGGCCGGGTTCCTCGCCGCTGGTAGTGGATGGCCGCGTGATCTGTAACGCGGGTAACACCACCGCTTTTGATGCCAAAGATGGTCATCAGCTATGGTCGCAAAAAGAAGCCCGCGAGAGCACTAGCAGCCCTGAGTGGTGGACGCCTTCGACCAGCAAGCCCGTCATCGTCGTGCAGACGGGCAGCAAGCTTCTCGGCCTCAGTCCTGCGGATGGCGCGGTGCAGTGGGAGGCCGAGGGCGGAGCCCAGAGCACGCCCGCGATCAACGGCGACTGGCTCGTCATTTATAGCAGCGCCAAGGATGTCGGCGTACGTGCCTACAAGGCCGATGCTGAAGGCAAACCCAAAGCCGTGTGGTCACACTTCTGGCTCACGCGTCGTTATGCTGGCAGCCCGATCATCCATGAAGGACTGGTGTTTAATTTATGCGGCGAGAAGCATCTGTGCCTAGAGTTGGAGACAGGCAAAGTGCGCTGGGAGGAGACGGTAAACAGCACCATCTCATCGCCATTGCTGGTGGATGGAAAAATCGTCGTGCAGGAGAACAACGGCAGCCACATCCGCTTGATCAAAGCCGACCCGAGCAGCTACCAAATGCTCGCCCGTGGCAAAGCCGATGCGATGAGTTGCGCCTCCCCCATCGTCAGCGATGGCCGCATGATCGTGCGGCAGAAAGATAAGCTCGTTTGCTTTGATTTGAGGCAGCAGTAAAAGATAGCAGTCTGCTTGCCCCCATGTGTTTAAGCACAAAAAAAGCCGCCTTCGAGATCATCGAAGGCGGCTAGTGGATTGGGGCTAGCTTGGAATCGCCAGCCTTTTTAATTAAGGGTTGGCAGCGGCAGCAGCATCGGCTGCTGCTTTTTTTGCGGCAGCTTTCTTGCCTTCGTAGTCCTTTTTGGCTTCAGCCTTTTGGGCGTCAGTGAGCTTGGTGAAAAGGTCGTCGCGATACTTCACCGCATTGGCGTCGCCCGTCTTGTTCTGCTCGTTGGTGGAGGCATCGACAGCCAGTGAGGCCCAAGACCACGCGACGGGTAAGTTGGCCTTGCCCAGCAAGCCGCGCTCATGCAGGCTAGCGAGGTTGATCATGGCCTGTGGAAGGCCTTGGTTGGCTGCCAATTCGTAGAAGTTTGCAGCTGCGCCAGCGCTGGCTTTGATGCCACCGATGCCGCCTTCGAGCATCGCACCATAGACGAGTTGTCCGGCTGGCAGACCTGCCTCGGCAGCGCGCTGGTACCAAGCACCAGCAGCGACGATGTCCTTGGCGATGCCTGTGCCATTTTGGTAAAAGCCAGCGAGCTTGAACATCGCGGCGGGCAGGCCAGCAAGGGCGGCGCTCTGGATGAGCGATGCTGCCTTGATGGGGTCTTTGTCCACCACAGCGCCTTGCTCGTAGTAGAGGCCTACGTTGTAGGCACCTTCAGCCGAGTTGTTTTGTGCGGCGAGACGGTAGAGGTCAAGAGCGGTCTTGGGGTTGGGCTGGACGATGATTTCGTCCTTCTCGCCTGGGCCAGCCTTGATGCCAGTCTGGGCGGCATTACCAAGACGGAGCAGGGCAGCGGCATCGTTGCCTTGGGCGGCCTTGGTGTAGTTTTCAAAGGCCTTCTTGATGTCCACGGCGACGCCGCCTGCACCTTGCTCATAGATGATGCCGAGCTGGCGGTAGCCGATGGGGTTGCCCTTGGCTGCTGCCTCTTCGAACATCTTCACACCTGCCTTGGGATCCTTGGCGATCTCTTTGTCACCGCCGACGAAAAGACGACCTGCGAGATCCACCATCGCTGGGGAGAACTCATTCGCTGCCGCTTCACGCAGCAGGGTGGCGGCCTTGGTCAGATCCTTGGTGATCTTGTCCACACCGACGGAGTAGATCTGGCTCAGCGCATAGACCGCAGCACCATCTTTAGCGGCTTGGCCTTTTTCGAGCAGTTCCATGGCCTTGGCGGTGTTCTTTTCCAGACCAGCGTAACCGTTGAGGTAGAGCTTGGCCAAGTTAAGACGAGCGCCAGCGTTGCCTGCCTTTTCGGCGTCCTGGATCATCGTCACGGCTGCTTTGCGGGTTTCTTCGTCCTGAGCACCATTGTTGATGATGATCTGGCCGAGGTCGGCCTTGGCGAGGATGCTGCCAGCGTCGGCGGCTTTCTTGAACTGCTGCACGACTTGCTCTGGCGTTGCGCCTTGAACCATGCCTGAGCGAGCCCACACGCCGATGGCGTAGAGAGCGTCGCCATCGTTTTTGGCAGCGAGGTCTTGCACCGTTTTGATCGCTGCTGTGGCAGCGTCATTGGCTGCTTTTTTTTGCTCCTCAGTTGCTTTGGGATCGACTGCTGGTTTTTGAATTTCAGCAAGTTTCTCCAGAGTGGATTTGAGTTCAGGACTTTTAATTTCGTCCGTGTTGAGACCGGCCACTGTTACGAGTGCCGCCAATTGTATTTTAAGTGCCGAAAGCAACATAGTTGTATTGAATGAGGTTGGGTCTGACCCGCAAAAGCAGGAAGCGCTCACCTTTTTCCAAAATCATTGAATAAAGCAAGCGATTCGTGCTATTTGAAGAAAACACCTTTTCGCTTGGAATCCCCTAAATTTGGGCATTTGCACATAATACTCGCATGGCACTCACGACGGCTCAGGCCACTCGATTTCTAGCAGATGTTCACTACTCGGTGGCCCTGCATACGTTGCGCGAGACGGTGCAGTCGAAGCGCTTGTTATTCGTCACCGTCAGTAGCTTTTTGGGGCTCTACATTCTGGCTGCCTACGCGCTGGTCTCGCAAGGGCTAAGCTTTGTTTATGGGCTGCCGCTGCTGGGGCCATTGCTCACCGAGCGGCTCATTTACCTGCTGTTTTTCTTCTTCTTTGTGATGCTTGTTATTTCCAACGCGACCATCACTGGCATGGGGCTGTTTCGACGCAGTGAGACGAGTTGGCTGCTGAGCTTGCCTGTTCCGCACAAGAGCTTGGTGCTTTGGAAAACGCTGGAGGGCATGGTGCTGGCGAGTTGGGCCTTGCTGCTGCTGAGTGCGCCCATTTTGGTTGCCATTGGCCAGCTTTATCATGTCGGGGCGAGCTTTTACTTGGCGACTTTGCCAGCTCTGTTGTGCTTGGTTTTACTGGCTTCAAATTTTAGCGCTTGGCTGCTGTTGCTCCTCATGCGTGGGCTGCGTCGGCAGTGGATCAAGCCTATCGCTATCGTTGCGGTGATAGGGCTTGCAGTGTCGTCAGTTCAGTTGTTGCCCGATCGTAGCCCCGATGGCAAGCGTACCGATGTGGCGATGAATGTGGCGCAAATTTTGAACCACACCGAGTTCTTCACGCATCCGCTGCTGCCCAGTGCCTGGGTGGCTGAAAGTGCGCTGGGAGCTGTGCGCGGTGGGAGTGATCGCTCGTGGTTTTTTAATCTCACGCTGCTCAGTTGGGCGCTGGCTTCATTGGTGGTGACGACGCGCATCGCGGGTTGGCTTTTCTACCGAGCGTGGACTCAGTCGCTCCAGCCAGCACCGCTCGCCAAAATGAAAGCCGCTGCCGCTGGCTCGTCGGGAAGGGCCGCGCGTGATCGCAGGTGGCTGGTGGATCCGATCACCCAGGCGTTGATGGTTAAAGACATGCGCACCTTCATTCGTGAGCCAGCGCAGTGGGGCCAGACGGTGCTGGTTTTTGGGCTGTTGTTTCTCTACACAGGGAACCTCCGGCGCATTGTTTCGGACTACCAGGATCCGTTTTGGAGCAATGTCATCAGCTACCTTAATTTACTGGTGTGTAGCCTCTCGTTATCTACCCTGACGACTCGATTCATCTATCCGCAGCTCAGCCAGGAGGGGCAGCGTCTGTGGCTTTTGGGGCTGAGCCCGGTGTCGATGGCGCGGGTGCTGCGCACCAAGCTCTGGCTGACGACTGTGGTCACTGGAACGCTGACGACGCTGCTCACAGCGGTGTCGTGTGTGAGCTTGGAGCTACCTTTTGAGCGGGCCGTGTTTTTCATCGCTGCCATCGTCATGCTGACCGTTGGGTTGAATGCTTTAGCACATGGCCTGGGGACAATATTTCCAGATTTCCGCGAGGCGAATCCTGCCAAGATCGTCTCGGGCTTTGGCGGCACGCTCTGCCTCATCACGAGCTTCCTTTTTATCCTGGCAAGTGTGGCTATTGCTCTCCTCCCAGCCTTGAGCGAGCTACATGTCAGACTTCCTTGGGTTGACCATTATCCAAGGGCTTACTTGAAACTGCTTAGCCTCGCTGGAATTTTTGTTTTAACCGTGGTTTTCGGGCTCATTCCATACCGACTAGCAGAAAAAAGGATAAAAAATCTAGATTATTTTACAAAAGCGTGAGATAAGGATGTCTAAACTAACATCATTTATCATGACCAGAAAATCCAGCTCCGCTGTCGCCTATCCTTCTGATGATGAAAACCTGCTTATCTTTGATGAAGAAGGCAATTTTGAAGGGTCAAACTCGGCTCCCATGGAGGATGTCCAAGCTCAAGTCAAAGTAGCCCAAGAAGAACTGCTGCAACTACGCCTGCGCCAGGAGGAAATCGAGCGCCAACAGGAACGCCTGGAGAGCATTAGGAAGAAGCAAGCGACCTTCGCCGCAGGCAAGCGCGAGCTGCTGGAAAAGTTCAATCGCAATGCCACGAACATTGAGCGTGAGCTGTACAATGCGCAAAAGCTCACCGAAGAACTGAGCGCGACGCACGACGTTTTTAGCAGGCACATTGAAGTGCTGCGCAGCCTCCAGCCAGAGAAATGGCAGCGCAATCATCCCGAGGAGGAACTCGACCGCGCTCTTGAAGCGATCGAGGACGCAGAGGCGGATTTCACCAAGTCAGCGCGACGTCTTGAACACTTACGCCCGCTGGAGTCGGACTCCAGGGTTCGCCAAGCTAAGGCTAAGGCTGATGAAGGCCAAGACGAGGCGATGGTATGGTTCAAGCGCGGTCTCGCCTTTACTCTGCCATTGATGCTGACCCTCGCGATCTGCGTGGTGATCGCCCGCATCCTTTTTTAGTTCCTGCCCTGAGTTTAAAAAACCTCTAACCTCCCTCGCATTATGACCAATGTCCGCGTTCGTTCCTCCCGTGCTCGCAGTGCCAAAGATCTGATCCATGAAAAGGCCGAGGCCCAGCCCAAGGCTAAGAAGCCAAAGACTATCGAGAGCGAATCGGCCGAGGTAAATCGCCGCATCCAGCGACTCAAAGTTTTCGTCGCCGAGGCACCTGCCTTGGCTAAGAAGCGCGATGAGGCGCTGCGCAATTATGTGCCACCGATGGACGCTCCTGTGCGCAAAAAGAAGGGTGTGATCAAGGTCAAGCGTGTGCCTTTACAAAAGGCACAAATGGCTCGTCGTCGGTCGATCCGACTGGCGCTGGAGTTCCTTGTATTGGCGCTCATCACGGCGGCGATCCTGGGGTGGCTGAATCAGCATTTCCGGTTTTTCCTTTAGCTCGGAATGCGGCGACGCAGCGAGGCGAGTTTTATTTACCTCGGTAGAAGCCCCGCATTTGACAATCGCTCTGGCACTTCTCCATTGCCCTCCACCATGTCATCTCCCACGCTGGATATTCACCGCATCGCTACTCTCTCCCGGCTCAAGCTAACCGACGCCGAGGCCACCGAATATGAAGGCCAGTTGGGCCGTATTCTTGGCTACATGGACACGCTGAGTCGATTCGATCTCGATGGCGTAGAGCCGACTGCACACGCGATGCCTGTGTTCGATGTGTGGCGTGCCGATGAGCCTGCGGCTAGCTTTTCATGCGCTGAGGCGCTGCTGAATGCGCCGAAGAAAACGCACGACCAGTTCGTCATCGGCAAGGTTGTCGAGTAGCTTTTCGTGCCGATTGCACGGGGCTCAAGACGCGGCGCGTTCGGCCAAATAACGATTGAGCGCTTCGATCTCTGCTTTGAATTTTGCAGCGTCTTCGTAGCGCTCGTCGGTGACGGCGGCTTGGATTTGCTGCTTGAGGTCTTCAATGTTGCGACGCACTTGGCTGTCGTTGGCGGGCTTAGTGCCGGGCTTTTTGCCGATGTGGCGCGTGCCTTTGTGCATGGCGGTGAGGAGGTTATCCAAGCCGTCGCGAAAGGTGGAGTAACACTCGGGGCAACCCATGCGGCCGATTTTTTTGAGCTGACTCTGAGTGAACCCACACTCGGGGCAGGCGAGATCGCTGGCGATGGTGCGAGTGGTCGCGCCGGAACCGGGGCCGACGAAGGCCTCGGCGAGGCCGAAGCCCATGGTGTCCGTCACGCCTTTCTCCTTCGAGCAGGCATCGCAGAGGTTCACCGTGGTCATCTGCCCATTGATGATTTGGGTGAGGAACACGGTGGCGGCTTTGCTGCAAACGTCACATTTCATGGTGAGGGGGATACGTGCGACGAGTGCCGAGCGATGATGCGCTCATGCTTTGAGGCGGTGAAAATGGGCTCAAGCATAGGGCACTTCGGCACCTTCGGAGTTGGCCATTAGGGTGAAGGCCTCGACGAGTCGCAGGGTGATGGGGCCAGGCTTGCCATCGCCGATGCTGCGACGATCCAGCGAGACGGCGGGGATGACTTCGGCGGCAGTCCCCGTGAGGAAGCATTCGTCGGCGGTGTAGATTTCATGGCGTGTCATGACTTCCTCGCGGCACTGGATGCCGAGGCTGAACATGAGATCCATGACAGCGCGGCGGGTGATGCCATCGAGCGCACCTGATGAGGTGGGTGGGGTGGTGACGATGCCTTTCTTGATCACGAAGACATTGTCGCCCGTGCATTCGGCGACGTAGCCTTGCTCGTTGAGCATGATGCCTTCTTCGCAACCGGCCTGGATGCACTCAATCTTGGCCATGACATTGTTCAGGTAATTGAGGCTCTTCACGCGAGGGCTCAGCGAGGCTGGTGTGGGGCGGCGCGTGGCACAGGTGATGAGGTTGAGGCCTTTTTCATAACGCTCGCGAGGGTAGAGCGAGATGGTGCTGGCGATGATGATGATGCTGGGCGTGGGGCACTGGTAAGGATTGAGCCCGAGGGGGCCTGCACCGCGCGTGATGACGAGACGGATGTAGCCATCGCGCAGGCCATTGAGAGCGACGGTTTTCAGCGTGGCTTCCGACACTTCGTCCTCCGTCATGGGGATGGTCATGGCGATGGCTCGGGCGCTTTCAAACAGGCGCTCGACGTGTTCTTTGAGCTTGAAGATGCGGCCACTGTAAAAGCGGATGCCCTCGAAGACGCCGTCTCCATAAAGCAGGCCGTGGTCGAACACGGATATTTTGGCGTCTTCTTTGTCTAGGAACTGTCCGTCGATGTAGATTTTCATGGATGGGTATGGAGGTGAAAATGGAGGGGGCTAGGTCACGAGTTGCCCCTCTTGGAGCATGAACTTGCGATCACCGCGTTCAGCTAACTTCGCGTCATGGGTGACAACGATCAAAGTCTTTTGTGCCTCGCTGACGATCCCGAGCAGCATGTCCATGACGCCGCCGCCCGTGCCTGCGTCTAGGTTACCCGTGGGCTCGTCGGCAAACAAGATGCCGGGGTCGTTGATGAGGGCGCGGGCGATGGCGACGCGCTGCTGTTCGCCGCCGGAGAGTTCGGTGGGCAAATGGTGGATGCGCTCGCCGAGGCCGACGCGTTCGAGCAGTTCGCGGGCGCGCTGCTCGGCGCTGCGCCCATTGATCATGGAGGGCAGCACAACGTTTTCGAGCGCGGTCAGATCGGGCAGCAGGTAGTAGTGCTGGAAGACGAAGCCCATCATCTGGTTGCGCGTGAGTGAGCGTTGCTTGGCGGGGACGTGGTAGAGGGATTGGCCTTGGACGAGCACATCGCCCTGGGTGGGCTTTTCGAGTCCGCCGAGGACATAGAGTAGCGTGGTTTTCCCAGCACCCGATTTGCCGCAGAGAAAGACTTTTTCGCCGGGCTGCACGTCGAGGTTCATGCCGCGCAGCACATGCAATTCCTGGGTGCCGAGCTTGTATCGGCGGTGGACATCGCGTGCATGGAGTGGGGCTGCGGCAGACATGGTTTGGAGGGGGGCGGAGTTTCCGCAGTGTAGGGCGGGAGTCAAAAGGCTAATTCCCTAAATCCGTCTTCTCGAAGGCGAGGGCTTGTTGCCTCACTGCCTCATACAAGACAATGCCGACGGAGGTGGCGAGGTTTAGACTGCGGGTGCCGAGCATGGGGATGTGCAGGCAGCTCGCGTGGTGCTCGGCGAGCAGAGCGGCGGGGAGCCCTCGTGTCTCGGGGCCGAAGACGAGATAGATGTCGGGCCGAGCTGTGGCTGAAAACTCGGCGTCCCAGTAGCGGCGCTGAGTTTTCGTGGTGAGGTAGTAGAAGTCGGCCTCGGGCGCGACAGCGGCTTGCAGAGCCTCGTAGCTGGGCCACTGCTGCACATCCACCTCGGCCCAGTAGTCGAGGCCAGCGCGTTTTAAATGCTTGTCATCAAGGCTGAAGCCGAGTGGCTCGATGAGGTGCAAGCGTGCGCCTGTGGCGAGGCATAACCGCCCCACGGCACCTGTATTGTGGGGGATCTCCGGCTGGTAAAGGACGACGTGGAGCATGGGCTCAGCCGTGCCAGGGGCGGGTGATATTCCACAGCACCCACACCCAGAAGGCGAGGTAACTGGCGAGCGTGAGGAAGACGCCGAGCACCACGACGATGAGCAGTCGGCGGCTGCCTTTCACCACAGCATGGTGGTCGCCGGCCTGCCAGCGCTGAAGGATGCCGAGGTTGCGGGTGTTGCTCTTGTAGAAGGCGGAGAAGACGGGGCCGACGAAGGGGATGGCACCGATGATGGCGTTGACGACCATGTTGAAGCACATGCGCAGGATCACGGTGATGGGCACGCCGGTGCGCACGGATTCGATGATGGTGACGAGGCTGACGCTGGAGGCTAAGAAGTCACCGACACCGGGGACGAGGGACATGATGGGATCCAGGCCGATGCGAAAGGTGGTGCCGGGGATTTTGATGAAATCGTCGAGCCAGTGGGCGATGATTCGTGCGGTCGCATTTTTTTCGTCGGGGTTGACGCCGGGGGCGGCCCGTGAGGTTCGCCCTTGCTGATGGGACGGGGGGATGAATTCGACGGGGGCTTCGGGGAGAGGTTCCTCTGACGGTTGGCTCATGGGCGCAGAGTGCATGGTGGGATGAGTGCTGCCAAGCTGGAAGAATAAAGCGGCGCAACTCGTGGAGCCGCGCCGCCTGGGTTTTAAACAAGAGCGATGAAGGGATACCTCAGTGCGACTACTTCGTTGTGGGCTTGAAGTTTTTGACGAATTCCATGCACTTCGTCACATCGGGCAGGCTGGTTTCCCAGTCTTTTTCCCACTCGGCATCGAGTGGGCCGTAGAAGCCCTGCTCGGCGTAGAGATTGAGCACGGCGGGGATGTCCGACTGGCCTGTGCCCCAGACCATGTCTTTGGCTCCGACGACGCCGAAGGCATCAAGGTCTTTGATGTGGCTGTCGAAGATGCGGCCCTTCAGAATGCGGATGGCGTCGGTGGGTTTCACACCGCTGCGCACCCAGTGGCCGATGTCGGCGCAGGCACCCATGCGGGGGTCGCGATCCTTGACGAGGCTGAGCACATACTCAGGATCCCAGTAGCGGTAGCTGCGATCCAGCGGCTTCTTGGGATGGTTGTGGATGGCCATTTTGATGTCGTATTCTTTCACCAATTTTTCGATCAGGTCGAAGGCGTCTTCGGCAGGCTCGCTGACGACGATGCCGATGCCCATGTCCTTGCAGAAGTCGAAAATCTTGCGGCAATCGGCCTCGTTGTTACTGAGCTTCACAACGCCGTAGCCCACAGGGGTGAGGCCCAGCGCGACCAGCTTGGCCTTGATCGGGGCACGCTGCTCGGCGGTGGTGTTGTGGTCGAACTTGCCTTTGGTATCCTCTTTGGAAAGCTGATGCCCAGGGAAGAATTCAACGGTCTTGCCACCAGCGGTGGCGATCATGTCGAGCGCGGTTAGGACGTCGAAGGACTTGAACGTGTAGGCCTGGCAGCCTGCGTAGAAGTGGCCGACTTTGGCCGTTGCGGGCAACTCGGCGCGGCCAGCCAGCGAGGCGGCAGCGATGATGGAGAGAATAAGTGATGTGCGAATCATAAGGGGCGAAGTGAACGATGGGCCGTTGGGGTTCTTGCGGGTGGTGTGCAGATGGCGCATGGCCCCCAATATTGGGAGCCCACGAACGCTACCCCGGTGACGTTGTCATAATACAGCACTCGCCTAGACATCGTTGTCCCAAGCGAGTAAAAGCCCGCCCTCTCTTCCCACACCTCTTTGCCTCACTCACTCCTTGTTATGAACCTGAAGTCCCATGTCTGGATTCCCTCGCTGCTGGCGGTTGTGTCTTTTGTCTTTGCTGGCAGGGCGGATGCCGTGCCGACAGCGCCCACCTCGGCAATCTGCAGCGCGATGACCAACTCCACCTCCACGACCCGTGGGTTTCGGGTATCGTGGACGGACAATTCGAGTGATGAGAACTTTTTTGAACTCAGCGTCCGGGTCAATGGGGGCACCGCCAAAATCCTGCAGTACCCCATCGCCAATCTCACCCAAGCGACGACTTATCTGCTCACATCAGCGACTCCAACGGGCACGAATTTGGTTTTCACCATCAGCGCCTGCAAAGGCACCGTCTCAACCACGGGTGTCGTCACCGTCACTGAGCGCTCGGCGATTGCTTCGTCACCCACTTTTCAAATCACCACGGGAAGCACCCCAGAGGCAAATTTCGCTGCTCCGACGTCGTTTGCTGTCACGGTACCCAGCGGCACCGATGGCAAGCTGCTTTTCGCTTGGACGGATAACTCGAACCAAGAGGACGGCTTCGAGGTGGACATTATGGACACCAGCGTCTTGCCCAATACCTACTATGGCCCCACGACTCCGCTGCCAGCCACCTCGACCGCAGCCAGCTACAAGGGCGTGGAGCTAGTCTTCGTTACGGCTGGCGCACAGACTTTTGAGTTGAACAGCACCCTCGTGCCAGGGCGGACTTACAAGTTTCGCATCAGAGCCTTCCGAGGCCCGCGCACAGGCCGCACGGCATACACCCCCTATGCCAACGAAGTCACCCTCGCGGCACCCAGCCTTGCGACGCCCACCTTGCTTACCCAAAGCGTCCTCTCTGAGACCAATGTGAAATTCGATTGGAAGGACAATTCACAAAACGAGATGGGCTACGTCATCCAGGGCAGCCGCACCGATGTCGATCCCGACACGGCGTTTGAAAACTACACCACCGTCGCGCCCAACTCGCGGAAGGCCACACTGCCCGCTGCCATGACAAGCACTCTGACGGGCCTCATCCCAGGGGCCACTTACACCTGGAAAGTCCTCGCCTACTACCTGCCAGCCGATGGCAGCACGGCCTTGTTTTCTAGCGCATCCAATACCGTCAGCAGCACCCTCGCCTTCAACGCGCCGACCAGCTTTACCGCTGTTGCCACACATGATAGCGACACCGGGGATACCCGCGTCGCCGTCGCTTGGCTGGATAACTCCAGCGCCGAGACGGGCTATGAAATCCTCTACCGCGAAAGCTCTGCCGTTGACCCCGTGGCCTTCACCTCGGCGGGCACATTCGCAGCAAACGCCACGAGCGGCACGCTAACCAGCTTGCCCAAAGGCATGAGCTTGAACCTCATCGTCCGCGCCATTTACAGCACCAGCGCTGGCTCAAGCGCTTCCGCGACTGCTGCCGCCTCCACCGTCATCGAAACCAAAAACGGCATCACCTCTCGCGCCTACGAGCCCATCACCCAAGGCTCGCCCTTCAGCTTCACCATCACCACAGCGCAGTTATCCCCCGCCACGCGCACGGGCTTGACCTGCACTGGCCTACCCGCAGGCCTCAGTCTTAATTCTAGCACTGGAGTCATCTCTGGCACACCGACGGAAAGTGGCGTCTTCGTCTGCCCCATCACCGCCACCTTTACCCCTGCCTGGGTGGACACGGAAACTCTTACCCTGCGTGTCCGCATTCCCAATGGGCGGCCCACGACGCCTACCCCCACCAGCGCCCGCACCATCGGTACTGGCAGTGATGTCTATGTGCCACTGACCGAACTTTTTGCCGACCCCGACACCGAGTCTGCGGTGCGAGTCGTCACGACCCTGGGCAATTTCGACATCCTCCTCCAGCCCACGCTGACTCCTCAGACGGTGAGGAACTTCATGGCTTACGTCGATGCCAAGGACTACGACGGCAGCATGTTCCATCGCGCCGCCTTTGAAGGTGCTACCCCCTTCGTCCTCCAAGGCGGCGGCTTCCGGCCTGTGCAGGCTCCCGATGTATTTGCCGAAGTCACCCCGCGCCCCTCGCCCATCAATGAGCCAGGCATCGGCAATTTAGCAGGCACTGTCGCCCTCGCCAAACAAGGCGGCAATCCCAACAGCGGCACCCACGATTTCTTCGTCAGTATCGGCGACAACACCGCCAACCTCGACAACCAGAACGGCGGCTTCACCGTCTTCGGGCGAGTGCCTACCGGAGGCATGACTGTAGTCAATGCCATCCAAAATAAGCCCCGTGGTGCCTATGCCGTGAAGCTCCAAACCAAGACCACCCAGCCCAACAGCGGCAGCTTCGATAGTTGCCCCATGAATGCCGCTACCGCGCCTACGAGCATGGACAGCACCAAGGTCATCAAAATCACCAGCATCACCCCCGTAGATACTCTCGCCTTTACCTCCTCCTCCACCAACGCCACTGCCGTCACCAGCAGCATTTCAAACGGTATGCTCAAGCTCCACGGCGTCAGCTCCGGCTCTGGCACCGCCGACATCATTGTTGTCGCCTCCGACTTGGACAACACCACCACCAGCCACACCATCACCGTCACTGTCACTGATGGATTCGCGCAGCCTGTCATCACCCAGCACCCGCGCGACAAGACGGTGGCCATCGGCACTGCCGCCGACTTCAGCGTCACCGCCAGTGGCAGCAGTCTCAGCTACCAGTGGCTGAAGGATGGGGCGGCAATCTCGGGAGCCACCAGCGCCACCTATTCCACCACTCCCGCAGCCCTCACCGACTCAGGAGAAATCAGCGTCCGCGTCAGCAACGCCGCGACCAGCGTCACTAGCCTCATCGCGCAACTGCACGTCACCGAGGCCCCCACCTTCACGCTGCAACCCGTGAGCCAGACCGTGAACTATGGCACCAGCGTCACCTTTGAAGCCGCCGCCACTGGCTCTGGGCCACTCAACTACCAGTGGTACTTCATGCCCCTGGCCACCGTCGCTGTGCCTGCGCCCTCATCGGTCGCCATCTTCGGTGCCGTTAGCCGCAAGTTCACCCTAGCGTATGCCCTTCCCGAGTACGTCGGCAGTTACACCGTCAAGGTCAGCAACGGCTCAGGCCTCAACGGAGCCACCACCACCGTCAGCAGCAGCATCGCCACCCTCAGTGTCACCCTCACCAACGATAGCGATAACGACGGCCTCACCGACATCCAGGAAGACGCCCTGCGCACCAGCCGCAGCAACACCGACACCGATGGCGACGGTTTCAGCGACCGCCTGGAATATGACCTCGGCACCAATCCCGCGCTGAAGACCAGCACCCCTGCCAAGGTCAACTTCATCGCCCGTGGGCACGACACCGCCACCCTCGCCGACCTCAGCTTCCGCCCCATTGGTGGCGGCAGTTTCACCCCCAGCAGCGGCGGCGGCAGCACCGCCATTCCTACCCAGTGGGTCGCCACTACCGAGCTGACGCAGAAACAATTCGCCAGCCTATTGCAGTACGGTTTGGAGCACCACCCCGCCGACTTCACCATCAGCGCCAGCAGTGGCGACTACCTCATCAGTTACCTAACCCAGCCCCTCTGCTACCTCGCCAGCCCGACCAGCACAGGCGTGAATAAAACCACCGACATCAAGTTATACGATACCGATGGCGATCCCATCAGCTCCGGCAGCCTCGCCAGCTTCTACGTCCCCGTGGCAAAGGCCAATCTGCCCGTCAGCTACGTCTCTTGGTATGCAGGCTTTTATGCGGGCCACATGCTCAATCTCATTCACGGCTACGCTACCAAAACCACCCCCGGCACCTCCGACCCCGGCACCTGGATCAGCAACAGCGCTGTTGACGGTTACACCCTTCCCGCCGCGAGTGATTGGGAGTGGGCCGCACGCAGTGGTGCCGAAGCCCGAGCCTACGGCACAGGCGCAACCATCAGCACCTTACTCGCCAACTACAACAACCCCACCACGGGTAAAACCAAAGCCGTCGGCAGCTATCGCCCCAGCTCGCTTGGCCTTTACGACATCAGCGGCAACGTCGCCGAATGGGTCTATGACCCCGACCTCAGTAACAACGCTAACAGCTACACCCGTGGCGGCAATTGGGCCGATCTGCATATCAACAACCCCAACGTCTCCCCGCTTAGCACTATTAAAATCAGTGCCACCACACTCAAGACCACCACCACGCTGCCCACGGGTATCCGCCTCCTGCTTCGCCATGGATCCCCCTCATCAAGCCCCTCCATCATTCCCACCATCACCACTCAGCCGCAGCCTCGACTTCTCATCGCGGGCGAGACGCTCAGCCTCAGCGTCGTCGCCACTGGGCCACCCACGCTCAAGTATCAGTGGTTGAAAAACAATGTCGCCATTGTCGGCCAGACCTCCGCCACCCTTACCCTTCCCGCCACCACCCTCACCCACGCAGGCACCTACAAAGTCCGCGTCACCGCCCACGGCCAGAGCGCTACCAGCAACAACACCAACGTCGCCATCGCCACCATCCCGCTGATCAGGCCCTACATCTATGCCGCTGCTGGCAGCATCACCAGCCTCACCGTCCCCACCGCAGGCAGTGGCCTCACCTACCAGTGGGAGTACAACAACGGCATCCCCATCAACAATGACTTCTACATCGGCGATGTGCAGTCGAAGCCCCTGCGTATCGGCCCCCTCAGTGCCTCCCGCGACTCCGGTGTCTATGTCTGCGCCATCACCAGTGCGGGCGCTAGTCGCACCGTGCGCTCCGGGTTTATCCTCGTTGTCCAGGAAGCCCCCGTCGTTGGCATCAACACTGGCACCGCCGCCGCCCCCGTCTTCACCATCACCATGCCCACCAACGCCATCGTTGGCGGCACCTTCAGTTTTGCCGTGCCCTACATCGATAATATCGCCTCACGCACTCCCAGCAGCTTCACCATCACAGGCCTCCCCTTGGGCCTAACCTACAACGCCAAAACAGGACTCATCTCGGGCAAGCCACGGCAGTTCGGCACCTTCCAGATCAGCATCAAAGCCAGCAACGCCGCAGGCAGTTTCAACACCGTCACCACCACTCTCATCGTCGAGCGCCTGCCCGTCGCCCTGGTCGGCAGCTACGTCACCCCCTTGCCACGAGACATCCTCGTAGGCACCAGCATCGGCATCACCAATGACCTCGGCGGCAGGCTCGACATCACCGTACAAGCCAACGGCACCTACACCGGCAAGGCGAGACTCGGAGCCGCCATCCACAACGTCGCGGGTGCCCTCAATACCGCCACAGGCAGCAACCCCACTTCCTCCTTCGTCATCACTCGCAAAGGCAACACCTCCATCGGCTTCGCCTTCACGCTCAACCCCGCCACCAGCGAACTCGAAGGCATCATCGCTGAACTCAACCCCAACACCTTGGATCAAGTCTCCGACTCCCTTAGCGTCATCGGCTGGAAAAATACCTGGAGTACCGGAGCCCTAGCCACCGCTTACCAAGGCCTCCATGCCATCGCCCTCGACATCCCCGAAGACGGCCAAGTCCTGCTCTGGATCCCCCAAGGCACAGGTTATGGCACCATCAACGTCACCAACCTAGGCCTCGCCACCGCCGTCGGCAAAACAGGTGATGGCAGCGCCTTCGCCAGCAGCGCCCCCCTTCGCAAAGATGGCACCGCGCTCCTCTTCAGCCCCCTCTACACAGGCCGAGGCTCGCTCTTCGGCACCCTCCCCATCGGCAGCGACAGCGCTCACCGCATCATCAGCAGTGGCAGTGTCGATTGGCGGAAAAAAAGCCTCGGCGCAGTCACCAAAGATCGCCTCTATCCCGCAGGCTTCTTCGTACCTCTCACCATCACTGGCGGCCTCTACAACAAGCCCACCACCCTCGCTCCTCTCGTCATGGGTCTCACCGCAGGCAATGACAACGTCCAGCTCAGCTTCGTCGGCGAAGACTTTGGCATCGGCTTCACCCAGCTCTGCACCATCAGCGCCATCAGCAGCATTAAAAACACCGCCACCTTCACCACAGGGAGCAATCCCCAGTTCGTCTCGCTCAGCCTAACGCCCGCCACGGGAGCCTTCAGCGGCACCCTCAAGCTCACCAATGGCGGTGCAACTCGTTTGCTCAAGTACGCGGGCCAACTCATCCCGCATCCCGGCCTCCCCGGCAAAAGCATCGGCTACGGCACCTACCTCATCCCCTCCATTCCCGTCGCCCCCGCGACCACAATAAACAGCCCCATCACCGCCCGACAAGTCATCCTGGAAGCCAGGCCCTAGGCAGGGATTCAGCAATAACGCCGTGCGTGCGCCCTCACCGTTGCGGCAGCGGCAGTGATAAACCGCCACTTTTCCCATCGGCTGGTGCGGAGGTGGACGGGATGCCTCCGCCCTCGGGCGAGGCAGGATCGGGCAAGCCATTGATCAAGCCACCCCTGGGCATCGTGGTCGCTGGCGGGCTAGCCGCCACCCCGCCTGCTGCTGCGCTCGGTTTTACCGGAGGTGCGGCCACATCATAGATCACCATGTTGTGGAGCTGGGGTTCACCCGATTTAATATCCGCCGTGATGTGCATGTCCTTTCGCTCAGGTGTCACCAGCAGGCGTGCCGTTTCACCCGCAGGCCCGATGCAGCGCAGCACGACGCCCACGGGCGGGACGGCCCCTTTCGCCGCGAGGTGAATGAGCACAAATCGCCCGTCGGGATTGATGAGATCGACCTCACCCACAGGCGCGGGCAACCTCGGCCCCGTATCGGTTGCCGGGGGGATGCGCTTGCGGCGCAACAGACTACAGGCAGGCAGGGCGAGGCACAGGCATAAAGCTAAAACCAAGGGATAGGCACTTTTCACGGCCCGCAAGCTAGCGATTTTCCGCCCAGCATTCAAGCCTCTACCTTGCCGAGGCGATCTCTTCGCTGACCCCCGCATTGTCCAGAATCGTCAGGCGCATCTCGCCATTCACAGGCGTCCAGCCCAGCAGCACTCGGGCGATGTAAAGTTCGCCCCAGGAAGCCGCACGATCAATCTGTCGCCCGCTGTTACTCGTCTTCGTCGTGAGCGCCAGGGTGCGATCTCGACCATCGAAAGAGCACTGCACATCGAAAGCTAGGTGCGAGTCGCGCACCTCGGGACTCTCGTCAAAGCCGTGATTTTTCTTCAGCCCCACCGTGAACCATCGCGGGTTCACTTGGCGGACTTTTTGGAAATTCGCCAGTGCTCCCGAGTAGGAGTCCTCAAACAGTTCCCAGTCCAGCTTCACCTCGCCCTCATGCGTGCTGCGCAACGAACAAAGAATGCTCCGCTGCGCCCCCTCGCTGGTGATCACATGAAACAGCGGCACCACGCTGCCCCCCGGCAGGCGTTTGATCGGCGTGGGGAAAAGCTTCAGCCCCGCGAGTTGTAGCGGCACGGGCAGATGGGCAAAAAAGACCTCGGCACGGCGACGATGCTCCTCGGCATCGGCGAAGTAGCTCAAGCGATCCTCCACCGCCTGCGCTGAAAAGACGGAGTGCAGCAGGGAGGAGGTTTTTTCCAGCGCCTGCTCTGGCGAGAGCACGCTGACTGCCGTGGTAGGCGTGGCGGAAATCACGGCTGGAGCTGCGGCCACCGTTGTTGGGGGTGGGTTGCCCAGCGGAATGAAATCAGGTGTCGGCTCAGCCACCGCACCGAGATCGGAACGGCTCGTCGGTGCCGTAGCTGTCTTGGCCGAGGCTGGCTCGGGCTGGCGGCTGATCTCACTCTCTGGCTGGCGCAGCAGCAGATACACAAGCCCCAGCACCCCCATCGTGATGCCGGCGAGCAACCCATTGCCACGGCGTGCCCTTGCCGCACGAGCCGCGCTAGGGAACTCCAGCGCGATGCCCTCGCCCGCGATATTTAGCCCTGGCCACTCAGCCGTGCGGGAAATCTGGCCCGTGGGGTAACGCCGCGCAGGCACCTCGGTGGGAAACCTTTCGTGAACGTAGGCCGGGGCCGGGGCAGGGGACGGCGAGGCATAGTCTGCCACGACGGCTGGCGCAGCGGGGAGGCCTGGAAATACCAAGCCCTCAGTGCCTTGTTGCAGGCCCGGCCACGGCATCGCGGCAGGACTCACCGAGGGGCCAAATCGGCCCGCCCCACGCTTCCGAAGCGGCGTCAACCCCGCCCCACTGTTTTGCACCAGCACGGGGAACTGCCCCAGCATCGCCGTGAACGCACAGTAGGGGCAAAACTGCGCCGACTGGGGATGGCACTGCATCGTCAGGAAGGGCTGACGGCATGCAGGGCATTGAAGAGTATTCGGGGCGGCTCCCATGACTTTAGATCGGCCAATTTAGCCGCTCCAAGCCATAACTCCATACTAATTATATAATATTGATAATTAAACATGTTAATCACGCATTGAATCGCCTCATCGCTATGGTTATTCAATGCCCGCAGCCGCCCCATCACCACCGCTCAAACGAGGCCCATGGTATCCTTCAGCGACGCCCCTTCGAGATTCATGCCGCTTTGTTTTGCGCCTGTGAAGTTGGTGCCATGGAGGTTGGCATTGCTGAAATTCACACCACTCAGGTCGGCATTGATGAGGCTGGCTCCCTGCAACTGCGCACCGCTGAGATTCGCCCCGGCGAGAGAAGCCCCATCGAACTGACAGCCGCTGAGACTGCACCCCACGAGCAACGCCTCCGCGAGGTTCGCACCATCGAACTCCGCACCATCGCAGTCGGCCCCGCTGAGGTCGGCCTTGCGGAAGTCCACACGGCTGAAATCAGTGCCAACGAGCTTCGCCTTCGTCAGATTGGCCCCGGCGAAGGCCGCGTCTTCGAGCGTGTTGCCCGTGAGATCAGCCCCTGCGAGGTCGGCATTAGTTTTATCAAGTCGCTGCCCCGCCGTGTGGCCCGAGTCGAGCCATTTGGAGTGAGCGAGACGATCTTCCAGCGTGAGTGTAGTAGCAGACATAGT
>JANOAR010000211.1:0-10148 GCA_031411235.1 Verrucomicrobiota bacterium | reverse complement strand
AATTCGATGGTGTTTCGGTTTGTCGCCATGGAAGCGATCCTTCTCGGGGAAAACGGTGTAAACAAGGTTTCCCGTCTCGTGCAGGTATTCCGGATTCGGATGATGCGGCTTGTAGGGGAGAGCGAGTTTGGAAACGTCCACCTTTTCCGAATCATCGTCCTCATCCTCATCGTTCGGCTTCGCCGTCTGATTACTTGTTGGAGAACTGGTGCTTTTCACCAGTTCAGTCCATTTGCCCTTTTCCAGGACGAGATGATGCCAGCCCGTCTTGTGATCCTCAGCCCCTACCAACGGCCGGTTTTTGTCGTCGATGTGGATCGTCGGATTGAGCCCCACCCACGGAGGTGGCCCGTCGTGTCGGGAGTAAACGACATCCGCCTGATGCAGACCGGCCTCGGCGCGCATCGGTAATTGAATCTGCGACCCATCGCTGCGGCGGAAGGTTTTGCCACCATCGTCGGAATAGGCGTAAAGCACATCACTGCCAGTGTGCCTGCCTTTGGCCGACGGCGTATTTTCGTTGAGCAAGCCAAACACCACATGCATCCGCTTGCTCTTGTCCCAGGCAATGTGCGCGTGCGGCTGCGTGTAAGAGAAATTGCCACCCTCGCCATTGTCTTCCCATGCCGTTAGCGGTTTGCCCTTGGTCTTCTTGTTCTCGCGTTTGCCGTGAAGTTCGCTGGCGGGCACATCGGCCCCGAGCATGGACCAGGTCTGCGTGTTAACATCCAGCACACTGATGCCGACGCCCCAGACTGGATCGGCACAGCGGATCGAATGGTAGAGCACGCCATCCGGACCGCGGAACAGGTGCGGGTAAGTGACGTTGTATCCTTGAGGCCGCTTGTTCTCGCCATCGTCCGAGGTAAAAACGAATTCGGAGATGTCTTCTGGCTTCTTGGAAATCCAATGCTTCACATGCGCGGACGAGTGCATATCACCTACCACATGAATGTAACCCAGCGCATCCGCACCGATGGTGTAAAACCGGTGCGGATCATCCCCCGTGACGTGCCCCGGCATGAGCGGAAACATCTGCGCCTTGCCGCCATCGAGCGGCACTTTGACAATGTGCGTCTTCAGCCCCGGCAATAGAACCCACACATAGACATTGCCGTTGTAAACATGGGTAGTGACTCGGTCCATGAAGCGGTCTTCAATGCAGCCGCTAAAATCCCAGAGGACTTTGGTCTCATATTTCGGCTGTGTTGAGTCACCCTGAGCCGGAGCCGATGGCGGGGTTTTTCCTTGCCCCTTTTTTGCTTTGGCCGCGAAGGCCGGCAAGGCGCTTCCAAGGGCCAGCACCGCACCGGTCCGGGCGAGGGTGCGAGTGAAATGGCGGCGGGTGATGGCGGGATTTATTTTTAGGTTGTTCATTTTTGTTGGGTGAGAGAGTTCGTGCTGTGGCTCTTGCTGGATCTTTCACCTCAGCGGGCTGTGGCGCAGCGTGAGGCGGACATCATCGATGTAGTGCCCGGCAAAGCCCTCCTGCGCGTGAGTGCCCGGCCCGCCGGGGATGATGAGGTGAATCAGCAGGAAGTCCGTGTTGGCGGGCAGCCGCAGATCCGTGGTCATCCACTGCCAGGTCGCCGGATTTAGATCCAGCCTCGTCGGCCCCGTGGCAGCGGCCCCGAGGCAGCTCTCATCCCATGCGCTGGCTGCGCGCAAGGAACCATTGGTCGCGGTCTCCGCGTCGAACGCATGGAGGGTCATCTTGCCGGTGTAAGTTTCCCCGTGTGGAAACTCGAACGCATTGAACCCGGCGGACAACTGCACCACTGCGGAGCCATCTGCGAACTCCTGACGATAGGGCCGCACATCAATCAGCCGGTAAATGTCAGCGACGTGACTGCCTTTGGCGTTTGTCTTCCCCTCGTAGTCCCCCCGCTGGAGCCGCAGCATCTTCTTCCCGCTCTCCGGCTTCACTCCCTGCTGCTCGCCCACAACCTCTGAGTAATCGCCACTCCATCGCCCCGGCTCAATCGGCACCCCCGTCACCAGCGGCGCAGGCGCGGCCTCAAAGCTCTCCTGCAACAGCGTGATCACCTTTCCCAACGAAGGCGCGACATAGCCGAACACCACCGACGTGCAAAAGATGCCAAACACAATCCCGGCAGCCGCTGCGGTTAGCGGACGCCAGGAGAGCCACCGAGTGCCTCGCGGAGTGTTGCATTCAGGCAGGGCCATCAACAAATGACGCGTGGCGTTTGCCGTCGAGGCGTGGGCCTCCAGGGCCACGTCGAGGTTCATGTAATGGAGATACATCCGGCGCAGTTCAGCGTCGGTGCTGAGGGCATCTTGGAGTGCGTCGTTCTCTGCATCATCGAGAGTTCCGGCCATGTGCCGTTGAATGAGATCATGCCAATCTGTGTTCATGCTGTTTCCTCCTGGGTCAGGGTGCGCTGCACACAGTCCAGCAGGCTTTGCCGGATGCGGTGCAGCAGTTTGTAAAGTGACATGGGTGTCTGCCCGCGCCGGGTGGCGAGATCATCCATGCGCACGCCTTTCGTGTAAGCGGTGAGCACCAGTTCGCGCTGCGGTGCGGGCAGCTTGCCCAGGCAGTGCTCCAGCGCCTCGCGGTGGCGATCATGCTCCTGGACTAATGTGACCGCGTCGTCCGCGAGCTGGTTCACGAGTGCATCATCAAAGACATGCCGATCGCGCGACAGGCTGCGGAGCTGCCGCATGACCACGTTTCTCGCCACGCCGAAGGCCCAGCCTTGAAAGTCCGCCGCCGATTCAAACTTCTCCCACAGCACGAGGATGACGTCCTGCATCACCTCCGAGGCCATCTGCCTTGTGGGCACCAGCGATCGCACGAACGTGTGCAGTGCCACCTCGCTCTCCGCATAATGGCGGAGAAACTGGGCGTGGCGTTCGTGTTCGGATGGCTGGGGCATGATGGCTGACAACTTAGTCGTCGCCAGTCAGTCCGCCATTTGCCGAAAAAATTTTCAGGAGGTAGAAATAGTCTGCGCATGACTTTGCGCACCTGACTCCGCTGAATGATGGCCCGTTATGCTGGATAAAGCGGCGGTGATTTGGATGCAGGAAGAAGGTGCCCATGCTGCGCACGGATCAAGGCTTGCGGATTGGAGTGTCGCGCACACTGGAAAAATCAGGCCCGCCAGCACCGACATAGCCGTTGCTGGCTCCGCTGGCGTCAGGCGTGACCCAGAAGGCATACAAGGAACCGCGTGCGAGATGGAAGCGGAATCGCACGGGCTTTCCGGCGAGGGTGGAAAGCTCGGGCAACTCGACCTTGGCCTTCGTGTGATCGCCAGACACCGCTTGGGAGGTAGCGAGCACCTTGCCAGCTTCATCGAGCGCTTCGGCGTGGAGTTCGCCATTCAGATTCACGAAGAGATGGTCGCCTTTGAACTTCACCGACCGCGTCGTCAGCTCGCCGGGGCCATCCATGGAGGCGAAGCCATCGCGACGAAGTGTGGCGAGGCCGATGCTGCCGCCCGTATACATGCCGCGATGACCGCTCGGCGCGATGCCGCTGGTGCCCATGTAGGGGAAGACGAGCTGGTCATCGAGCACCACGAAGACTCCCGCAGCGCCATGCAGATAAGCACGATCCCACGAGCCCTCGGTGCGTGAGCCGACGATGAAGCCCCGGCGATCCGGGCGATCCCAGTGGAAGCCGTCGCGGCTGAAGCCAAGTTCGAGATCGAGAAGCTTCGGGAACTTGCCTTGCTCGCAGATGTCATTCTTCGGGCCGCGATGGATGTAGTGCATGCCAACCATGAGGCTTTCATAAGCCACGGCGTTCAGGCTATAGAGCTGCGGCTGCTCGCCCGCTCCGGGGTAGCGGTCTTTCGGCTCGAGTGCGTCGAGTTTGTCGGTGCTAGTCCAATACACGGCTTTGCCCCAGTCGGCACCTTTCAGGAAGTCATCGCTCTCGAAGTAGTAACGACTGCGACCGCGTGACGTGCCCTTCTTGATACTGAAGACCCATTTCTCGCGGAAGGGATTGAAGAAGAAGGAGCAGTAATCATCCGCCGCGATGGTCGTTGGCACAGCGTCAGACCATGTTTTGCCATCGGAGACATGCAGCGAGTGCATGAAGCCGTCCGGCCGTTGCTCCTTCGGCACATGCAGCCAGCAGGTCAGATACTTGATGCGTTCGGCGGGATTCTTCGCATTCAAATCGAGCCACACGCAGTTGTCGGAGCCGCCAGTGGCGAGCTTCGGTCCAGTCCAGCGCAGGCCTTCCGGCAAAAACTGCCCGTGACGTGTCCAGGTCTTCATGTCGGGACTGGTGGCGAGAGAGAGCGGCCCGCGCCAGCCTGCGACATAGAACATTTTGAAGAGCTTCTCCGCCGGATCGTAAAACACGCCGCCTTGGCCAGTGAAGGTGGTGGCCTCCTCGCCGGGCTCGCCTTGTGTGGAGGGAGCGAGTTCGCGTTCGGACTCGGCCTTGAAGACCGGATTGCCCTCGAACTTCTTCGCGGTGTGAAACGTGCGCTTCAGTGTTGTACTCTCGATGAGGAAATCATCGACGAAGAGCTGCCTGCCGACATCAATCGCGATCACCTTTGGCGGCTGTTGCAAATACGGCACGGGCATTGGCTCGGCGGAGTTCGGGGCGAGATGCTGCGGTGGCCAGACCTCCGGCAGCACGATGCCGTTGTGCAGCTTTTCACCGTTGTTCGTGCTCCATGGTTTCGGTGGTACGGGTGCGAAGGGTTTCACTTCGCTGCCCTTGTCCATGATGAGCAGCACCATCTTCCTGAACTGGAGCCGCTCGCCGGTCTTCACCTCCTTGTGGTAAAGGCTCACGCGATTGATCTCGCCGGGGAAAAGCTGCACCTCGGGCACCTCGACCTTCGCGAAGCCTGCCTTGATCAGCGCGTCATGCTGGCTGGCTGCTTTGGGGCGAATCGTCGGTGTCAGTGCGTAGAGCGTGCCCGCCTTGCTGACTCTCACATCGGTCTTCTCGATGTTCGTGCGCAGGAAGGGCAGACCGCGCACCTGTTCGGGCAATTGGTCGATCACATACTCGCGATCCGTGAAGAGCTTCACGCCTGGATTCATCAAGGCGGACTCGTCCGGCGGTTGTGCAGGCCAAACGATGCGTTTTTGTCCTGCCTGCGGCTCGAACTGGCCCACCTCCTCCAGCTTGCCAAACACGATGCGCTCCTTCGTCGCTCCCTGCGTCACCGCGAGCCAGATCACGCCCTCATGCTCGTGCAGCGTGGGATATTGAAACGACAGCGGCGTCTCGAAGCGGTATTTGCGCTCCCAAGTCTTGCCATCACGCGAGATGTCGAGATTGAAGATGGTGCGACGCTTGCCCTGGATCGTCTCGGCATCCTGCCAGCCGAGGTAATACAAGCTGCCGAACTTGTCGAAGGTCGGCTTCGAGTTCGCGCCGTTCGGCACATGTGGCATCTCTTTCCCGACACTCCAGGTTTTGCCATCAGTGCTGGTGGTGAAGTGGTAGTTGCCTTTGTCATTACGGCAGATCGCCATCCAGGTGCCATCGGGCAGACGGTTCACGGCGGATTCGCTGAGCTGCTGCGACTGCGGCTCGTTGTAGTGGCCGATGACCTCGAAGGTGACGAGGTCGTCGTGGACTAGTGCGAGCGCATTCTGCCCGCCGGGGAAGTTGTTCAAGGCGACATAAGTCTTGCCATCGAACTTCTTGAACGAGTCGAAGATGAACAGGCCCGCATCCTTCGCCGGTCGGTTGAAGCCTTGCGCGGCCGCGTCCGCATGAAAATACTGCGGCTGCATCTCAAAGGTGCCCGCCGCCGTCTTGAGCTTGGCCTTGTGGATCGTCGCTGCGAACTCACCCGACTTCACATCGAAGTCACGAAACCACATCTGCGACTGCCGCTTGCCGGGATCTTCACTGGTGAAGTAGCAGCGCAGTGTGGCGACATCTTTCTGAATGATGCGTGGCACGAAGCAGGCACCCACAGGCAGCGTTTCATTTTGAAACGCCTGCTCGCTCTTGGCGAAGTCGATGACCTTTTCCAAGGCGAGCGTCTTGAGGTTCACGATGGACATGGTCGCGTAGATGAACGGCCACCCCGCGCTCTCACCTGCCTTCAAATCATTGGCCTCGGTGACGATGTAGGCGCGGTCACCGACGCAGACGAACTCGGCATCATGCGCACCCTTCACGCGAGGCGAGGAGGTGTTGACGAGGCGCTGCATCACGACATCGCCAGCCAGCGAGGCGTCCCATGTGGGTGGGAGGAGGTTCTGGGCAGAGATTGGCGTGACAATGGTGAGGCAAAGAAAACCAGTTTTGATCATGATGGAGTGATGAACGTGGGATGCTGGGTCATTTCGCCGATGGACATGCTTCTTCGCGTGTTATGCTAACACCATGCCCGAAACCACCTCCGCCACACTCAAAGACATCGCTCGCGCGGCTGGTGTGTCGATGATGACGGTCTCGCGAGTGCTGCGCGGGGCACCGAAGGTTTCGGCGGAGAAACGGGAGCGGGTGCTGCGGGAGGCGAAGCGGCTCGATTACCAGCCGGATCCGCATCTGGCGCGGATGATGCAAGTGGTGCGTGGAAAGAAGGAGACGCGAGTGCGGGCGGTGATCGCGGTGATCCGGGAGCATGTGCCGCAGGATGGGTTGCTGAGCCCGTCGTATCAATATGTGCCCATCGAGGACATCCGGCAGCGTGCGCACGGGCATGGCTATGCGGTGGAGGAGTTTTATTTGGGCAAAGAAGGCCTCACGCCGAAGAAGCTGCAAAAGATCCTGCATGCGCGAGGCATCGAGGGCGTGATTGTTTCGCCGCAGAGCACGCAGCTTCCTTGCAGCAAGCTGGATTACACGCCCTTCGCAGCGGTAACGTTTGGGAATGCGATGAGCACGCCCGCGCTGCACATGTGCGCGGGAAACATGACGCTGGGCATCCACACAGCGGCGGAGCAGCTCCATGCGCGCGGTTATCGGCGCATCGGTGTGGCGGTGACGAAGTGGATCGTGAACCGCTCGCAGTTCGGCTACAGCGGCGGCTTGTTTCACTGGCAGCATGGGCTGTCGGCAGAGGATCGCGTGCCGCTGCTGCTGTTTCCGAGCAACGACATCAGCAAGGGCTTCGAGGCTTTCGCGAAATGGATGCGCGAGCACAAGCCCGACGCGCTGATCACCTTCGACACGCACATCCCCGGCTGGCTGAAACGCCTCGGGCTTCGCGTGCCGCAGGACATCGGCTTCGTGGTGCATGACTGGACACCGAAGATGGAGGGCTTCGCGGGCATCTATCAGCAACGCGAACATTTGGCGGCTGCCGCTGTCGATTTGGTCGTCACCCAACTCTCGCAGCATGAGCACGGCGTGCCTGATGTCCCGCGCCAGATCATGATCCCGCCGCAGTGGGTGGATGGGCCGAGTGTGCGGTCGTAGCTTCGGTTGGCAACCGAAGCTCTTTCCAAACCGATTCAATTACCAATCGAATCTACTCGCCGAGCCACACCCAACGAACGCCATCAATAGCGATGCGGCCGTCGGCACCGGTGTTGGTGATGTCCACGAAGCCGCTGTCGCCGGCTTTGAAGGTGAACTCGCCGATGGGGACGAAGTTGAAGAGCGTGGTCTCGGTGCGTTGATCGATCATGAGTTTGGCAGTGCCGGTGGCGTGCTTGATGGTGATGGGCGTGTTGGTGGCCTGTGCTTTGGAGGGGCGAAAGCCGATGCAGACCTGGTAGCGCCCTGTGAGTGGCAGCGTGGGCTGGAAGTGGGCGCGCACGGCACCGACTTTACCTTTGGCCACCACATCTCGATGCGTGCCGGGGCCGGTGAAGACATCAGAGAAGCGCTGCGGCTTGGTGATCACATAGTCGGGCAGCGTGCCGTTCCAGCGGCCGGACATTTCGGCATCGAACTCATCCATAATGATGTCTCGTGCTTCGGTGCTGCCGACGGGGACCTCGGCGGTGAGGAGTCGCTTGCGACCGGCATCATCCGTGACGAGCAGGCTGATGGTGTGGATTTTTTCGAGGTCGAAGCTGCGCACCACGCGCTCGCCTTCGCCGCCGACTTTGCCGGTTCCGTCGAAGTCCCACACGATTTGCTTGAGCGGGTCTTTGAGCGTGCCTGAGACAGCTTTGAAAATAACTTTCTCGCCAGGCTTCAGATGCTTGGGCGTCCACGTTAGCTTCACCTGCGGTTGATAGCCACAATCGAGCACGGAGCCTTCTGCAAGTAGCAGTTCGCGCAGGGCTTTGACGTCCACTTTCTGCACACTCTTCTTCGTGGTGAGCGCGAGATGCGCGGCATCGCCCGCAGCGTGGCCGAGCATCATATAGACAGGTTCCATGCGCAGCGAGCAGTAGGCGATGTGCGTGGCGGAGCAGCACACGGGCACGAGCAGATTCGCCACATCCGGCGGGACGAGGCTGCGATACGGGATGTCGTAATTGTTGCACGCGACGTGCCGTGTGTGCTCGGGCACGAGTCGGTCTTTCTCGCGCAGCATCTGGATCGTGTGACAGTCGATGCCGTAGCTGCCGGTGGCGATGCCGTCGGCCTTCCAGCGATCCTGCGTGAGGTCTTGCTCGCGCAAAACATACGCGCCGACCATACGGCGTGCCTCGCGCACATAGAGTTGGAAAGGGAAGTGCCCGCTGTCGGCGAACTCATCCTTCGGCAGGCCCCATTTGCGTGATTCGATGCGAAAGGCTTCCGGAAGTTCGGGATCGTTTTGCACATAGTAGAGCAGGCTTTGCGCGCGGTTGCGGATCGTTGCGGCGATGCGGTCGCGCAGCTCCCAGGAGCCCTCGGCATAGCCTTCGCTGTTGCCGGGCCAGTCGAACCAGTTGGCGTCATACTTCATGCCGGGATGCGCCTTGTCGATGGTGGTGAAGAAATCGCCAAAGCCCTTGACGCGGCCTTCTTTGGCCCGCTTGCCATGCGTCGCGATGAAGGGCGTGGGGTCGTAGTGCTCGGGCTTGGGAAAGAGCACACGATTGGCCGTGTCAGAGGTCACGGTGACGCGGTAGTTGTAGGCCATGGTGCGATGATCGCCCATGCCGCGCTGTTCCTTCGACCCCATGCTCACACCGGCGAGTTGTTCGCCATACTCCGCACGGCTTTCGCGTCCGACACGATACGGCACATGCGCGCCCGCCATGAGATCGCCCTCGTAACTGGCGTCGATGAAAAGATCGCCGTGAAACGTGCGCGTGGTCTTCGCCGCGATGTCATCAACAGCGAGCCCTGTGATACGATCCGAGCCTTCCGCACGGCCAAACTCCGGCAGCACACCGTGATAGCGACAACTGCGCCACACCCTGATGCCCGGCTGCTCCTTGATCATCTGCTCGAAGATCAACTCCGCCACATGCGGCTCAAAAGTCGCGCCATTGCGGCAGGCTTTGAACTCCTTCGAGTCCGCGCCGTATTTGTCGGTGTAATACTTCACGATGCGCGTGAAGAACTCCTTCGAGAGGCCGCCAATCGTCGCCGTGTCGCCCATGTCGGACGCGACGAGGCCACCACTCACCACGCCGCCGATGTGCGCATTGATGTCCACCAGCGCGACCGTGTGCCCATGCTTCGCCGCCGCGATGGCGGCCATCACGCCCGCAGGCGTGCCACCATAGACCACGACGTCGGCTTTCTCTATCGGCGGCGCATCAGCGGCACGCAGAAGCGGAATCGTGAGGAGAGCAAAGTAAGTTAGGACGAGTGTGTGAAGTTTGAGTTTCATGCTGATTTACTTCTGCCGCAGCTTCGCAGCGAGATTTTGAATGAGGGTGAGAACATTGCTGGCACCGCATTTTTGGCCCTCGGCGGCATGTTTGTTCCAGTAAGCGATGCTCTTGATGATACCTTCTCGCTGAAGAATGCCGATGGCTTCGTCGATCTTTGTAATAGGTTGAAACTGACTCGCCGCCCGCAGAATCATCGCCGCGACGATGGCTCCATCGAAGCTTTCCTTCCCGATCCAGTCGTCAGCGTTCGTGATGATCTTTCGCTCGGAGAGCCATTGGAGATCGACCTTGTATTGATCTGCTATGGAGGGTGCTTTTGCCGCCGTTGACTCGGCTTTCGGCTCTGTCGGATCAAGCATCGCACCACCGGCCTTCAATCGCTCGGCGAGCATGGGGTAGGCGAGGGCGTGTGGCGTGGTGGCATGTTTCAGTGAAAGCCCAGCGGCTGCCGCCGC
>JANOAR010000210.1:0-3343 GCA_031411235.1 Verrucomicrobiota bacterium | reverse complement strand
TCTTCGCCTTCATCGACTCCTACTACAACACCCAACGCCTCCACTCCTCCCTCAACTACCGTTCCCCCAGCCGCTTCGAGGCCGATATCGCCCTCGCTAACTAATTCACTTTTGGTCCAAATATCCGTGGCATTTCAAAGCGTCGATGACACGACAGATGCCATTCGAGCTGGTGCCTGCATCGGTTTTGTTCGCCCTTGTTCTGGCTGTGTGCACATTCATGGTCAGTGAAGATGAAGATAGTGGCTTCAGAACTTCGGTGGATCAAGATGCAGGCTCAGGAATGCCAGCAATACTGTCACGAGGTTAACAGCCGCTAGCTGGACAAATAACCTTCTGTTCATGGCCAGACCAAAGGATCTTTTCAAAACCTGCCCCTCAATGGCTGCATTAGCCACTGCTGCAAGAAGTGCAGTCGCGATCCATGTAGCTGGGTTAAATGTGCCCACGTCGAAAAGTGGGTGAATCGTGACTGCTGCCACAAACTCCCAGGCTAAGCCAACAATAGGAATAAGCACTATACCAAGAAGTGCGGAAGCAAAGTTCATTGCTAAATCGGCCCAGATGCAGCGCAAACCGCGCAAGCTGGTGACATAGCGAAGGAATACGAACTCCACGGCTAGACCTGCAACGATAGGAATGATCGCAGTCATGCGCCCCACAACGTAAAGGGCAGGCCAAACTAGATTGGCAACTATGATCGGCATGGCGATGCGTTCCTCGAATTGGGCGAACAGGCTTCTACGCCGCCAGACCCCGATGCCTGCGCCAGTCCATGCGATACTTAACCGCCCATTCCGTCAGCGCTTTTTCAAAGCCGATGTCCTTCTCGGCTTTTTCGCTTTCCAGCCACTTGTGGCGAAGAATTTCCTCCAGCTCAGCTTTGAACTCTGAGTAGTAGTCGAGGGCTGCTGCGGGGTCGGTTAAGCGGCTCATGGTAGCGCTAGCTTAGCCAACGATGCGGGGTGACGCAACCTCACTGGCGATTCGTTTTATCCTCCACTCGATAAAGCCGCACCACGCGTGAGTAGGTCGAGAAAGCGCTCCTCAAAAGGCTCGTCCGTGCGGCACTGCACGAAGTCGATGCGCCGTGCGGCACAGGTGCGCTCCAAGTCTTCGGCAAAAGCGTCGAAGGCCTCGGTGTAGCGCGAGACGTCACGCCGCGTCAGCCAGAAGCGCCTGCGTTCACCTGTCTCCACTTCATCCAGCTCCACCTCGCCGTCGATCTCGGGCTCACGCTCCGCCGGGTGCATGATCTGCAAAAAATGCGTCTCCCCTGGCCACACCGCTGCCTGCGCCACACCCGCGCTGGCACTGCTGATCTCGGGGCCAAAGAAGTCCGAGATCACGAAGATAACGCCATACCTCTGCCGCGTGGGATGAAAGTCGGCGAAGCATCGCTCGATGTCCGTCACTCCGTTATAATTCAAGCGCGAGACGGCGGTGATGACTTTGTCGATGCTGCCCTGCCCACGCAGCGGCGGCAACTCCTGGCGCACGGTGTCGCTCATGGAGTAGAGGCTCACACGCTGCTGCCCGCTGAGGCCCAGGTAAGCCAGCGCGACGGCGAAGCGCAGAGCTTGCCGCCGCTTCTCGCTGAAGGGCTGGGCCATGGAGCTACTGGTGTCGATGAGGATGTGTAGATTCAGCTCTTGGGTCTCCTCGTAGAGACGCACGAAGAGCTTGTCCAGCCGAGCATACAGCCGCCAGTCGATGGCGCGGTAATCCTCGCGCGAGGTGTAGTGGCGGTAGTCCTTAAACTCGCGAGTGAAGCCCGTTGCAGGCGTGGACTGCGAGCCACGACGCAACAGCGCACGACGCTTGCGCAGTCGCAGCGCTAACAAACGCAGCCTATCGAGGAAGGCAGCATCGAAGAGGTCTTCGCGGTCGAGCGTGGGTGCAGGCATGAGTGTAAGTCATTGAAAAGGCTGCGCCTCAAGTCAAACCACCATCCGACCCTTTCCACCCTGCTCCAGCTCCGCCAGCACACCCACCATCGCCTCGCCGAGTGCCTGCCACTCTGCCGCCGTCGTCGCCCACCCCGCGCTAATCCGCAGCACGCGCCGCAGTTCCTCACCACTGGCTCCGAGCGCCTGCACCACGACCGACGAGCCCTCCTTCCCCGAGCTACACGCCGAACCTGTGGAGATGCTAAACCCAAGACGCGAGAGCCGCGTCAGCCACTTCAAATTCTCGTGCCTCGGCATCACCATCAGCACGGTATTCCACAGCCGCTCACTGCCTTCGCCAATGATGCGCAATTCCGGCATAGCTACTCGCAACTGCCCGATGAAGCCATCGCGCAGCACACGCTGCGCAGCACCCACGGCCACCGCACTCGCCGCATGAAACTCCAGCGCCGTGACCATGCTCTCGATGCCAGGGTAGTTCTCCGTGCCTGCGCGTCGCCCCTGCTCCTGCGGGCCGCCGCGCTGGATGCCGAGCCGCTCGTCCTCGTCGCTGAGCAGTAGGAAACCAACGCCTTTTGACCCGCCAAACTTATGCCCGCTACCCGTCACGTAGTCGCATTCGCCCAGCAAGGAGGCATCGAGCTTACCCAGCCATTGCGCGGCATCGCAGTGCATTTTCACGCTGTGCTCGCGGCACATTTTTGCGATCTCGCGCCAGGGTTGCAGCGAGCCGCTTTCGTTGTTGGCCGCCATCACCGAGACGAGCGCAGGCGAAGACACCGCGAGGCATTTTTTCACCGCCTCGGGCTCCACGATACCTTGGCCATTGACGGGTATCTCCACCACGCGCGATGCGCCTAGCCAGCCACGCGCCGCCTCGCGCACGCTGGGATGCTCGATGGCCGAGATGGCCACGCATCGCCCTGGGGGCAGGGTTTTCGCCAACAAGGCAAAGAGGGCGTTGTTCGACTCGGTGGCACCACTGGTGAAGACGATGCGCTCGGCCTCGCCGCCGAGCAGCAGGGCAAGCCGCTCGCGGGCAGCATCGAGATGCTGCGCGGTAAAGCCCGCCTCGCGATACAAGCTCGAAGCATTGTACCAATGCTGCTCGGAAGCGCTCAACCATGCCTCGCGAGCGCAAGGCAGCAGAGGTGTAGTGGCATTGAAATCAAAGTAACTTGGCATCGGTGTGATGATCAAGCCTTCACGATCCGAGCTTTAAACTTCGCCACCGCGAGGTTGATCAATTCATCATCATGGAAGGCGTCGTAGGGCACCTCGCTGGGCGACTCTGCGGAGCCTTGATCGGGCACTGCCGCTGGCGCAGCTTTGGCAGGCGCTGGCGCTTTATTTTCAGAAGCAGGAGCAAGCACAGGCTGTGGCGCAGAGGCCACAGGAAGATTTAGCCCGAGGTTATATTCGGGCTCTGGCAC
>JANOAR010000209.1:0-19448 GCA_031411235.1 Verrucomicrobiota bacterium | reverse complement strand
GTTTGTGGATACTGGGCTTCAATGCGCCGCCCTCCCGCAGAGGAGGAGTAAGAGTAGGCGTAGGAGGAGGACTCTGCGGCAGAGCTATTTCTCCTTCCCCAACTCATCGACCAACCGCGCGACCACTTTGCGCGAATCAATCCCATCGCTTTGTGCGGTGAAGGTCGTCATCACGCGATGCCGCAATACAGGCTCAGCACAGGCGACGATGTCTTCTTTTCTTACCACATAACTGCCACGCAAAGCGGCGCGGGCCTTGGCTCCGAGCACGAGATACTGCACGGCGCGAGGGCCTGCGCCCCAGCCGACGAGGGGTTGCAACCACTCGGGCGAACCTTCTCTGCCGGGGCGCGTGCGGCGCACCAGATCGACGGCGAATTCATACAGATGCGGGGGCATGGGGACGCGGCGGACGAGGTCTTGGAAGAGCATCACTTTGATGCCGCTGAGCACATGGGCGAGCTGTGGCAAGGCCATGCCAGTCGTGCTTTTGGCGATGGCGATTTCTTCATCACGGCTGGGGTAGTCCACGCCGATCATGAACATGAAACGGTCGAGCTGAGCCTCGGGCAGCGGGTAGGTGCCTTCTTGTTCAATGGGGTTCTGCGTGGCGAGCACAAAGAAGGGCTGATCGAGCGTGTGGGTTTTACCGGCGATGGTGACGCGGTGCTCTTGCATGGCTTCGAGCATGGCAGCCTGCGTTTTCGCTGGGGCGCGGTTGATTTCATCGGCGAGGACGATGTTGGCGAACACGGGGCCTTTGGCGAATTCAAACTGGCGCTTTCCACCGCCTGTCTCTTGCAAAATATCGGTGCCCGTGATGTCCATGGGCATGAGATCGGGCGTGAACTGGATGCGGCTAAACGACAAGCTCATGGTCTCGGCGAGGCGGGAGATGAGCAGTGTTTTGGCAAGCCCTGGCACCCCCATGAGCAGCGCGTGGCCGCGTGCGAAAAGGCAGATGCAGAGCTGCTCGATCACATCGGTCTGGCCGACGATGATCTTGCTGAGTTCGGCGGTGAGCTTGGCATACACGTCGCGCAGTTCGTCAATGGCGGCGACATCGTCTTTGGGCAGTGCTGTTGGGGTGTCTGACATAAGTGAAAGTGGAAACTGTGGCGTGGATGCCGGGGAGAGGGCAAGCAGAATGAATCTGGAGTTGGAAGTTGAGTGTTGAGAGTTTGAAGGGGGGCTGCATGGAGCAACGTGAAGTGGATATGCTCAGAGGCAGCGGCGCTTGAATGACTCTACAATGGGCGTCTCTACTTTCTGGCTCCCAACACTCACCTCCCAACTCTCAACACCTCCCCTCATGACTCATTTTGACTTCGCCATCCTCGGTGGTGGCAGCGCTGGCTATGCAGCGGCGCGTACAGCAGCGGCGGCTGGTTTAATAACAGTGGTCATCGACGGTGCTGAGCCGCTCGGTGGGCTATGTATTCTGCGCGGTTGTATGCCGAGCAAGACGCTCATTGAGTCGGCCAATCGTGCGCTCAGCATTCGCCGTGCAGCAGAGTTCGGTCTTACGGCCTTGCCACCTGTGCCGGACATCGTGGCGATACGCGAACGCAAGCGGGTGCTCATCGACGACTTCGCTAGTTATCGGCAGGGGCAGCTCGCGGATGGTCGCTTCGAACTGGTGCGTGGGAATGGTTGCTTTATTGATGCTCATACATTGCGAGTGACCCCGCGCGATGGCTCGGCAACCTACCCAATCACTGCCGCAAGTGTGTGCATCACGACGGGCTCGGAGGTTAATGTGCCTGCCATCGAAGGCCTCGCTGACGTGGGCTTTTGGACAAGCGATGATGTGCTCGATGCCTCTGCACTTCCTGCCTCGGTGATCGTGCTAGGCGGTGGTGCGATTGCCTTGGAGATGGCACACTATTTGGAAGCTATGGGTAGTCGTGTGACCTTGCTGCAACGTGGGCCACAGCTTCTCACGGGGCTCGATGTGGCGTGTAGTGATGTCATCCTCAGCGCGTATCGCCAGCGTGGCATGGCGATGCATTGCAGCACCCAAATCCAGCGCGTGAGCAAGGCCACGAATGGGCTGAAGCGTATCAACTTCAGCGATGAAGCAGGTAGTCATTTCATAGAGGCCGAGCAGATACTTGTGGCGATGGGGCGAGGGCCGAAGACCCAGGGGCTAGGGCTTGCGGAGGCAGGCGTTGAGTTGAAGGGCAAAAAAATCGCGGTGAATGAATCCATGCAGACCACGCAGTCGCACATCTTTGCCGCTGGCGATGTGTGCAGCCCGCTGGATGTGGTGCATGTGGCGATCCAGCAGGGCGAGGTCGCCGCACGCAATGCTCAGGCCCTTCTGGCTGGGGGCACCGCGTTGGAGAGCCTGGACTATCGAGGGTTACTTTTTGGTGTTTTTTCGCAGCCGCAGGTGGCGGTTGTTGGCGGCACGGAGGCATCATTAACCGAGCGTGGCGTGCCCTTCATTGCAGCAAGTTATCCGTTTAGCGATCATGGCAAAAGCATGGTCATGGGGGAGACCGAGGGGTTTGTGAAGATGCTCGCGGATCCCGTTACTGGCGAGATATTGGGGGCGAGCGTGGTGGGGCCCGAGGCCACGGAGTTGATCCATGAAATCAGCGTGGCGATGCACTTCCGCAGTACGGTGCGACAATTCATGATTATTCCCCACTACCACCCGACGCTGAGTGAAATATGGACTTACCCAGCCGAGGAATTGGCGGAGCTACTCGACTGAACACCCTGAAATATCAGGGCTCTTGAGCTTTCCGAGGCTTGTGACTGTCTAACGTAAAAGTTTCACAGAAACATTGACACTTTGGCGAGTAACTGGCTTATAATTAGGGCGATGCTCAAGCAAATTATCGGTCAAACCATCGGTGCAGCTGAGAGAGAAGTGAGCCGCCCTGAGCCAGCCCCTGCCCCATCCGCAGCGGCGTCAGAGCGTGCCCCCATTCTCTCAAATCCTGCTGCAGTACAACCTCAACGTCCCTCATATTCCTCTCCCATGATGTCATCTAGCAAAAATGTCTTGGCCAATGATGTAGAAATCAAAGGCTCCATCAAGTTCTCCCACGACCTGATTATTGACGGTAAAATCGAAGGTGAAGTCCACTCGGACGGCAGCCTCACAGTCGGTGAGAACGCCCTGATCAAGGGTGAAATCAAGACCCGCTCGGTGACCATCTTTGGCAAGGTCGAAGGCAACATCACGGTGCAAGAGCGCTGCGAGTTGAAGACCAATGCTGTGCTAGTTGGCGACATCGCCGCAGGCACCCTCGCGATCGAAGAAGGTGCAACCTTCATGGGCCAATCCCAGGTCGGCAAGAGGCCTGATACAAAGAGCGGCCCTGGCCCTGGCCCTGGCCCAGGAGCCAGTTTAGCCCCGAAGATTCAGTAACTTAACCCACTTCCTACTGTGCTCAGAGGGCTTTTTGGTTTCAACAAGGGTCAGTCCTCAGCAATACCGAAGAATCACATCGAGGTAGTGTGTCCCACGTGTGGCGCGGCTCAGTATGAGCCGCGCCTTGTTGTCTCCACTTTCTGCAAGCGCTGCGGCGTGCATTTGCGGATGGAGAAAAAGAAGGTGATTGCTTCCGAAGTCTCCAAGGCTGGAGGCCAGCCCGATGCTCTTTCCTCGGCACCTATGCGGGCGGATACTTCCCCTCCCGTGCGCCAACGAATGGCTGCTGCTGGGCCGAGTGCTGCCTCTGGGCCCATGGGCTCGAACTCATTCACGCCGCTGCCGAATTCCACATCCAGACGGCCCATCACGCCTACGGCGACGCCGATACCGGCTGCGGCTGCGTTCACCGACGCTGATACGGGTGAGTTGGGGCTGGGCATGATGCTGCAAGGAGTGGCACCAGCCGCGATCCATCAATTCTCTGCTCCAGCCGTGCAGGAAACGGATGAAGACCTGATTCCAGGCAATGAGCCTGAGGAGGCCATCGTGGAGCCAGTGCCAGTGGAGGTTGAGCCCGAGACGGCACCTTCAGTGCTCTCCACCGCGAATCCCGGCCCCATGAGTGCTGGCACGCTGCAAAAGATGAAGGATCAGGGCTTCTACCGGCAGCAGTATTTCAAGGATGCGCAGTGCTTTGACTGCGACCATAAATTTAAAGTGGCGCGCTCTTCGCGATCCGCCAACTGCCCCAACTGCGGAGCCTACATTGGCATGGAGGATGTGGAGCTAAACATGCCTTCGTCACAAGCCATTAAGACGCGTGGCGATGTGCTTATTCGCAAGCGTGGACAGCTCACAGCGGCGCATCTCTATTGCCGCGAGTTGCGTTGTTTTGGCCAAGTTTCCGCCAATATCTTCTGCACGGGCGATGCGATCTTCCGCACCAGCGGCACGATTGTGGGAGAGATCCATTGCCGCCGTTTCATTGTGGAAAAAGGTTCCGAGATTACTTTCATGAACCCCGTGCATGCTGAGGAGGCTGAAATTCAGGCTCCGATCACGGGCCATGTTTTTTCCAAAGGCCCACTGCTTATTTCAGCCAATGGGGCTGTGAATGGCAACGTCACGGCGCGGTCGGTTTCCATAGAGCCCGGTGGCGAACTGAATGGGGCGATGAATATCGTGCGTAGCGCTGCGCCTGCCGTGGTGCCTGCTGCCACTAGCTAGAGGCGTGCCTAGGCTACTTCGTTCGGCTTTTTTTGGCCTGCTTTGCGGCGGGTGGTGTTTTAAATTCTTGCACGGGGAAGCGCTGGTGGAGTTGTTCGGCGAAGAGGCTGAGTCGCTTTGCGTGCTCGGGTTTGTCGGCGACGTTGAGGTTGTTCTGTGGGTCGTTGGCTTGGTCGTAGAGTTCGCGCACGGGCTCTTGGCCGGGTTTCGTCCATTCGACGAAGCGCCATTGGTCGGTGCGCATGGCGGTGCCCAGCCAGCCTTCTTTGGGATACCAACTGAAGGCAGCATCGTTGACGGTGGCGGTGGGGTCTTCCAGCACGGGTTTTAAGCTGTGGCCTTGGAAGCCATCGCTGGCAGGCAGGCCGCAGAGGTCGGTGAGGGTGGGGGCGAGATCGACGGCTTGCGCGAGGGATTGGGTCTTGGCACCAGCGTGTTTCATGCCGGGCTGGGCGATGAGTAGGCAGTTGCGCGTGGCTCCCTCGTAGTTGTTGTGTTTGGCTCCCCACCAAGTGTGCTCGCCCATGTAGTAGCCGTGGTCGCTCCAGAAGACGATGATGGTGTTTTTTGCGAGGCCAGTTTCATCGAGCGTGGCGAGCAGGCGTCCGACTTGGGCATCGACATAGCTGATGGCGGCGAGGTAGCCATGTAGGCACTCGCGGGCGAAGGGTTCGGGCAGGGTGCCCTCTGGGACGTTGGCATACCCACGGAAGTCGAGGCCGGAGGTGGCGGCGAAGTCGGGGGCTCCTTTGGGCACATAATCATTGGTGGCTAGGGGCAGCTTGGCTCTGTCGTAGAGGCTCCAGTATTTTTTCGGACTGATCCAGGGGACGTGTGGATTGGCGAAGCCGACGGCGAGGAAGAAGGGCTGCTCTGGTGTCTTGGCGTGCTGGCGAAGTTGGGCGATGGCATTCGCGGCGGTGTCGCCATCGAGGAGATCATCGTCGGCGCAATCGACGGCTTCAAAAGCGGGCACGACAGAGTTGCGTGAGCCTGGGCCTCGTTGCGGAATGGTGATGCCTTGGGCCTTGGCGTCGGCGACATGTTTAGCTACGGCGGCTTGTGTCGCGGGGCTGTGGCGTGGCATATTGCTGTGCCAAGCGGGGGTGCTCCAGGAGGCATCGTCGTCGATGCCGACGTGGTAGATTTTTCCGAGGCTGCGGGTGTGGTAGCCGTTGTTTTTGAAATGCTGCGGCAGGGTGGTGATATCGGGCATGGTGGTGCGAAGGGTGCGCCCGATTTCAAAAATGCCTGTGGTGGCGGGGTAGCGTCCGCTGAGCATAGAGATGCGCGAAGGGGAGCAGAGGGCCTGCTGGACATAGCTGCGCTGGAAGACCATGCCACGCGCGGCGAGGGCGTCGATGTTGGGCGACTTCACATGGGGATCGCCGTAGCAGCCGAGCTGTGGCCGCATGTCGTCGGAGGCGATGAACAGGACATTGGGCGGTGATGAAAACGCCGAATGCAAAAAGACGAATGACGAGAGGAGGATGAGGGGCTTCATGGCAGTTTGTTGGGTTCAATGTCGGTTTGGTTGATCCAGCCAGCTTTGAGGGGGGCGCCGCGCATGAATTTTTCATAGAAGCCGACGTTGGGTTTGGCTGCATGTTCGTAGTTGTCGAAGACCTCACCTTTGCCTTCCATGCGGGGGTCGCCTTGCTGATTGAGTTCGGTGTGGAGTTGATTGCGGAAGGCGGTGGCACGGGGATCGGTGGGGAGGTTGTGGATGAAGTCGGGATCCGTTTTGAGATCGTAGAATTCAAGGCTGGGGCGGAGGCCGAAGCAGAGTTGCCAGAAGGGATCGGCGGCGTTTTTGCGATGGGCGTCGATGAGGAAGGTCTTGGTGGCTCCGGCGTCGCAGTCCATGTAGCCCGTCTCGGGATTACCGCCGGGCCAGCGGGTGGGCTCGAAGTTCTCGATGAAGACGCTGTCCTTTTTTATCAGGGCGCGGATGGGGTAGCCCCAGTCGTGCGGGCGACCGATGTCGGTGCGCTCTTTGCCGATGAGGACGTGGTCGCGGGCGGCGATAACTTGCCCGGCTTTGTCGGAGTTGAAGATTTCGGTGAGGCTGCGACCAGGGGATTCAGCCATGCGGGTGGCACTCCAGTTTAGGCCTGCGACTTCGATGAAGGTGGGCGCGAGGTCGATGAAGTTGATGAAGTCATCAATGGTGCGACCGGGCTGGGTGATACCTTTTTTCCACATGGCGGCGAAGGGGACGTGGTTGGCCTGGACGTTGGCGTTGCCTTTGCTGCGAGGGAAAGGCATACCGTGGTCGGCGGTGACGATGATGAGGGTGTTGTCGAGGAGGCCACGTTTTTCGAGATCGGCGATCATGCGCCCGAGGTGGGCATCGAAGTGCTCAATCTCGAAGGCGTAGTCGAGCATGTCGTTGCGGATGATTTCGTTGTCGGGCCAGTAGGCGGGGACGTGGTCGATGTCGGTGAGTTTTTTGCCACCCTTGGCCACGCCGCTGCCGAACTCATAACCGCGATGGGGCTCCACGGCTCCATACCAGAAGCACCAGGGTTTTCCCGTGGGCGCGGCGTCGAGGAAGTCGCCGAAGTTGGCGGCGTAGTCGCTGCTGCCGATTTCTGGTGTCGGGGGCTTGGCTTTGCGTTTGTTGTAGGGCACGCCAGTCATGGCACGAGGCTTGCCGTTGGCATCATTGGCGATGCCTGGTCCCCAGCCTTTGGTGGTATGGCCGACATTCCAGCCGTGCTCGGCGAGGGCTTCGCCCCAGCCTTTGAATTCAGGCGGGAAGTAGCAGAGGTGGTTGGCGGCTTCTTTGAGCTGCCAGGAGTTGCGACCTGTGAGGATGCAGGCGCGGGAGGGGGCGCATTTGGCGTTGGGCGTGTAGGCGTTTTTGAAGAGGAGGCCTTGTTTTGCCACGCGGTCAAAGTGGGGCGTCTTGACCCATGGGGTGCCATAAGCGCTGGCGTGTGGCCCCCAGTCGTCGGCGATGGCGAAGAGAATGTTGGGCGGTGCGTCGGCGCATGACGAATGCGGAATAACGAATGTCGAAAGGAGGGTAAGCGCGAGGAGGCAGCGGATCATGGCGCAGGTGGAAACGCAGGAATGGGGGCTGGCTTTCGCGGGATTGGCGTGGGCTCATACTGCCATGTCCAGTCGCCTTTGTAGTCGGGCTTGCTGAGTGGCGTGGTGCTGGTGGACTTGGGGTCAGCGAGGTTGACTTGGCCGTTGTCATCCTTGCCATCGAAACCAGTGGCCCAGATTTTATAACGTCCGGCGGGAGTGCGGGCGTAGCGCAAGGGTTGGTCGTCGAGGAGGTCGGTGGGGATGCTGGCGATGAACTGAGGCACTAACTCAGCGAGGGCGGTGGGGTAGTGCTTTTGCTGGAGATAGTAGTGCTCCAGGGCACAGGCGAGAGTTGCCTGGCGGCGTTGGGTTTCGATGGCGATGAGCTTGGTCGCGATGCCGCCAATGGCGGGCACGGCGAGTGCTGTGAACATACCGTCGAGGCGCTGGATGGGGTGCTCGGTGATGGCTCTGAGGCTGGCATCAAGGGCGGCTTGATTGCGGAAAATCGCGGCAAGTCCACCTTGTTTGGCGGGGCGGATGAATCCGTCGTATTCGATGTCGAGCAGGGTGGCGTGATTCCAATGAATGAGGCTGCGTGGGGCCAGGTAGGCGAGGATGCTTTGTATGGCGTTCGGGCCGTCGTTCAAGCCGTTGGTATTGATGATGGTGATCAGCTCGGAGAATCCGTTGCTGGGCTTGGTGGCGAGATCTGCTAGGGTTCCAGAGGCGGCGGCGACTTCACCACGGAAGGCATCAAGTGTTGCTTCGGTGTTGTCGATACGGGCAAGGTCGGCTTGCAGGGTGCTGAGTTGGGCGTCGGTGAGGCTCTGCTGTTTTAACCCATGCCAGATCGCTGAGTGGCTGCGGCTCTGGCAATTGGCGGAGACGAGTAGGCTGATGAGGAGAGGCTCATGCTGGCAGGCAGTGGCAATGCGGTGGATGGCCTGGATGTCGGCGAGGGCGGCGGCGCTGTCGTTACTCTGGAAGGCGGCCTGGGCATGGAGTTCGAGAAGTTTCGTCAGCGGCATGACTCCGGCGTAGTGGGGGAGTAGCAGGCTAAATAGATTGCCTGGGAGGGGGTGTGCTCCGAAGCCTGGGGTGAACTGCGCGTCGGTGCGCTGGACGGCGGCGCTAGCGATGTCTTTGATGATGGGGTGGGCGGTCTCGATGGCTTGGCGCAGGTCGGCTGCGTCGCTGCCGGATGATGCTGTGGGGATGGCGATGGCTTGGGTTTTGCGCAGCCAGTTGATCCACTCGTCGAGGCTGTCGTCATGGCCAAGGGCTGGGCCGTTGCCATAGCGTGGCATGGGCTCCTCTTCGCTTTTGGCTTCGAGTTTCATGGCTACGAGAGCTTGGCGCTTGGCTCCTGGTATGCCTTTGTCGGAGTCGTTGTCGATGACTTGGGTGATGCCGTGGAGGGCGGGGATGGCGCAGAAATTGGTGGCAGGATCGAGGGCGGGCGGGAGTAGTTTTTTGAAGTCGAGGGTTTCGCCGTCGGCAGTGATGCGAGCGATGGCACGATCCAGTGCACGAGTGCCAGCCCATGTGAGCCAAGCGCAAAGCAAGGCGTATAGGGTGATGAGGGCGGCAAAGCTCCAGAGGCTGAAGCGGAAAAGGCGGCGAGGCCAGAGGCGAGGTAGAGTGGCGGTGCTCATGGTTGGGGGCTGGGTGTGGTGTTGGTATCCAAAAGGCTGGCGAGGAGATCCTGGCGGTGCTTCCAGACCTGCTCCGATGAATCGCTGGCGATGGCGGCTGCGGCGGTGGCGGGGGGCGATGCTGGCGTGAGGCTGTGCAAGGTGGCGATGAGGAGCCACGCGGCGGCCATGCTCCAGGTTAGCCAGTGCGGCGGCGCGAGGGCTCGGATGAGGCTGCGTGGCTGTGACTGAAGGGCGGCGCGTTCCGCAGTGGCGAGGATGGTGTCTCGCCATTCGGCTGGCAGCGGGCGATGGCGTAAGGTTTGCAGGTGGGTTTCGAGTTCGTCGTTCATGCGGTGATCTCCTCGTAGAGTGGACGCAGGCGGGCGCGGAGTTTGTCTATGGCGTAGCGATAGCGACTGGCGGCAGTGTTGAGTGGGATGCCTTGGACTTGGGCGATCTCGTCAAAGGTGAGCCCATCCCAGAGCTTCATCTGGGCGATGCTGCGCTGCTCGGTGGGCAACTCATCGAGAGCGTGTTGTACGCTGCTGGTGAAGGCGGCGGCATCGGGGTCTGGCACTTCGGCGAATAGGGCAGGGGGTTCCTCTACTGTGCTGGTGAAAACTCGGTTGCGTGTGTGGGTACGACGCAGCCAGTCGATGGCGAGGTTGTGGGCGAGATGCCAGAGATAGGCTCGCTCGTTTTCGAGATTCACTGGCAGGCCTTTGGTGGCGAGTTTGATGAAGAGGTCTTGCAGCAGGTCTTTGGCGTCGGCTTCACCTTTGACGAAGGTGCGGAGGTAGGCATACAACCCGGTGGCATGGGCGTCGTAGAGGCGTTCGAGTTCGTGGCGGGAGAGCATCACGAGCTATGACGCCTGAGTGGCTGCGGTTTGTCTAGGCGAGTTGCCTTTCTTTAGTGAGAAAGGTGGCGAAGGCTGATGTGACAGAGCCAGGAGAGGTGCTCGCAGGCTGAAAGTTCAGTTACATCATGTCGGCGACGCGCAGCTTTAGCCCAGGGATGGTGGAGCATGTGACGCTGGCCTGTTTGTCGAGAGTATCGTGCTCCGTGTAAGTACCGTCCCAGGGTTTGCGAAAGACGTGCAGCTCTTGCTTTTTCAGGTCGAGCACCCAGTACTCGGGGATGTTGGCGCGTGCATAGGCGTCGCGCTTTTTGCTCAAGTCGTAGCGCTGGGTGGTGGCTGAGACTTCGATGACGAGATAGATGTCCTTGGCGGTGGGTAGGGCCTTGCCATAGCCGCCTTCGCGGCGCTGGAGGATGGCGAAGTCGGGCTGGGGAGCGGAGTAGGCGTTGAGGCGGATGGCACCCTGGCAACGAATGCGATGTGTGTCGCCTACTTTACGGAAGAGGTGTTCGTAGAGTTTGTCTGTGCTCTCTCCGTGCGGGGCTTCGATGGGCGGCATATAGATGATTTTTCCGTCAAGCAGTTCGAAGCAATCCTCGGGCTCGAAGGCACCCGCGTGGATGAGGCGCAGCACATCTTCAACCGTCAGGCGAAGGGCCTGGGGGGTTTTCTTGGGGCTGGGTGGAGCGATGAGAACCATGATGGGGCGAGTATAGCAACCTGTGCTCGCGGTGCCAAGAACTACTCCACAAACATAAACTCATTGCTCATCAGCAGCACCTGCGTGAGCTGGGCGAGTGGGCTCTGCGGCCTTGCGCGTGAGAGCGGCCAAGCGTCGGGGCCGCAGAAGTCGCGGTCGGCTTTGGTGATGAGTTCGGGCTGGGGCTTGGTGGGGTCGAGGCGGTAGATGCTGGGGGCCCAGTTGAAGCTGTCGCTGTCGGTGCTGCCTGCTTCACAAGTGACGGCAAAAATGACTTGGTCGCCGCGCTGCACGTCCATTTCGATGGTCATTTCAGCGCTGCCTTTCGGGCCGATGAACTGTTCTTTTTTCAATCCTGTGCGGCTATTGATGATCCAGGCGCGGACGCCGTTGCCTCGGTCGCTGGGGCGCTGAATGGTGCCAGTGATGCGGATGTTTTCGCGATCATACGGCACTTCCCAGCGGGCGATGCTGGCGTTGTCGCCGGGGCCGGCGTGGCCATTGGTGCTGCCCCAGAAGAGGTGGCCCCATTCCTTGCAGGGCAGGGTGTCGGCGAGCCACATTTGATGGCTGTTGCCGCGCTTTTGCAGGTTTTTGGCTTGGACGAAATCACCGAGGGCGACGGCTTTGGTGGCTGTGTCCTGGGTGAGTTTGGCGGTGCCGTAAGTCCACTTGGTGGTGCTGACGTGGCCGAGTACATCGGCTTCGCTGAGGAAGCGCTGGGCGACATCTAGCTCGGCGAGGCTGGGCTGGCGGAGGAGGACGCGGCGGTAGAGTGCTTTGATGGTTTCGGCGTCGGCGAGGGTGGTGGGCGGGCGCGGCAAGTGGGCGCTGAGGGCCTCGCTTTGCTTTTTCATGAAGGGGCTGTTCATGAGGAAGAGCGCTTGCTGCGGCACGGTGGTGAGGCTGCGCTGGGGGCTGTGCATGTCGGGATTCGCGAAGTCGAACATGGCGGGCACGGTGGCTTGGTCATAGCGATCGACGACGTGATAAACACTGCGGCGGCTATCGGCATCGACGCGGTCGAGCGGGACGCTGCGGCCTCCGATGCTGGCTTCGTTGAGCGCCCCAGTGGTCTGGGCGATGGCATCGCGCATGGCTTCGTAGTCGAGGCGCTGGCGGTTGAAGCGGCTGAGGAGGGTGTTCTCGGCGTCTTTCAATTCTTTGTCGGGCGTGCTCTGGCAGCTCTGCTGGTAGGTGGCGCTGGTGAGGATGAGTCGGTGCAGGTTTTTCAAACTCCAGCCCTCGTCCATGAAGGTGGCGGCGAGGTAGTCCAATAACTCTGCCTGCTCGGGCCGTGAGGTCTGCACGCCGAAGTCGCTGGGGTTGGGCACGAGGGGCCGCCCGAAGTGCTGCATCCAGACGCGATTCACAGCGACGCGAGCTGTCAGTGGGTTATCGCGGTTGGCGATGGCGCGGGCGAGTTCCAGCCTACCGCTGCCGTCTTTAAAAAGCTGGCCACCGAGGATGGATAAATTGGCGCGAGGGGCGAGTTCACCACGGCGTGCGGGGTTGCCACGGATCATGACGGCGACATCGCTGGGCTTGGCTCTGTCCACCATGACCATGGCTCGCAGGGGGGCACCGGGCATGTCGAGTTCTAGCTTTTTGTGGTCGTTGCGCAGCTTGATGAGCCGCATGTTGTCCTTCAGCGTGAGGTATTTTTCGATGTCGTCAGCGCTGGTGGCGAGGGGGCAGGGAGCCTTGCTGATGATGTGGCGAACGGCTTGCCAGTCGGCGTTGTCGGCCTGTGTGCCGCTGAGGCAGGTGAGGAAAACGTGGGCGTAGAGCAGGGCTACATCGGCCATATTTTTGATACTTGGGTGCTGGGCGAGTTCGTTGCGGATGACGCCGTTCGCCGGGCTATTGGGGGCTCCGAGACGCTGGATGATCTCGGAGGCCTTTGCGGCGAAGTCTTTGGTGGGGAGCTTGGCGAATTCACTCCAGGCGAGCATCACGGCGTTGGGCGTGGCGCGGAAGGCGTAGTCTTCGATGAAGTCGCGCCAAGCATCGACGATGCGGTTGCGCAGTTTTTGCTGCCCGGCGCGGCCTTTGCTGGCGTTGTCGTCGAGCTTTTCCATGATCGCCATCTGGGCGAAGGCGAGGTAGTCGCGGATGGCTTCGGGGGTGCGGATTTCACTGTGAATCTCACTGCGCACGGCGGCCATTTTGACATGCAGTTTATCGGAAGCCTCGGCGTAGGCGGCGCGGTCTATGGCGCTGGTGGGCTGGCCGATGATGGGGAGTTCCTCGGGGATCTCGCTGCTGCGGAAGATGCTGTAAAGGGCGTAATAATCCTTGGTGGGGATGGGGTCGTACTTGTGGTTGTGGCAGCGGGCACAGGCGACGGTGAAGCCCAACATGCCTCGGCAGGTGGCGTCGATGCGGTCATCCACTTGCAAATCTTGGCTGCCGATGAAGGTGTCGCCAACAGTGAGGAATCCGAGGGCCGCGAGGTGCTTGGTGGAGGGCGGAGCGTTGGTGGTAGAGGGTTGCTGGGCCAAGCGGTCAGCCGCGAGTTGCTGCATGAGAAACTGGTCGTAGGGGAGGTCTTCGTTGATGGCTTGGATGACCCAGTCGCGGAAGGTGTAGGCGTAGGGGTAGCGGATGTCTTTGGCCGCGACTTGGTAGCCTTCGGTGTCGGAGTAGCGGGCGATGTCGAGCCAGTAGCGGCCCCAGCGCTCGCCGTAATGCGGGGAGGCTAGGAGGTTTTGAGTGAGAGCGAGGATGGCGGATTGTGGAGCGCGGCTGGACTCGGCTTTGAAGGCTTCCACCTGCTCGAAGGTGGGCTGCAATCCTATGAGGTCGAGGTAGATGCGACGGCAGAGCGTGGCGGCGTCGGCGGGCGGGGCAGGGGAGAGGTGGGCTGCGGCGAGCTTGGCGGCGACGAAGGCGTCGATGGGGTTGCGGTTGGGTGACTTTTGGCTTCCAACTGCCGACTTTGGAACCGCAGGTTTTACGACTTTTTGGAAGGCCCAATGGTCGCGCCAAGCTTCCTTGGCGGGCGGCGCGACGCTGGCGGGCCAGGCGGCTCCGGCGGTGATCCAGCGCTCAATGAGGGCGATCTGCTCGGGCTTGAGTTTATCGGCCTTTTTGGGCATGGGCTCGGGGCCAGCGATGTGGTTGATGGCCTTGACGAGCTTGCTGGCACTGGGGTTACCAGGGATGATGACGGGGCCGTACTCACTGCCTCGGGTGACGGCGCTGGCGTCATCGAGGCGCAGGCCGTTTTCATGGTGTTTGGCGCTATGGCACTCGGTGCAGTGCTCGGCGAAGAGAGGGCGAATATTTTTCTCGAAGAACTCAATCTGCTCGGGTGCAGGCGCAGCGGCATGGGCCACCCACGAAACGAGGATCGAGGCTGAGGCGATGAGGAAGGCTGGGTAGCGGTATGAACGTGGGGGCGTCATGAAATGGCGGGTCGATGGCATACGCTTGTGAGGCTGTCATCTATCCACAGCACTGCTGAGGCAGGAAACAACGGGACTATGCAAGCGGTTCCCTCGCTTCTGACATACCACTTGTGCCCAGGCTGAAAGCCCGTAGCATCGCCACCCTTTAATTCCCCCCCTGTTTGATTATTACCCAATGAGGTTCCGCAATTTGACGCGCCGTCGCGATATCGGCGCCAACTCCTACCTGCTAGAGACAGGTGAGCACCGTATCATCATCGACACTGGCATGGATCCGAAGCAAACGGGTCTCGACGCTGCGCCCAATTTAGCTTCTGTGCCGCAAGGCAGCGTGGATGCCATTATGATGTCGCACGCGCACCATGACCACATCGGTGCCCTGCCCCTGGCGCAACGCAGCCAACCCAAGGCCCCGGTTTACATGACCGAGGCGACTGGCGAAGTGGGCTCTGCGATGCTTCATAATTCCGTCAACGTCATGACCTCGCAGCGTGAGGAACTGGGGCTGATGGATTACCCGCTCTTCACCCACAAGGAACTGGATGAAGTGAAGCGCCACTGGGCCTACCGCGACATCAACAAGCCTTTCGAGATCGCTAAAACGGGCGTCGAAGCGACGCTCTTCGATGCGGGCCACATCATTGGCTCCACGGGCATCTTGTTTAAAGAAGGCAACAACACGCTCTTCTACACGGGCGATGTGAACTTTGAAAACCAGACGCTGTGCATGGCGGCTGACTTCCCGAAATCGGGTATCGACGTGCTCATCATGGAGACCACGCGAGGTGAATACCAGCGTCCGCCAGAGTACTCGCGCAAGGCTGAAAAAGAGCGCCTGGGCAAGGTGATCTGCGAGACATTCGCGGCGAATGGCTCGGTGCTGATTCCCGTTTTCGCCCTGGGCAAGACGCAGGAAGTGATGCTGATGCTGCACGAGTTGCACCAGCTTGACTTGATCCCCGAAATGCCGCTGATCATCGGCGGACTGAGCACCAAAATCAGTGTGCTGCACGATCAGTTCACCTCGCGAACCAAGCGCAACTACGCGGGCTTCAGTTTGCAGGACGACATCGAAATCCTTGTCGCACCACGCCGCAAGCGCCGCGAGATCACTTACCAAACACGCTGCATCTACGCGCTCTCCAGCGGCATGATGACGGAGAATACCACGAGCAATAACTTCGCTCGTCTGTTCCTCGACAATGCTCGCAATTCGGTGGCCTTCGTCGGCTACACCGACCCTGACTCCCCTGGCTACCGCGTGCGCCACGCGAAGACGGGCGACAAGGTCTCGCTCGACAAACGCCTGCCGCCTGTGCCGGTGAATGCTCGCATCGAAAGCTTCGACTTCAGCGCCCACTCGCATCGCGAAGCTCTGCTGGACTACGTGAAGCAGGTGAAGCCCAAGAAAGTCATGCTGGTGCATGGCGGCGATGGTGCTCAGGAGTGGTTCGAGCGGGAAATCCGCGCCGCGTTGCCTGGTATCGAAGTCCTGCGCCCGATGCCGGATGAAGTGATCGAGCTGTGGTAAGCTGAGGCCGTGGAATAAGGGCAGCGATTGGCAAAACATAGGTTGCCCATCCTGGTTGCTCTGCGCGATAGCCACGCTATGCCAGACTATGATGTCGTCGTCATTGGCTCCGGTCCGAATGGACTCGGGGCTGCCATTGCCCTCGCGCAGCAGGGGTGGAAAACCCTTGTCGTCGAAGCCGCAGACACACCCGGCGGTGGTATGCGGACGAAGGAACTGACGCTGCCGGGCTACCGCCACGATGTGTGTTCGGCGGTGCATCCCACGGCGGTGGCTTCGCCCTTTTTTAAGTCGCTCGATCTCCAGGAGCACGGCCTGAGCTGGCTCCACCCCGAGTTGCCTCTGGCCCACCCTTTGGCCGATGGTCGAGCGGCGGTGCTGCATCGCAGTGTGGAGGAAACGGCGAGCGGACTGGGGCGCGATGCAACGGCGTATCGGCTGCTCTTTGCCCACCTCGCCAAGCACGCTCACGAGCTGTATCCCGATGTCTTCACACCGCTCGCGCTGCCGAAGCATCCCTTGCTGATGGCGCGATTTGGCATGGCGGCGGCGATGCCTGCGGCGTTGCTGGCGCGTACGATGTTTCGTGGCGACGAGGCGCGGGCGATGTTCGCCGGGAACGCGGCGCATAGCGTGCTGCCGCTGGAGCAGGTCTTTACTTCTGCCATCGCGATGATGCTGCAAATGAGTGCGCACGCGGTGGGTTGGCCCGTCGCTGCGGGGGGCTCGCAGAGCATTGCCGATGCCCTTGTCTCGAAGCTACGCTCGCTCGGTGGCGAGGTGCGCTGTGGCTGGAATGTGCAGGCGCTGGGGGAATTGCCGAGCGCCAGAGTTTATCTCTTCGATACCTCGCCGCGTGTGATGACGCGCCTCGCAGGTGATGCCTTGCCGTCGAGTTATGTCGCGCGGTTGCACCGGTTTAAACATGGGCCGGGCATCTTCAAAATGGACTACGCACTGAGTGGCCCTGTGCCGTGGTTGAACGAGAGCTGCCGCCGCGCTGGCACCGTGCATGTGGGCGGCACGCTGGCGGAAATCTGCGCCTCAGAACGCGCTGCCTACGACGGGAAAATCAGCGAGCGCCCCTTTGTCTTGGTCTCACAGCCGAGCGTGTGCGATGCGAGCCGTGCTCCCGCTGGCAAGGCCGTGCTGTGGGCTTATTGCCATGCGCCTGCGGGCTCCACGGTCGATATGAGCGAGCACATCACCGCACAGATCGAGCGTTATGCGCCGGGCTTCCGCGATGTGATCCTGGCCACACACACGCTGAACAGCCCGCAGATGGAGGCCTACAACCCAAACTACATCGGTGGCGACATCGTCGGTGGGATGGCCAATTGGGCACAAATCATGACGCGGCCCATCGCTAGCCTTTGCCCGTATGCCACGCCGAATGCGCAGCTTTACCTCTGCTCGGCATCCACTCCACCCGCTGGCGGCGTGCATGGCATGTGTGGCTGGAATGCGGCACAGGCGGTGCTTCGCCGTTCTAAAACTGGAAATAAATAAATGCGCTCGACGACTCGCTGCGCAGCACCAGGACCGCGATCAGCGCGAAGACGCTCACGAGCATTTCGCCACCGAGGCTGGTCTGCCACGAGGGCCAGCGCTCGCGGCCAAGATGATCCCACAGCGCGTGCAGCGCGATGGGCAAGGCAAACAACGCCACACTCGCGGTCAAGAAGGCGGCGATGCGCCAGTCCTCCGCCGAAGCGGCGAATGGATTGAGCATGAAGTGCTGCGCCAGCATCGAGAAATTCTGTTCGCGGAACATCAGCCAGCCGAGGCAGGTGAGGCCAAACATGAGCGGCATTGCCAGCCATGTAGGCGGACGCCAGCGCTTGCCCCAGAGGTTGTCGGCGGCCACGAGCACGCCCCAATAGAGACCCCAGAGGATGTAGTTCCACGAGGCTCCATGCCATGCGCCGGAGATGAGGAAGGTGAGCAAGACATTGCGCATCGCCCGTGCCGTGCCGCCACGGTTGCCTCCTAGCGAAATGTAAACGTAGTCGCGCATCCAGGTGCTGAGGCTGATGTGCCAGCGCCGCCAGAAGTCGGCTGGCGACACGGCGCAGTACGGATGGCGGAAGTTTTCCACGAGGTCAAAACCGAGCAACTGGGCGCTGCCGCGAGCGATGTTCGTATAAGCAGAGAAGTCGGCCAGAATCTGAATCGCAAAGGCAAACACGCCGGACCAGAGGATGGGAAAAGACGGAGAAGCGATGGAGAAAACCTTGCTGCTGACCAGCGCAGCATTGTCGGCGATGACGAGCTTTAGCATGAGCCCCCAGAGGATGAGCGTGAGCGACGCGGTCGCTGTTTGCCAGGGGAAGGTGCGCACGCGCTGCACCTGCGCGAGCAGTGAGCCAGCTCTGTTGATGGGGCCAGCGACGAGCTGGGGGAAGAAGGAAACGAACACTGCGAAATCGTCGAAGCGGCGACAGGCCTTCAGTTCGCCGCGATAGACATCCATGATGTAGCCGATGCTCTGGAAGGTATAAAAGGAGATGCCCGCAGGCACCACCAGCGCCAGCAGCACGGGCTCCGGCCCCCAGCCCAGCGAGTGCCACAGCGCTTGTACATTTTCAAAAAAGAAGCCTCGGTACTTGAAGTAACTCAGCAGCGAGAGATTTGAAATAAGGCTGCCGATGAGCCACGCACGGCGCTTGTCGGGGTGATCCTCGATGCTGCGCCCGAACCAATAATCGGCCACGGTGGTGAAGGCAAAAGGGATGAGCCACCACGGCGTTACGCAGCCATAGAAGTAGTACGACGCGCCGAGCAGCAGCCAGTTCTGCCAGCGGCGCTGGGGCAGGCACCAATAGACGGCGAGCACCGCGGCGAAGAATAACAGGTAGGCGTAGCTGTGGAAGATCACGCGAAGACCTCCTTGCCGATTTTTTCAAAGAGATGGCGGGAGAACCACGCCGTGTGTTCATCGGCTAAGTGGTCGCCCTCGGCATACATGGACTCGTTTAGATCGGGGTCATTGGTGAAGTCGTAGAAGCCGCAGTTTTGAGCTTTTAGGTGGGCGCTCAGTTGCTCGATGTAGTCCACCCGTGACTTAATATCATTGGAGCCGCTGCCGCTTTTTGGGCGTCGTTTGATCCTCACAAAATACAATCGCAGGCCCTCGGCTTTGGCGAGTTCGATGACGTGCGGGAGAAAGGTCTTGGCCGGGTCGGTGGTGAAGGGGACGACATCGGTGATGCCTTCGTAGGCAGCTTCTGCCGTGATGCCATGCCGGTAGTTTTGGAAGGCAAAGCGAGCATTGGTAGCCTTTTGCACCTCGGCCAAGTCATTGCCACTGAGCATCGCTGCCTGTTCCTGCACCGACTTTTTGGCGCGCTTGGCACTGCGTTGCAGCGGGTAAATTTGTTCGTTGATGATACGTCCCAGCAGCCCCTCGCTACCCCTGGGTTCTGGCCCCAGGACTTGGCTGATGATGGGATCCGTCGCCTCTGGCATACAGCGCTCGATGTCCTCCCAGAATGGCCCATCGACGCGGAAAGTGGGCATGTGCCAGAGGCAGTTGCGGAAACAAAAGACCACACACTTGGGCTTCACCGCAGAGCGGACGACGTAGTTTTTCAGCATCAGATACCAGCGGGCGCTGGTGCTGTTGGGCAGCCATAGCGAGGACAC
>JANOAR010000208.1:0-23890 GCA_031411235.1 Verrucomicrobiota bacterium | reverse complement strand
CGACCAGCGGGCATCGGCGGGCACCCAGAAGACGTTCTCGGCTTTGTATTCGTCGGGGTCTTCGGCATTGGCCCCGGCGTAGTCGCCTTTGCCGGCGAGAAGTTTGGCGCGGTGCTCCTCGAACGTGTCGGAGATGTATTTGAGGAAGATGAGGCCGAGGACGACGTGCTTGTATTCCGCCGCGTCCATGTTGTTCCTCAATTTGTCCGCCGTTAACCACAGCTTTTGTTCAAAGCCCAGGTTGGCGGTCGAGGTCTCGGTGGTGAGTTTGCGGGCCATGAGTTAAGCGGCGGAAAGGGTTGGGGTGCGCAGGTTATCCTTCGCTTCGCTCAGGCTCCGCAGGATGGCTTCGCGTGGAGGCATTGCGCTATCGCGCATGGCGGTGTCGGCGGTGAGCCAGAGCTTGGCCTCGAAGCCGAGGTTAGCGGACGAGTCTTTAGAGGAGGCGGGCTTGGCTTTGGGTGGCATCGGGAAAGTGCAGGTAGGGCGCTCATCATCAGAGCGAGAGATGAGGATGGGGGCAAGTCTTTCTCAGGAAAAGTGCGGGGGGCGGAGTGGGGAGGGACTGGGAGACTTGGGGACTGGGAGACCTGGAGACTGGGAGTGGTGGAGACTGGGAGCAGGAGGGGAGGAGGGAAGCGGAACGGCGGCGCTTCTGGGCGAAGTTTCTCGGAAGTGCGAGGGGCTCCTCCGGCTTGCTGCGTGGGCGGTGGCGTTCCTATCCTGATGGCACTAGGGCTGGACGGGGGAAGCGGGGGGCTTGATGCGACTCCGGCACGGGTTTCCTGGACTCGGGAAAAGGTTTCCTGGGCTGGGGAAAGGGTTTTCTGCCCTCGGGTTTGGGTTTCCTCGACTCGGGAAATGATTCCCACGGGTACGGCGCAGCGTGCCATGGGTACGGCGCAGCGTGCCATGGGTACGGCACGGCGTGCCATGGGTACGGCGCAGCGCGCCATGGGTACGGCGCGGCGCGCCACGGGTACGGCGCAGCGTGCCATGGGTACGGCGCGGCGCGCCATGGGTACGGCGCGGCGCGCCATGGGTACGGCGCGGCGCGCCATGGGTACGGCGCAGCGTGCCATGGGTACGGCGCAGCGTGCCATGGGTACGGCGCGGCGCGCCACGGGTACGGCACAGCTCGCCACGGGTACGGCGCGGCGCGCCATGGGTACGGCGCAGCGTGCCATGGGTACGGCGCAGTGCGCCAGACCTGCGCCGGGGTGGGAGGCCACTGCGGGAAGCGTTTTCTTCGCTGCGGGAAGCGTTTCCCCAAGGGAGGCTGGAGCACGCGGCGGGGCGGGGCGCACGGGCAGGGGCTTGGGTTCACTCTGCGAGGCTATGGGGAACCCAGGCTGGAAGAGACTGTGTCAAAACAAGCTCAACCTTTGCAGACGTGCCCGTGGCGATGTTTTGGCAGGCGGAAAAGGCCGATATGGTGAGTTGCTGGGTTTTGGCTTGGCTGGCCCTGGTCGTTGCCTTGCGTGGTCGCTTCGATGTCCACGATGAGGTGGTGCCCGGCGTCCACGGCGCTCTGGATGTAGTAGCCGACGATGCTGTCCTTGCTTGTGCTCTTCTTCATCAAACGTGCGTCCGCGTCGGTGAGCGAGATCTGGCTCTGCCCGCTTTGCTCCAGTTGCGTGAGCATTTGCGCGTAGCGCTCTTTGCTGGTCTTGAGCGATTGCAGCTTGGCGGCCAAATCCTTGCTGCTCGCGGCCTTGGTGCCGCTGGTGGCCGCGCCGGGGTTCTCCTCAGGCGCGTCGTTGAGTTCGAGTTCCTTGAGGTAGCGCTCGATGCCCGTGTCCACGGCCTTGAGCAGGGTTTCGAGCTTGGTCAGGGTGAAGTTACGCGCCTTCGAGTTCACGGCCTTGAAGATGCTGCCGTCAATGGCCACGATCTCGGCGCTGAAGAGCTTCAAGTCGCGGCACATGACGTTGAACTGGCGGAATGCCTGCTTGAACGCCGGGCGGTGTGCGCGGCGGAATTCGCTGATGGTTTTGTGGTCGGGCCGCAAGCGCTTGAGCAGCCAGATGACCTCCAGGTTCCGGTGCGTGAGGCGCTCCAACTCGCGGCTGGAGCGCACGCGGTTGAGGTAGCCGTAGAGGTACAGTTTGAGCAAATCGCCCGGTGGCCGCGGGCGGCACCCCCATCTCGATCTGCTTCGCGTCGAGCCCCTCCACAAAGGCGTCAATGAAGCGCACGGGGTTGTCCTCACTGACATAGTCTTCCACGCTCTGCGGCAGCATCCATGTCTGCTGCCGATCCTCGCCCACGATGAAGAAACTCATGCCCCGCTCTCTGCCGCCAACTTATAGCGGACTCAAGGGGTTTTGACACAGTCTCGGAAGGCCTGGGCTACATCACTTCCCCACCACGGGCGCGACTTGCTCGGGCGTCGTGATGCCCGACGGCAGTTCGAGAAGACGGATGTTGCGGAAGTGAATCTCCGCGCCTTCGGATTCGAGGCAGAGGTAGCCTTTCTTCACGGTCGAATGGCTCACGCCATTGACGAATTTGCCATTGATCGAGAGCTTCACCGTGCCGTCCACGCAGACGACGTCATAGGTGTTCCATTCGCCTTTGCCCTTGCAGCGCATCTCATAGGACATGCTGCGGCGACCACGCGGATTGTCCGGCGTGGCTTCCAGGCCGTTCGCGCCGAAGAGTTCGCCCGACACGTAGCCGAGGGGTCGAGGCTTGCCATCTTTCTCGGGATTCAGGTAGGGCCATTGCAGCTCTAGCATCTGCACTTCCATACCCTTGGGCAGTTCTTTACCGGGCGCTGCGGTGCCCTCGCTCCAGACGAATACGCCGGAGTTTCCCCCGGCCTGCATGTGCCGCCATTCGATGTGCAAAACAAAGTTCTCATACTGCTTCTCCGAGCGCATCACGCCGATGGGCAGCCCGCTGCAAACGAGCAGGCCATCGCGCACGCTCCACGTCTCCTTGCTCGTGTTCACATCGACCCAGCCTGCGAGGTCTTTGCCATTGAAGAGATCGCGGAAAGTAGCGGTGTCTTCGGCTTTAGCAAAAGTGGCGGCGAGGAGGAGGCAAAGGTAGAGGGGTTTCATGGAGGGCGAGGGGGCGATGGGCGGTTCGATGGGTTGACCTGAGCAACCACGGATGAACACGAATAGACACCGATGGGAAGGCGATTTGGACGGAGACGCTGGTGTTATTTTTTGTCGTCGTTGCTGAAGTACTTCTTCGGTCTTGGTGGCACGGGAGCGACGGGGCGTGGGTCTTTGGTGATGAGCGCTTGGAGGTGTTTGACTCCGGCTTCGAGCTGGGTGTCGCCGCCGAGGAACGTCTGGTGGGGAAGGTTGTCCACGACGATGTCGGGTAGCACCCCTTCGCCTTCGATGAGCCATTTCCCCTCGGGGCCATACACGCCCATCTCGGCGGCGGTGGCTGAACCGGAATCAACGAGCCATTTTTGTGCGCTGAGCCAGATTTGGCCGCCCCAGGTTCGTGTGCCGATGATCTTGCCGAGGCCGAGGCGGCGGAAGCCTTCGCTGAAGCCTTCGCCATCGCTACCGGTCTTGGCATCGCAGAGGACGACGAGGTGACCACGGAAGGCATACTGCATGTTCCAGTTGGGTTCGCCAACAGGCCGCGCGAAATAGCTCCACGCCTTGCGCATGAGCTTCTCCAGCACCCACGAGTCGATGTTGCCGCCGCGATTGTGGCGCATGTCGATGATGAGTCCCTGGCGCTTGAACTGGGGATAAAAATCCCTCGCCCATTGGGCCATATCGTCTTCGCCCATCGCCCGCAGATGGACGTAGCCGATGTTACCTTTACCCAGCGCTTCAACCTTTTGGCGACGGGTGTATTCCCATTCATCGTAGCGGATGTTGGTATGGGCTTCATTGGTGATGGGGGCCATGATGACTTGGCGTGATTTGTCGCCTGTCTTCACGTCGAGCAGCACTTGTTTGCCCGAGAGATTGCGCAGCAGGGCATCGGGATGGGCGACGCTGAGGGTGCTGCGACTATTGATCTTGGTGATGATGTCGCCTTCTTTTATTTCGACGCCGGGGCGTGCGAGCGGGCTGATTTTATGCGGGTAATCGGGGTCGGTCTGCCAGAGGTGTTGGACGCGCCAACCGCCAGCGGCATCGTCGCGTTGCAGCGGGGCACCGAGTGTCGCGGTTTCGATGATGTCGGGGACATCGCGATCATCGCCCGCCCGCACGACAATGTGCAGGGTTGTGAGTTCGCCATGCAGGTCGGAAAGGATTTCATTCAAGTCGGAGCGCTCGGTGACGCGCTCCACCAGTGGCTCGTATTTCTTCAGCATGGCTGGCCAATCGAGGCCGTGCATTCCGCGATCATAGAAGTAGTCGCGCATCATGCGCCAGGACTCGCGGTAAATTTGCAGCCACTCCTCGCGGGGCGTGATGGGGAAGCTCCAGCCGCTGAGTTCAGCGCTGTCGGTCAAGGCGGCAGGCACGGTACCAGCGGCATCGGTGAGCCAGAAGGCATCGCCTTTGCGCAGCACCAGTTTGTTGTCTTTGGGGCAGAGTTCGTAGGTTGTGACGTCGGCGGCGAAGTCCGCAGGCGAGTGCTTTTTGTTGCTGATGTCGTAGCGCATGAGCCACGTCTTGCTGGTCGATGAGGTGGGCTTGTTGGTATAAAAGAGGTGCTTCTCACCCACTTGCAGGTGGTCATAATTACCAGCGGCCACGGGCACTTCTTCGAGGCGAGTGATGAGGCCTTCCACGTCGATACCGAGGTCGATAGGTTTGGTAGGCTCGGCTTTTTTGACCTCGGGTTTGTCGGCAGGTTTAGGCGCTTCCTTGGGCGCATCTTTCGTGGGCTCTGCCTGCTTAGTTTGGTCTTTGATGAGCTTCTCGACGATGGGCTTCACGAGGTCTTCGAGGCGCGACTTGGTGGGGCTTGACGGAGCGGATGATGTGCTCTTCGCGGGCGCTGGGGTAGTGCTCAGTTCATCGGTTGGGCGGAAGGGCGACTTGGCTCCTTTGCGCAGGGCGAGCATGTAGATTTTGGTGCGGTCGGTAAAGAAGGGCTCGGGCTGCAACTGGCCCCAGGGGCTCTGCACGAGTGTCTTCAACTCGCGGTCGCTGAGGAAGTAGAGCCAGTTGCCATCGCGCGACCAGGCGGGGTTGTAGCTGTTGGTGCGGTCGGTTGTCGCGGTCACAGTGAGCGCGGTGCTCAGGTGGTAGAGCTTGATCTGTTGGTAGGTGTTGGGGGCCGTATCGACGAAGGCGAGCCATTGCGAATTCGGCGACCACTCGAAGTCTGAAAAGGTGTCGTCATTGCTATTGGTGGCGATCAGCTTTGAGACATTCTTCTCCAAGTCGCGCACCCAGAGTTGCAAGTCTTTGTCGGCCCAGGCAATCCATTTGCCGTCGGGCGAGGGCTTGCCAGTGAAGCGAAAACGCTTGCCGTCGCTGGTGATTTGCTGCGGCTCGGCGCTGCCATTGGCGGGTGCTTTCCAGAACTCGATCTCGCCGCTGGCATCACTTTGCAGGAGCAAATCTTTGCCATTGGGCATGAAGGTCGCGGCCCGGTAGCGCACGCCTTCCTTGCGCGGAAGCGACACGAGCCGCCCTGGGCTGAAGGTGGAGACGAAGACCTCGCCGCGAGCGGTGAGGGCCACGCGATCTCCATTCGGCGAGGCGTGCCAGCTCGTGAGGTACTCGAAGGGCTTCTTCACCCACTGCTCCCGACGTTGATCGAAGTCGGTGGTGAGTTGGATGCTGATGGGGGAATCCTTTGCACTGGCGAGGTCGAGCAGGCGCAAATCGGCCCCCAGTCGATAGACGATGCGGCCTGCATCGAGCGAGGGGTTGCGCACGTCCATGTCTTTGTGGCGCGTATGCTGCTGGGCATCGCTGCCATTGGGCTTCATAGACCAGAGGTTCATCATGCCATCACGATCACTGACGAAGTAGAGCCTGCCGCTCCACCACATGGGATTCCTGCTGGTGCTCGTGTCTTTGGGCTCCAGTTGCGTCGCCTCAGCATCACCTTCCTTGTAGCTCCACAGGTTCTCGATCCAGCCACCGCGGTAGCGCTTGGTGGCGGAACCTTGCTTCGGCAGGCGAACAAAAAACAATGTGCCGTCATCGCCGTAGCAGCCTGCACTGGCTTGGGCCAGTGGCAGCGTTTTGCGCTCATTCGACTTCGTATCCAGCGTCACCAACTGAGTATCAGGCAGCGTACTGAAGCGATCCGTGGCATAGAGGATACGGCCCTCGGGCGTCCAGGTGATGGCTCGTGGCTGGCTGTCATCATAGGTGCGCCGCACGGGTAGCCCGCCTTCCAGCGGCATGGTGTATAACTCGAAACGGCCTTCGATAGCGGCGCTAAAGGCAAGAGATTTGCCATCGGGCGAGATAGCCGGGAGACTCTCGCTACCCGCATGGGTAGTGAGGCGCGACGCCATACCACCCTGCGCCGAGGTTCGCCAGAGATCGCCCTCAGATACGAAGACAAGTTTATCGCCATGCAGCGCTGGGGCACGGTAAAAGCCAGCGGGTGTCTCAGCGTGGAGGATCAGGGATACGAGGCAGAGGAGAGCGAGCAGGTAAGGCATAAAGCGGCGATGCTAGGAAAACTAGCCCCGCGAGTAAACCCCGAATTCAACCGACTCACTCAAGCTCCTGGTACTATGCAGTCATAGCGCACGTCACATGCGGCAGATCAGCAGCTCGCGCTCATAGATCATCTCCTTGGGTAAATGAGTATGCAGGTCGAGGAATAACTCTTCGTGACCGATGATCTCGCTGCGCCATGCCGCGCGGTCGAAGCGTTGCAACTCCTCGAATTTCTCCTGGGAAAAGTCGAGCCCCGTCCAGTCGATGTCCTCATAGTGTGGCACCCAGCCGATGGGCGTCTCCTTGGACTTCCCGTGCCCATTGGAGCGATCCACGATCCACTTCAGCACGCGCATGTTTTCACTGAAGCCAGGCCAGAGGAACTTGCCCTCGTCGTCTTTGCGAAACCAGTTCACATGGAAGATGCGTGGCGTCTCGCTGAGCGTGCGCTGCATGGAGATCCAGTGGCGGAAGTAGTCGCCCATGTTGTAGCCGCAGAAGGGCAGCATGGCCATGGGATCGCGCCGCACTTTGCCGATGGTGCCCGCCGCAGCGGCAGTCATTTCGCTGCCCATCGTGGCTCCGGTGTAAACGCCGCAACTCCAATTAAACGCTTGGTAAACGAGCGGCATCGTGGTGGCTCGGCGACCACCGAAGATGATCGCACTGAGCGGCACGCCCTCAGGCTTCTCCCAGTCGGGATCCATGGTCGGGCACTGGGAGGCGGGCGCGGTGAAGCGCGAGTTTGGGTGCGCGGCTTTGATGCCCTTCTCCATCCCCAGCGCGGGTGTCCACTCATTGCCTTGCCAGTCGATGGCGGAAGCAGGTGGCGTATCGGTCATGCCCTCCCACCAGACACCGCCTTCGGGCGTGAGCGCGACGTTGGTGAAGATGGTGTTCTTCGCCAGGGAAATCATCGCATTGGGGTTGGTACGATGCCCAGTGCCGGGCGCAACGCCGAAGAAGCCTGCCTCGGGATTGATCGCGTAGAGACGGCCATCCGGCCCCGGCTTGATCCAGGCAATGTCATCGCCCACCGTCCAGACTTTCCACCCCTGCTGGGCAAAATGTTTCGGTGGGATGAGCATGGCGAAATTGGTCTTGCCACAGGCGCTGGGGAAAGCCGCCGCGACGTAGGTTTTCTTGCCCTCGGGATCCTCGACGCCGAGGATGAGCATGTGCTCGGCCATCCAGCCCTCATCGCGGGCCATGGCTGATGCGATGCGCAGGGCGAAGCATTTTTTGCCCAGCAAAGCATTGCCACCATAGCCCGAGCCATAGCTCCATATCTCGCGAGTCTCGGGGAAGTGGACGATGTATTTCTCCTTGTTGCAGGGCCACGCCACGTCTGGCTGGCCCTCGCCCAGCGGGGCTCCCACGGTGTGCATACACGGCACCACACGTTTGTTTGAGTCATCAATAAGATCAAAGACCGCCGTGCCGATACGGGCCATGATGCGCATATTCACCACCGCATACGGCGAGTCGGTGAGCTGCACGCCTATCTGCGCCATTGGCGAACCCAGCGGCCCCATGCTGAAGGCGAGCACATACATCGTGCGGCCCTTCATGCAGCCATCGAAGAGCGTGCGCAGTTTCTGCTTCATCTCGAAAGGATTGACCCAGTGATTCGTCGGCCCCGCCGCCTCCTTCGAGTGGCTGCATATAAAAGTACGATCCTCCACACGCGCCACATCGCTGGGGTCAGAGCGAGCAAGGAAGCAGCCCGGCCACAGCTCGTCGTTCAGTTTAATGAAGGTGCCACTCGCCACCATCTCCGCGCAGAGTTCATCATTTTCCTCTTGCGACCCATTGACCCAGTGGATGCGCTCAGGCTTGCACAGCGCGACCATTTTCGTGATCCAGTTGAGGAGGTGGACATTTTTACTGAGCGGTTCGGCAGATGATGACTGGGGCATTCGTGGTGGGGTGTAAATTTTTACGTAGCAGTAGCTATGCCAGCAATTCCCAGGCCTGTCGCATCGCAAAGTTGCGCCTATCGACTTCAAGGTCGTGGAATACTTCAAGTCACTGCAATGAAGTGAAGTGCAGGTAAGGACGCTGCAGAAGTATCACAGCTAACGACTCAATCCCACGCCCAAGTTCGAGCCAGTCATGCCGGTAAATTTCGCCGTCTTCCATTACGACACACCAGCGGATGCCAGGCTCGACTTTGCGGACAGCGCAGATGTCGTCTCAACCACCCGATGGCAGATGCCTTCGCTTGACGACAAAGTCATGCATGGCCGCGCAACGGACTCACGCGAGTTTGCTTTGCTGGCCGCCAAACGCTGGAGGCACTACCGCGACACCCATTGTGCTGCGCTTACCTTGCCAGACCTCCAACGAATGATCATCGATGAACCGCAGGGGAGTATTGTTTCCATCTCAAGATCACATCAGAGTGGTTTCGCGGCACGCTGGGCGGCGCGATGCTCCGCCGCACCTGGCATCATCACCTCGCGTTGGATTTTCTTTTTGTTCATCCACGCATCGCGAGCCGTCTTGTGAACGTGAAGTTTGTCGGCATTCAATTGCTCCAGGCCATTTGCTTGATTGCTCAAACCTTAGACTACCAGCGGGTGTGGGGCGAGACGACAGTGGATTCAGCCACTTTCTACCGCCGCTACCTCAAGCAACCAGTGGATGATCCGTTCGCGAATGATTCCGACGTGAGCCACCCTCACGCTAGCGCCTCTTTGCAATACTGGACGCACTTCGCCACTTCCTTCACTGCGTCAGAGCCTTCGGGGATCTGGTATTCCAGTTCGATCTCGGCGGGGAAAGTCCACTTCTCCTTGCGCATCAACTGCAGCACTTCCTTGATCGGTGTCTGGCCTTGTCCCCACGGCACGTTGCCGCCGTCGGCGGTGCGATCCTTCAGGTGCAGGCTCACGATGCGGTCGTGATACTTCTCCAGCACGGGGATCGGTGACTTGCCTTTCGTGCCCGCGACGTAGTGGCCGATGTCGAGGTTGAAGCCGATGAACTGGCCGAGATCCAGGATGGCATCGTGCTGCTCCATCTCGGGCAGGTTGTTCGTGTGATTGTGAAACCCGACCCAGATCTTGTGCTTGTCGGCAAACGGCGCGACGCGCGCGGCGAGGATGGCATTGCGCTCGGTGGTCACGCCGGTACAGCCCAGCGCCTTGGCGACGAGGAAGCTGAAGTCAATCTCCTCATCCGACTGACCGAAGCCCATCTTGTGGATGTGAATGTTGACGCCCGCATCGTTATACATCTTCCGCAGTTCCCGGCACTTCGCGAGCTGCTGCTCACGCTCCGCGTCGGTGGCTTTGCCTTTGATGCCAGCGAAGTCCTGGATCGGCCCGCCCATGAGTTCGGTCTCGCTGAGGCCGTCGTCGAGCAGCGCCTTGAGCGTCTCCTCGGCTGTCTTCGCCATGCTGCGGTAGCTATACGTGATGCAACCGATGCGCACGCCGTTGAAGACGGAGTTGGGCTTGGCGGCGGCAGAAGCGCGATGGGGAAGCGTGAAGCTGGTAGCGGCTGCGACGGCTGTGCCGAGAAAGCTGCGGCGTGTGATGAGCGAGTTCGATTTCATGTGAAGACTGAATTGAGGTGGACTGCTTCTTCCGCCTGAATCCCAGGGAAAGCAAGGACGTGGAGGCGAGGCCACTACCATTGAGGAAAACCCTATACACCGCTACTCCTGCGCCTCCGCCAGCCTCGCGCGATACACCTGCCGCGCGTGCTCATACGCAGCCACGCCTTCCGCGTGTTCCTTCTCGTCGATCAGCTTCTCCTTCTGTGACCAGCATTGATCCACACCGGCGAGGCACCACTCAATGCTCTTCTTCTCGCGAATGGGCTTGTCGTTGACGATCACAAAGACCGGGTTGGTGTGCGAGGACGGGTAGATGCGCAGCGCCACCCAACTGCTGCGTTTGATGTCCACCTCGAAGGTCATGTCTTCCGTGTGGCCATCGGCGGCAAGCGTGTGCTGCTTCACGGACTCGCCGTTCACGAGCGCTTCCACATTCACATCGCGCGTGTCGCCAACCCGCGCACGCTCGATGTCCCAGAAGGGCTTCTCAGACGACTTGCGACTGCGCATCGTGGGATCAGGCTGCTCGTTCAAACGCGCGGCGACCTTCACGGTGAGCGTGACTTTGCCGGGCTTCGGGAGGCGCAGTTCGCTGCCTTGTTCACCCATGCCGAGGCCGTTGGCTTTGAACTCCATGAGGTGGCTGCGGCCATCGCTCACATAGGCGCGGCCAACGCGGATGGCCTCGCACCAGGCATCGTAGTTGAGCTTGCCGTCCAGCTTCACGTAGGCACGGCCAAGGCCCACTCGCTCGCCGTAGATGCAGGGAAAATCCGTCTCGCCGCTGACACGGGTGCGGAAGCCGGCGTTGAGCGTGTGATACCAGATGTTCAGCTCCCACGGCGCGGGCGTATCGACCATCGAGAGGAAGTCCACGGCAGGCACCAGCTTGCCATCGGGGCCGGGCACTTCATGGGTCACGTCGGCAATGTATTCGTTAGCGCCGATGCCGTTGAAGGGAGGCACGATGTAGTTCGGCAGCGCGTCGGTGGCGGAGGCGTTCTTTAAGCTATAGGGCTTGTCGCGCGCGGGATCATCGGCAGCCAGCGGTTGCAGGCCCCAGCCGCTGTGCGCGGGGCCGACGAGCGCGCCTTGCTTCTTCGCCCACTTCAGCGTGTTCAGGCACAGGGTGGGCCAGTGATCGGTGCTGTCGCCGCCGGGATACATTTGCTCCTTCAGCTTCAAGAGGCAGAGATGGCCGCTCTTGTGCGAGCCAAAGCCGCTGACTTCCACGTCGTAGCGCAGCAGGAAGGGATAGCTCGATGCCTTGTCCTCAGCGCCCGTGAAGAACTGCTTTTGATAGTCGAAGCACGGCCCCCAGGTGAGGTTCGCACCCACCTTCAAGTCCTCGCCCTGGCAATGCCGCGCCATGTCCGGCGCATGGACACCCATGGTCGGCACGGAGTAATGCGCGCAGCCGGCGGCATGGATGTGATGATCGCCGCTCCACCAGCCGAGCAACGAAGGATCGACCCAGCGCTGCACTTGGAAGCTCAACTCCTTGGAGTCCGCGTTGACGCTCAGGTGCTTGTTAATGAGCAGCGACTCTGGGCCGCGCTGGAAGGCGATGTCATACTCGCCATCCGGCAGCCGCAGCACCTCGCCATCCATGCGATATACCTGCGGATGGAAGAAGAAGTCTGGCGCGACGCGCTTGATCTGGGAGGGATAGACGCGCAGCGCCTTGTCACGAATCAGCAGCGAGGCGGTGCAGGGCTTGCCATGCTCGTCGATGATGTGCAGCGTGATTGCGCGCGCTGGACGGCAGGTGAAGAGCAGGCTCACTTCATTGCGGAAGGCGAGGTCTTGCGTGCCCTGGCCCGTGTCGAAAGAGAAGCTCGCCTCACGCTTCCCCGCATCGCGGCTGTAGAGCTGGATGAGACGATACTCCACACCCAGGCCGCCGAGCGTGGGCTTCAGGGGCGGCGCGTCGAACATCTGCATGTCCAGCCAGCGGGCCTCCAGTGCAGGCAGCCCAGGGTCTTTCGGCTGCGCATTCGGAGCCACCTGCGGCGAGCCGGGCACATACGCCACCTTGGCAAACGGGCTGCTGCATTTTAGCGGCGCGGTCACGCCCGCGTCGTTGTCCACGCGCACCAGGAACTGCCGCCAGCCCGCCTCATCCAGCTCAGGCTTCGCCGGCCCCGCCGCCACCTTCATACGCTGCTCGGGATTGATGTTCACGATGAACAAACAGTGCGCATCCAGGATAGCGCGAGCCTTGGCCACATCGTCCGCTGTGTGCGAGCTGATGCACTTCTCCAGCGCCGTCTTTTCGACCGCGCTAAACGGCGCCCCCTGCGAGTCCGTGGCATCCATCAACGGTCGAAGCGCCGCCATAAACGGTTGGGTTTCAACTTCCACCGCCGCAGCCAGGGCAGTGCATCCAAGAAGACAGATCAAGGCACGCATGGGCGCGAGTGTGAGGACTCAGGCTAGTCTAGCCAAGCCAAATCCATGAGATTGCCTTTCGCAGAGGAGATCACTGTGTCGGCCAGTGGTTGCACGACTGGCTTTCCCTCCGGAAGGAATAGCCCGCCCTCCAGGAGTGACGAGTCTCAATCCCTGATGGCTCTGTGCCTGGGGCGTGATAAAAGGCTATAAAAGGGGCGTCTGGAGGTGGGGTCGAGCCCGCTCATGGCAAACACAACGCTGCGATGACACCGCCGCATTTCCGCACACACAAGGCGTGCATGCGCGCACGCCTTGCCTACTTGTGGGGCAAACAAGGCCACGCCGTGGTTCTGAACCTCAGCGTGTCGTTGGCTGTGATCACGGTGAGATAAACAGCGCTCCGTTGTGACTGAGGATCTGACCGCCGTTATGGCTGAGGATACCCTGCATGTTGATCCTGGACAGGTCTGGAATGAGACCGGCACCGGCCAGCTTTTGGGAGGCGATGCCTGCGGCAGCGGACTGAAGAGAGGCTGCGGTTGCCGTAGCACTGAAGTTCATGCCACCTGCGGCGACCATGTTGCCACCACCTGCGGCGACGAGATTACCGCCACCTGCGGCGACGAGATTGCCACCACCTGCCGCAACGAGATTGGTGGTTCCGAGCTTGAAGCTACCTCCGTCGAGCCCGATGAGCGTGCTACCATCCAGCCCGATGAGCGTGCTACCGTCCAGTCCGATGAGGTTGCCACCGCCTGCGGCGACCATGTTACCACCACCTGCGGCGACCATGTTACCACCGCCTGCGGCGACCAGGGTGGGGCCACGGAAGGCGATGGCACCCGCGCCAAGACCGGTGTTGTTGTTGATGAGCGTGCTGCCATCCAACCCGATGAGGTTGCCCCCGCCTGCGGCAACGAGGTTGCCTCCACCTGCGGCGACGAGGTTGGCGAAACCGGTGCCGCCCAAGCCTTCCAGGATCGCAGACGGGCTCCAGGTCTGGTTGGAACCAAAGGTGGTGGAGATGCCTGTGATCTTGAAGCCAGAAACGGAATTATGAGCGGCGGCAATGCGGATGCCGCCGTCGTCCTGAAGGATGCAGCCTACTCCGGCCAGAACGTTGGCGGGCGGCCCGATCGCGGCAGTCCGGCCTCCTTTCAGCGGTATGATGACACTCCCGTTGAGAAGATGCACAAAGTCTGCGTTGACGATGCTGATGGTGCGGGAGTTGACCGTGATCAGGCGCTCGTTGGCGGGTCGCAGCAGATTGGCAACGGCTTCGCTCATGCCGTTGAACAGCGGGCCAAGGATAGCATTGAAGAGGTTGCCGAAGAAGTTGTCGCGCTGGATGCCGATGCACATTCGCGTGGCGGTCTTCGTGCTGGCATTCTGGGTTTCTACGCTGAGGCTGCCGTCTTCAATGGTGTTGCCTTGGATACTGCTGCTTACTTCAAAGGTGAGGAGAACCGCCGCGATGGTGTGCGGTGTCATATCCAGGGTTTCGATGGTGAACTTGCCGTTGCTGACCTGGGCCACGTTGTCGCGCTCGTACAGATTGTCCCCCGCGGGTGTGGTGCCGGTGTAGTAGTAAACCACGGGTGTCTGGGTCTTCAGCGTGAGCCCAGGCGGGATGTTCATGGTGACCTTCCCTCCCTGCAGCGCCGTGTTGGTGGCATTGCCGAAGAAGACGATCATATCGAAAGTTGATCCGTCAGCGCGGACGCTGAGGGGATAGGTGCGGCCGAGGAACATGCGGGTCGTGGGCTTGAGCAGGTCGCCAATCGAAGGGACAGTTTTTGCTGCCACCGAGGATGTGGAGACTGCCTCCAATGCGGGCTCGATGATGATCATGCCGGAGGCGGGTCGCACCACGGTGGTGCCGACCGTTTTGTGGCTCATTTCTGCCCTGATCTCGTAGGACTTGACCTTCAGGTAGCCTTCGACGTCGAAGAGGCTTTTGGGAAGGTCTGCCGGGAGCTGGAGTTCCAGCCCCACGGCTCCACTTTGGCCACCGATGAGGCCGCCCAGCCTGAAGACCACCAGCGTGTCATTGGTGCGGTTGGTGATGGTGGGAGCGGACTCGCCACGTCGGAAGGACGGGGAAGTCTGGTCGGGATAATAGCCGCGCAAGCTTCGCAACGTGCTGCCGATGGCGAGGCTGCTATTCACCATGCCAGTGCGTCCGGTGGAAACGACCGTCAACGGCTTGGGCACGGTGACGGTGAGCAGGTAGTCCTGCAGGGTGGCATTGGACACGCCGGAGACCTTGTAGCCGATCTCTAACTTGGTGTTTTGTCCCTGCGCAGGCTGGAGGGCTGCCGGGCTTCCCGCCGTGATGGCTGGCGGCTCAATGCGAACTGGGCGGGAAATCATGCCAACCAGTTTTTCCGGCGTGGTCGTGCCTGCCTGATAGCGGTTCTCGCACCAGATGGAGTAGCCCTGGTAATACACGCCGCCCACGGGAGCGGGAATGATGGCTCCTTCCGCGCGACTGACGATGGGGTTGCCCTCCAGGCCGGTGGCGATGACGTCATAGGTGAGCTTGCCCGTGGCACCGGCTGCCAGGGATCCAATGGCATAGTCGATGAAGCGCGTGTCGGTGAAGGCGTCGTAGCGCTTGTTGCCGTTGGTGTCGGTGTAGGTCTCGGTGGTATCACGCCTTCCATTGAACGGAGCCTTGTCCGTGAAGGGTTCGCCACCGCTGGGGACGACGTAGCCGTCCTTGGTGCGGAAGGTGAAGCCGAAGGCGGAGGTCACTGGGGTATCGTTCAATCGCAGGAAGCCCACGAAAGTGGTGTTGGCAGGGATTTCCTCATGGATGACCGCGTTCCGTGCGGTGGCAGGCAGCCGGTTATCCGGCGGGCTCTGTCCTGCGGGTGGCGGTGGGTAGTATTTGTTGGCCCAGTTCAGCGTGTAGGTGACGCGCGTGTCCTTGTGCGGGGCCGCCGCCACTCCGATACCGGGGATGTTTGTGGTGAGAAGCTGCGGGTTGGGCTGTCCATTGGGCAAGCGCTCCACGGCGGGCGAGAGGCTGCCAAATGCCTGGCCATCTGCGAAAGCGGTCTTGGTCAGGACCAGATTCGGTGCGCGTGTGGCATACCATTCGTCACTCAACAGCGCGGTGACCGGGGTGCCTTTGCTGGCGAATGCCTTGAGGGTCTTTATGCCTGACTTGGCAGTAAAGTTGTAGTCGTCGATGCTGATGCTGTTCGTGACGTAAACTCCGTTATAGAAGCGCGTGGATTGGAGATCAAACATCACGCGGAGCGCGAACTTCATCTCCCGGGACGTATTGCCTGGGACGGTGCCGAGATTCCAAGTGATGAGCTGCTGTCCCTTGTAAACATAGGGGGTGAGAGAGGGATTCGAGGAGGGACTGGGGGTGGTGAGAATGCTGTCGGTGAAGTTGCCGTTGCTGTCGGGACGGCGCACATACTCCAGGGTCATGCCCTGAGGGATACGCAGACTCACGGTGGCATTGGTGACCTGACTGCCGCCCTGATTTTCTGCTTTGAGCGAGTAGTAAATGACCTGTCCCATCTTCGCGATACCGACACGATCACCATTGTCTTCTGCATCACGGCCTTCCAGCGTTAGCCTGAGGGCGGAGAATAGAGTCGTCACGACGTCTTTTTGAAACACTTGAGGATTCCCGGAAGAGTTTAAGGCAGTGCCAAGTTCATCGGACTTCACGTCAATGCTGCTGCCCTTCAGGGTGATAGCGCTGAGCGTGGTCGGGTCTGTGACAGTCACGGTCATGTATTTCGTTATTGGGTCAGCAATGGCCACGGTGGGGATGGCCCACGAAAGTTTCTTGATGGTGCTGAGGTTCGTCGTTCCTGTGATGACAGTGCTGAGGTGGGTTGACTCGCCGCCTTTGAGCACCGTGCCCGCAGGCACCGGCAGGCTTACCAGAACGTCGGTGGCAGGGGCGTCTCCATCGTTCTTGAAGGTGATTTCATACCTGATAACATCACCAACTTTAGCGGTCTTGCCAGTCGTGTCCGAAGTGGAGGAAGCTGTGACGGAAACATACTCCCAAACTGGTCCCGGCGTTATGTTGATAGGACCGATGGGTTTCAAGACAGTGCTGACTACGGGGCCGGGTGTGGCGAGCCGACCCATTCCCGTGGTGAGGGTGCGGAAGTAAATGCCATTTCCGGAAGGTAGCTCTGGGGTGGTGATGACAGCTGTGCTCACGTTTTTCACTGCCCCGCTGTAGGTGGCTACCTGGCTTTCCACGTTCTGCCAGCTTTGCTCATTAGCAGGCGTGGTAGTCCACTGCACTTTGATGGCTGGTTTGGGTGTGCCGGGCGGATTTGACTGAGTGATCATGAACTTACCCACCTGGCCTTGTTTGGCAGTGATGGCGCTGGCCTTGCCGCCAATGGTATAGGTCATCTTGGTGGCGGCAGGCATGGACTGCGGCGCTGGTGGCGGTGGCGGTTGGCCTGGCACGCCAATGGCGATCGGGTCATTGGTGCTGCCGCCCATCGCATCGACCCCAAAGGCGCGTCCCTCCTTGTCCAGGTAGCCGTCGGCGGAAGCGACAACGCGGAAGCGGTAGTTCCCTGCGGCTGGCAGATCCAGGAAGGGAACAAACAGTGTCCAGGTATCGTCGCCCGGCTCCGGCTCAAGCATCGTGTTGGAGCCGTCGCCGGTGTCGATGTCATGCCAGTCGTTGGGCGTGCCAGCCTCGGCATACTGGATGCGCAGGGCCAGTCCTTGGAAGTCGTTCGCGCGCTCGGTCTGGAAGGTCCACACGCGCTCGGACATGGGAGGGGTCTCAGTCTCGATGGTCAGCGTGGCCGGAGCCTCCAGCACAGGGCCGAGATAGACCACGGAGGCAAAGGTGCCAGTGCTGTCGAAAGACGCGTCTCCCGTGACGATGAAGTCCGCAGTGTCGCCTGCCTGCGCATCAATGACACCGGTGAAGGAGTGTCCATTGCCCATGAACTCATTGGCGAGGAGCGCACTGGCCGCCTGACCGTTGAGCTGGGTCATGGGCAAAGATTCATGATACACATAACCACTCGTATCCACGCCATGCTCATCGAGTCCGGTGAAGGAACCACACACGGCGTATCGGCCCGCCGCAGGTGCCGTCCATCGAACGACGTTGGGCCGTCCGCTGCCTGGGTGCTGCCTGATCTGCCATGGCAGTGTGCGGATCCAGTATCCCCCGGCACCATATTCATTGCTGACTGTCTCGGTGGGATTGAGCGCCGTGACTCCACCTGCGGATGGTTGCCAATAGACGATCCCATTGCTTGCAGTCCCGAAGTTTTCACTCAAGGCAAACGCCGATGGGTCGATGCTGCCGCCGGGAATGGTGCCATAGGTCCAAAGGCTACCTGCCTGCTGTGTGGTGCCAGTGAAGAACTCCACCCCTGCGTCATTCCGCTTTTTGCCGCCTGTGCCTGAGAGGTAAAGTGTCTGCACTTGGTTTCCATCCAGCGCAGCATGGTAAAGAGACACCTCGTCGATAGCTCCTTTGAAGAAGCGCAGCGAGCCAAAACCCGTGTCGTCGTTGTGGCGGCCAACGCGGATGATGTCCCCGCCGTTCAGCTCTCCTTGTTCAAAGTCGTAGTCGTCCTTCAAATCGCCGTCGAGGTAGGTCTTCACGTTGCCCTCGGTGTAAACCACGGCCACATGCATCCAGGCTCCGTCCGTGAACGTGACGCCGGGAACTGTGCGGAAGTCCTCCGTCGCGCCCTCAATGCCTACTTTGAGCATGGAGCCGTCCGGATAAAGATGGGCACCAAAGCCATGTCCCCCGAAGTTCTGCCGGTCATTGGCGATGACGTTGGTCGGCAAATAAGAGACCAATGTTCCAGTCGTGCGTGCCTCCGGTTTGATCCAGGCTTCAATCGTCAGCGGCAGATGTTTCATCACATCCGTGGCCACGGCGCTCTGAAGGCTCTGGCTGGTGCCGTCGAAGTAGAAGGCGCGGCCCACCTTGCCCCGACCATAGCCAAAACTGCTGCTCGGAGCGACAGCGAGGTGATCACCGCCGATGATCTCAGCCACCGTGTTCTGCCCCGGCCACCACGCTGCTAGTCCGGCGGGCGCTGAGATGGGATCAGCGATTTCGATGATGAAACTCCTCTCGCCCGTGTTGCTGTTGCCGTCTGTCACAACGATGATGACATTGGATCTGCCATTCACGCGCGGTTGGCCGGTGCTAGTAATGGTTCCGTCCGAGTTGAGTTCCAGATGCGCAGGAAGCTCTCCTGAGCTGATAGACCAAGTGTAAGGCCCAGTGCCGCCGACAGGCCTTAGCTGACCACCGGCCTCGGGAAAGGTAAATGCGGCGACTTGTGGAGTCGGGGTTGGAGTGACGGCCAACCGGATCGACCATGAACCGGAGTTGTCCGAGTACATATTCGGAGGGCCAGTGTAGATATAAGTGTTGTCGCCCGAGTAGGCATCTGGGAAGCCAAGATGCAACCGCGTGGCGCCCTCTGGCACGACAAACTCCTGCACCTTGCCGCCGGGTGTGAGCCCGTCGCCAATGAAGAACACCTGACCGATGCCTGGAGACAGCGTGGCAAAGCCTTCACCTGTAGCATCCGACGAGAAGTCCAGACGGTCAGGCGTTTGCGCTAGTGGCGTCTCACCGACGAAGACGCCCACCAGATGCGCCGAGTTATTCCGGTTCACGTAACCCGAAATCCCCGCCACCCCTGAGATGTCGCAGCGCCGCGTAGGGTGATGCGCTCCATCTGGCCCAGCGGATTCCGCACCGGAATTGACCGAGCCACTGCTGGAGGTGAGACGCACTTTTTCTCCGGCATAAACGGGGAGTGAAGGTGCGGCGACACCACCCGTGCCAGCCGACACTGCGGGTGTGGGATTGTCTTGCCCAGCGCCAAAAATGTTCGCTTGGCCAGATACGGTGATCTGATGATTTCTTTGGTCGCTAGGGCTGGCAGGTGTGGGCAGCTCGATGATGCCACGGAAGTCGGATGTCTCGGGGTAACCCGCATTTTTGAGATCCCCCCAAGTGCTGCGGCCACTAAATACCGAAGACGCAAAGCACCCATAGTCCTCGCCAGCACCACCGGAGTGGTTCGGCTCACTACCACCCACCGAAGCGTCATTCCAGTTCTTGTAAACACCGGGGATATTGTTGCCGTTGATGTCGCTCAGCACCGTGCCATCCATCCACGTCCATCCGCCGTTTGGCTCTACATTGGATTGAAGCGGATTCTGCCGAAGGCCGATAAAAGTAACGGGGCCACGGCCAAGGGCGTCGAACACCCACTCATTTTCCGCAGCGGAGTTGAGCGAGACCAGATGCCCGCCATAGCCCACCGCTTCCGTCTCGGTCTGCTCCCAAGTGCCGCGCGTGAAGGACATTCCATAACGATGGCCGTTGTATTCCACCCAAGTTGGTGGGGCTGGAGCATAACCTGTGTCCGACACCCGCACCGCATCTGCCGAGATGTCGTCCACCGCGATCACACCATTCGTGCCACGTCCCATCACGGCGAACCCGTAACCCGTGCGCTGGCTTACCGGCAGACTGGTCAGATCGAAGAGATAAAACGGCTGACCGGCTGCATTCGACGCCACCCGGACGCCGGTAATTGGAAGCGGGATGTAGCGCTCGTCCTGTGCGGGATTCAGACTGCCGGGATCACTGTTGTGCCGCAGTAGGAACAAGTGAGGCACCTCGGCGAAGTCACCACTCGTCGTCATGTCGATATGCACCGAGTTGAACCGCGTCACCTTGCCGCTTCCCGTATTCTCCAAATATAGCAGACCTGCGTGCGCGTATGTTGCGGCGGGCGATGTGTCGAAGGAGGTGAGGTCTGTGCCACCGATGAAGCCATCCGTCACGAGAGAAAACACCAGTCCCCGGGGCTCCTCTGACGCGCTGTTGTTGGTGAACTGGGCCGAGCTGTAGTTGGTGGCCACCACATTTGTTGGCACCGCCACGTCCTCCGTGACGACCCATGCCACGCTTCCGGTCGCATCGGAGTAATACTCGCCGTTCGGCAGCACCCCGAAGTCGATCGTCGTGCCCGGCGACACAGGCGTGGTAAAGTCAAAAAATACCGGGGTAGGTCCGTTCAGAGCCGTGGAGGGTTTCAGCAGTGTGCGGGCGGAGAGACCGCCGTCGCCATCCGGGTCCACTGCCACGAAGACATTGGTAGAGCCCCCATTAAGATCAAAATAGCGTCCCACAACCCGCACCGTGCCCGTGAAGGCAGGCTCGCCAGGCGCACCCACCACATACCGCCGCACGGCTGGCCTTGATCCCTGCCAGGAAGGCCCCGTATGCTGCATAAACGACGCGATGCTGGGCGCATTGACGCTTCCCGCATCCGCCCACCACCAGATCGGACGAGGGCCGTCCATCGCCGCCTGCATGAGCCCCGCACCGCTGGTGCCCGTCGTGAAGGCCGCCGTCGTGGAGTCCGCGCCATCGTAGTAGCCGTAGTAAAGGCCGTTCGTGCCTTGCGCCGCAGTGGAGAAGTCAGCATGCGTGACCGCCAGCACATCGGCGAAGGTCTGGCAAGTATGGCTGAGCACAAGGCCCAGAGCGAGAAAGCGCAGCAAAAGTCGTTTCATGGAAAATTAGGGCTGAGGGGTCTCGCAGTGTATGATCCAAGCTCCTGTTTTCCAGCGTTATTCTCATCGAAAACCATCGGCTAATGATACGGTGGTGGCACTGCGCAGGCCCGTGCCCCTGGGCTTGAAGGTCTCCCCCTCCAGGAGGGGGAGACCTGAGGAGTGACGAGACACAAAAAGAGAAGTCGCCCTGAACCTTAGGCCCTCTCCCCGTCCCCTCGTCTCCCCAGTTCCCCCCGTCCTGCCTCGCCTCACGCCGCCATGCGCGACACCACAGGGCTCCAGGCACTGCTACCCGTAGCGCCGCCAATCGCCGCCACGCGGTAGGCATAGGTTTTACCCGCGATGAGCTGCCTGGACAGGAAGGACAGCTTGCCTCCCAGGCTCACCTCAGCCCACGCCAGGGGTTGCCCCGCGATCACCTCCGCGCATTCCAGGGCGAAGCTCTTCACGCCAGACACCGTGTCCCACCGCGCCAGCAGTTCACCAGATACCTGGGTCACCTCCAGGCGAAGGTTTAGCGGCGCAGGCAGCACCCCAGCGGGCGTGGGCGGATTGCAGATCGCCATACCGGCGCTAGCGATCACATCCGAGTTGCCGTTGCTAACCATCTGCACATAGCTAGCGCGCTGTTTCATCAGCGCTTCCAGTTCCTTGCGCACCCGATCCTTCTGCTCCGTCATGTTCTTGGCCTCCAGGCGCAGGTTGTCCAGGCCCGACAGGAACCCTTCGAACTCCGTAAGCTTTGCCCCGTAAACCAGGGCGGTAGGCGTAGGCGTCGGGAACCAGGGATTCCCATTCATGGCCTCGGCTTGGCTTTCGCCCTGGGCCGCCAGCGCTGGATCCGTGCGGCTGCTCAGTTCCAGCTTCACCTTCGCCGTACCAGGCACTGGCTCCACGACTGGATCAGCCACGTAATGAATCTCCCCGTAGCGCAAGCTTTCATCATACCGGGCCTGCCCGGCAGGAGCCCCAGCCTTGAGGCGCGGGCGGCTGCTCTTCGGCAGTGCCAGCGGAGCCGCTGTCTTTGTGGCAGTCGCCTTGGCGGCCTTATGGCCATTGCCCTGGCGACTCCCATGGCCCTGCCCATTGCCGGGGTTCGCCTGCGCCTTGGTTTTGGCACCAGGCTTGTCGTTGCTGCCCGCGATGTCGTGGGGAGCCGACGGTTTCTCCTGCCGCGAGGCACGAGTCTGGGAGCGCTGGGCTCCGACATCCTTGGATGAGATATTCATAGAGATGATGATAAGTTAAGCACGGTTGTTATTGCTGGTTCTCAGAAGAGCCTGAGAGCCATATTCTATAATTATCATAATAATAGCAATTTACGCAAGTTGTTTTCATGAAACTCATGTCTTACGCCTCCCAAGCTCCCGCCCGAGACCCTCATGCTAGAGTCCTATTGAGCCCCGTTTTGCCTCAGGCTTCGATCCCTTTTGAGCCGTCATGGGCGTAGGCTTTACCCGCTGTAAAAGCGGTTCAGTATGGCTTCTTGGGTTGTAAACATGACGCTCCTCAGTTGCCTACGGCGGTGGACGTTGTATGTGTGCATATGCGATCACCTGCCGCCCGATACGGCTACGACCACAACACGGGCTAATGCGATGTCCTCACCGTCTCAGCGGATCAGCCCAGCGGCCCAAAGCCCCACCACCACCTCCATCTGCCCATTGGGCCTCTTGGCTTCTCCTGCCATCACCGCTTGCCACAACCCGCGGGTGTCATCAGCGAGCGAAGGTGTGCCTTGAAGCAGCTTCACCGCACGCAGTGCATAGCCCTTGTTCAAGCGAGAGCGAGTGTATGCCCCGCGTGGGACACCGACCACGACGCCTTCCTCGCAGAGGCCTAGAAATGTTCCTCTTGGGCAGCCTTTCTTCTGACCTTCGAGAGTCGGCAGACAGACCAAAACGGCGGCCTGCTATGCGGCGACGGGATCGACTGGCGTGCTCTGACCACAGTTTCGCACTGCGAGGATGGCGGCCTCTCCATACTTGCTCATTGCTTCAAGTCCTCCGCAATCGTCGCGAACTGCTCCAGTGCCGCTTGGAGGTCTTCCATGATGTCGAGGGCGATCACGCCGGGAGCAGGAAGGTTGGCCGATTCTTCGAGAGCGTCGTCTTTGAGCCAAAAGATGTCGAGGTTGATCTTGTCACGCTTGATCAGGTCGTCGTAGTCGAAGGACTTGAAGCGCTCGGACTCGTGGCGGTCGTGACGGTTCTTCGCGTGGTAGCAGGTGACAAAATCATTCAGGCTCTCGCGCTTCAGGGGATTCTCCTTCAGCGTGAAGTGCATGTTGGTGCGCAGGTCGTAGATCCAGAGCTTCTTAGTCCACGGCTTCTCCTGCGCGGGTTTGCGGTCAAAGAAGAGCACATTCGCCTTCACGCCTTGGGCGTAGAAGATGCCGGTGGGCAGGCGCAGCAGGGTGTGGACATCGGCTTGCTTGAGCAGCTCGCGGCGGATGGTTTCTCCGGCTCCGCCTTCAAAGAGCACGTTGTCCGGCAGCACCACGGCGGCGCGGCCGTGCATCTTGAGAATAGTAAAAATGTGCTGGAGGAAGTTGAGCTGCTTGTTGCTCGTGCTGGCCCAGAAGTCATCGCGATTGATCACGAGGCTTTCCTTGGAGGACTCGCCCGCGTCGTTGACGATGGTGACGCTGCTCTTTTTGCCAAAGGGAGGATTGGCGAGCACGATCTCGTATTCGCCGTGCTTCCCGGCCAGGGCATCACGGGTGACGACCGGTAGGTCGGCATCCAATTGGCCGTCCGCATCAGACCCGATGCCGTGCAGCAGC
>JANOAR010000207.1:0-11491 GCA_031411235.1 Verrucomicrobiota bacterium | reverse complement strand
CCGAACTGGAGAAGGCCAAGGCGATCGCGGAGAGAGCCAGTTTGGCCAAGTCGGACTTCCTTTCCAGCATGAGCCATGAGCTGCGCTCACCGCTCAATGCCATCCTTGGCTTCGCCCAGCTCATGGAGTCTGACGCGCCGCCGCCTACAACCAGCCAGAAGGCGAGCATCGACCAGATCCTACACGCGGGCTGGTATCTGCTGGAGTTGATCAACGACATCCTCGATCTCGCAGTCGTCGAATCGGGGCGGCTGACGCTCTCGCTGGAGGCCGTGTCGCTGCCGGAAGTGATGATCGAATGCCAAGCCATGATCGAGCCGCAGGCGAAGAAGCGCAGCATCACGATGACTTTCCCCAAGTTCGAGGGAGCTTGTTTTATCAAGGCCGACCGCACGCGCTTGAAGCAGGTACTGATCAATCTGCTGTCCAACGCAATCAAGTATAACCGAGAAGGTGGGAGCGTGGTTGTGGACTGCGCGATGACCCCTCTGAGCCGCTTGAAAATCAGCGTCAAGGACACTGGCACCGGCCTGTCTCCAGACATGCAATCGCAGCTCTTCCAGCCTTTCAATCGACTCGGCAAAGAGGCCACAGGTGAAGAGGGAACGGGCATTGGCCTCGTCTTCAGCAAGCGTTTGGTAGAACTCATGCAAGGCACGATTGGCATGGAGAGCAGCGTTGGCGTGGGCAGCGTGTTCTGGATCGACATGAGAGCGGATCTTGATCCCCGTGCCGAATTCATCAAAGCCGAAAGCACGGTGATAGCGATCACACCTGCTGCGGTAAGCACGCGAACGCGCCTGCTGCTCTACGTCGAAGACAACCCCGCGAATCTGAAGCTCATTGAGCTGCTCATCGCCCGCCGTACCGACCTGCGACTGCTGACGGCCGTCAACGGCAGCGATGGCATCAACCTCGCCCGCAGCTATCTGCCAGATGTGATCTTGATGGACATCAACCTGCCCGGAATCAGCGGCACCGAAGCGATGAAAATCATCCGCGCTGATCCTGCCACCGCGCACATTCCTGTCGTGGCTTTGAGCGCCAATGCCATCCCCCGCGACATCGAGAAGGGATTAGAGGCAGGATTCTTCCGGTATCTGACGAAGCCAATCAAAGTCGATGTGTTTTTGGAGACGCTGGAGGAGACGCTGAAGTTCGTGGAGAAGGTGCCGAAGATTCTTGGTGATGGGGCGGACAGTGCTTGATGGCCATGAAGTCCTTCAAGTCCTTGGGAAAGGTAAGAGCGAGATGAGGTACATGGCGCAGAGAGTAGCCATCTTCATCCTCACAGTCCATACACCCCTACTCCCCAACCCACTCGCCGCTCAGCGAGACGAAGTCCAGCAGCTCGCTATCGCTCATGTGGGTGAGCAACTGCGCGGCGCTGCCGTCGTCGTCGCCGAGCACGTCGCGGCTGAGTTTTTTCTTGTCGCGAATGAGCTTGTCGATGCGCTCTTCCAGCGTGCCTTGGCAGACGAATTTATGCACCAGCACGGGCTTCGTTTGGCCGATGCGGAAGGCTCGGTCGGTGGCTTGATCTTCCACGGCGGGGTTCCACCAGCGATCAAAATGAATGACTTGGCTGGCGGCGGTGAGCGTCAAGCCCGTGCCGCCTGCCTTGACGCTGATGACGAAGAACGGCGGGCCATCGGGGCTTTGGAAACGCTCGACCAACTCGCCGCGTTTGCCCACGGGCGTGCCGCCGTGCAGCACGAGGCCGGGCCTGCCGAAGACCTTCGCCAAGTAGTCGGCGATGGGGTCGGTCATCTCGCGAAACTGGGTGAAGACGAGCACCTTCTCTTGTCGATCCGCGATGGCACTGCACAGCTCTTCGAGTCGGCTGAATTTGCCGCTGTCGGCGGGGGCGAAGGTTTTATCGCCGCTCCATTGGCTGGGGTGATTGCAGATTTGCTTGAGCCGCATCAGCGCACCGAGCACCACGCCTTGGCGCTTGATGCCTTCCTCGGCTTCTTTGAGTTCTTTTTTCAGCAGCGTGACGGCTTTCAAATAGAGCTGGCTCTGCTTCTTGCTCAGCTCGCAGTAGGCGATCATTTCGGTCTTGCGTGGCAGGTCGGGAGCGACCTTGGGATCGGTCTTCATGCGGCGCAGGATGAAGGGCCGCACGAGGCGGCGCAGCGAGCCGTAGCCGCCGCTCTTGGCCAGCGTGCGTGCGTGATTGGCGAAGCCCGTGGCACTGCCGAGCAGCCCTGGATTGAGGAAGTCGAACAAGCTCCACAAATCGCCGAGTCGGTTCTCCACCGGCGTGCCGGTCAAGGCGATGCGCGCGACGGGCTTCAAGGCTTTGACGGTCTTCGCCTGGCCCGAGCCCGCGTTCTTGATCGCCTGCGCTTCATCGAGCGCGAGCACGTCCCAGGCGATCTTTTCAAACGAGGTCAGCTTGGCCAAGGTGGTGTAGGTAGTGATGACAATCGTGTCGCGCACCAGCGCTGCGTGGCTGCCTGCGGCGAGCGCAATCATGGCGTCGTTATCCACGGCGCTGCGATGCGCGATGAGCAGCTTCATCGTCGGAGCCCAGCGCTCGATCTCGCTGCGCCAGTTGGCCAGCAGCGAAGCGGGCGCGACGATGAGGCTTGGCTTGGGGGCTTGCTTGGTGGCGATCCGCTCCTCGGCACGACGCGCGAGCAGGGCGATGAGTTGCAGGGTTTTGCCAAGACCCATGTCATCGGCGAGGCAGGCACCGAGACCCGCGCGGGTCATGAAGCTGAGCCAGTCGAGCCCTTCCTTTTGGTAATGTCGCAGCGTCGCGGTGAGCGCGGCGGGCAGCTTCGCAGCATCGCCCATCGTCTCGCTGCGCATCTGCCCGAGCATCGCCGCGAGGTTCGGCCCGGCGGTGACTTTGCTCATCGCCATCATCGCTGCTGCCTCGGCATCGGCCCTGCCGCCCATGCCGCCCGCGAAGCCTGCCATCCAGCGCAGACCTTCATGGAAGGGCACGCCATCTTTGTTGGCCGAGGCCGCACGGTTCCAGAAGTTGAGCGCTTGTTTCAACTTCTCGCGGTCGGGTTCGATCCACTTGCCCTTCAGCGAAATGAGCGGCGCGGTGCTCGTCATGATGGCTTCAATCTCGGCCTTCGTCAGAGCATCATCGCCGACGGCGATGTTGATGTTGAAGCCCAGCAATGCATTTGCACCGAGCTTGGAATGATCTTCGCCAGAGTCGAGTGTGAGGGTCACATTCGCGGTAGGGGGGCGCTTGCTCTGCCACCAGTCGGGCACTTTGACCAGCAGGCCCGAGTCTTCTAAAACGGGGATGTCCTTGAGGAACTCGAAGGCTTGTTCTGGCGACCACGCTGCGGCGGCGAAGACCTTTTTCGACGCGATGAGTTCGCGGATCACGCTGCTCTTTTCCGACGCGGCCTGCAACGGCGCGAGCAAGCTGCGCAGCATCGCGTGATCGGCGGCATGATCTTTTAGAGCGCGAGCGAGCGGCAAGTGCTCGGCCTCAGCGCGGGCATTGAGCCGATGCACATAAGTCGCGAGGAAGGCGAAGGGCCGCTCGTTGTCGCGCTTGTTTTCCGCGAGGTGCAACGTCACGCGGCCCACCGTGCGCCACACGGGATGCAGTTCGCGCAGCACGGCCTCGATGTCGTCGCCGTGCTTCGATGCTTCGCCAGCGATGGCTTCGACCATGTTCTGCCACAGCGCTGCGATGACGCTGGGCACGAGGTATTCCATGCCGAGCACCGGCGGTGCGCTTTGGATCAACGCTTCGATCTCGGGCTCAGATGGCAGCGCTGGGCCCGCACGCCACGCGCCGTCTTTGATGCCGGGCAAGTGGCACAGCCGCGTGATGAATTCGCGTGCCATGGATCGCCAGAAAGTGAGGTCTTCATCCAGCGCGCCATCGGCGGCATCGCTCGCGAGTATGAGCAACAACGTGCCCGGCGTAGTCGCATCGCGCAGGCGAACGATGAGCTTGGTATTGCTCTCGCTATCGAGATGCAGCGTGCCTTCCGGCGTGAGGTAGAGCGTGGGCGAGTCTGGCATGGATGGGCAACTGCATCGTTGGCGAGTGCCTATGTTACGCAACGTGGGAGTTGAGGAAACTCCGCATGTTGTCCCGCACACCAACTGTCGCAGTTAGGATCAAGCCGCCTCCCCTTCCGCACCGACACTTGGCCTTGATTCAGCGCTGCTTTATTCCTTCGTCAGCACCTCATCAAGGTTCAGGATCATCAGGCAAAGGCTCGTCCACGCGGCGTGTTCGGAGGCGTCGAGACTAGGCGCGGGTACCGAGTCGCCGATGTGCAAGAGCTTGGTGGCTCCTGCCGCATCTTGGCTGAACTGAGCGCGTAGGTTCTCCAGCGTGAGCAACAGAGTTTGCAACTCTCTGACACTGGGCGGGCGAGCGGTGGCGCTGCGAAAGATGGCGGTGAGCCGGGCGAAGTCATCGCTGTGAGTTTTGTCGGTGAGCGCTCGCTGTGCCATGGCGCGAGCGGCTTCGACGAAGGTGGGCTCGTTGAGTGTCGTGAGCGCGTGCAGCGGGGTATTGGTGCGGGCGGACTTCACCACGCAAGTCTGGCGCACGGCGTTGTCGAAGACCATGGTGGGGCCGACGATGCGCCGCCAGAAGGTGTAGAGACTGCGGCGGTAGAGGTCGGCTCCCGTTCCCGGCTTGTAGGTGATCTTGCCAAAACTGGCCTCCTCCCAGATGCCCTCGGGCTGGTAGGGCCGCACGCTGGGGCCACCCTGCTGCGGCGCGAGCAGACCGCTGATGGCGAGGGCTTGATCGCGCAGGAGGAAGCTGGGCAAGCGGAAGCGCGGGCCGTGGGCGAGGAGTCGGTTTTCGGGGTCGAGTTCGTTGGCGATGATTTTGCTGCTCTGCTGATACGTCTCGCTCGTGACGATGAGGCGGATGAGCCGCTTCACATCCCAACCGCTAGCCATGAAATCGGCGGCGAGGTAGTCGAGCAAATCCATGTGCAGCGGGCGCTCGCCTTGCACGCCAAAGTCCTCGGCAGTCTTCACCAAGCCCGTGCCGAAGAGGCTCTGCCAATAGCGGTTCACCGTCACGCGAGCCGTCAGCGGGTTATCACGCGAGACGAGCCACTGGGCGAGGCCGAGGCGATTTTTTGGCGAAGTCGCCGGCATGGCGGGCAGCATCGCCGGCGTGCTGGCGCTGACCTTGGTCGTCGTGAGTGCATCGTAGGCTCCGCGCACAAGCACAAAGGTATCGCGCGGGCCTTCTTTGCGCTCTTCCATGACCATGACCTTGGTCACGCGACTGGCGGCAGAGCTGCGCTCGCGCACAGCGGCGAGCAGGGTGCCGAGCACGTTCGCATAGGCAGGGTCTTTGCCCGCGCCGTCGAAGTAGCTTTTGGCCTCCAGCAGCGCATCGACACCGCGCTTCACGGGCTCGGTCTTGGCGAGGGTAGCGGGCAAGTTGCCAGGGAGCTTGATGGCCTCGGATTCGCTGAGTGGCTTGCCTGCGGGCCGGGGGTATTTTTTCAGCTCAAAGGCTTCCACCTCCTTCGCCACACGCTCCACTTTGGCCTGGGTGTCTTTGACTTTTTGATCCTCGGCTGGCGTGGACATATCGAGCACAGGAGCCGTCTGTCCGCCACGTCCTTGGCCATCCACAGGCGTGCTGTTGAAGAAGGCAACAAGGCCGTAGTAGTCGGTCTGGAGCAGCGGGTCAAACTTGTGGTCATGGCAGCGGCAGCACTGCATCGTCAGCCCCAGCCAAATGGTGCCCACGGTTTCGGCTTGGTCGAAGAGGTACTCGATGCGGTTCTCCTCGGGGATGCGCCCGCCTTCGCCGTTGATCATGTGGTTGCGCACGAAGGCGGTGGCCAAGCGCTGCTCGGTGGTCGCCTGCGGCAGCAGATCACCGGCGATCTGCCACACGGTGAACTGGTCGTAGGGCATGTTGGAATTGATCGCGTGGATGACCCAGTCGCGCCACGGCCACGCCGTGCGGTCGTTATCGCCCTGGTAGCCATTGCTGTCGGCATAACGCGAAGCATCCAGCCACTCCCAGACCCAGCGCTCACCATAACGAGGGGAAGCGAGGAGGCGGTCGATGAGGGAATGCAAAGCCTGGGAGTGGGAAGATGGGGAGACTTTCAGACTTTCAGACAAGGAGACGGGGAGAGCAGACGACGAGGGCATGGGGCTCGATGCGGAGACTTCCGGTCTGACAGTCTCCTTGTCTGACAGTCTCATTGTCTGCCTCATTTGCGCGACAAACTGAGCCACCTCCCCTGCCGTCGGCGGCAGCCCCGTTAAGTCCAACGAGAGGCGGCGGATGAGTGTCTCGGGCGTGGCAGGTGGCGAGGGTTTCATACCTTTCTCGGCGAGCTTGGCTCGGATAAACGCGTCGATGGGATTCGTGCTCTGCGGTCGGCCTGGGAAGCTCTGCACAGGCGGCAGCGCTGGCCGCACAACCTTGGTATAAGCCCAGTGCTGGCCCCATTTCGCGCCCGCGTCGATCCACTGTCGCACCACCTCGATCTGCGCCGGCGTCACCTTGCGATTGCTTTTCGGCGGCGGCATTTGTTCATCGGTATCATGGCTCAACAGGCGGGCGATGATCTCGCTCTTGCTACTGTTGCCCGCGAGAACAGGCGGCTTGCCATCAATGGGCTTCTTCGCCTCAGCTTCGACATCGAGCCGCAGGTCAGCCTTGCGAGCCTTGGCATCCTGCCCATGGCAGTGAAAGCAGTTCTCCGAGAGGATCGGCAGCACCTCACGCGAGAAGTCCGGCACCGTGGCCGCACTCACCGCGTCGAGCAGTAGCGGTGCTATGAGGCAATGAGATAAACGCATGTGAAAAAAAGTGCGGGATAGGCAATCGGCAAGGAGCGCCGATTTCTTTCGCTGCCTACGGTAGCGCCCCTCAGGACATGCGCACTTATTCGTGCCTTCTTCTCCCTGCTATCGTGAAGCCACACGCCCATCCACAGCGTCGGCATTCAGCCTTTATCAAAGTTTGTCTTGCGTGCTGACTCATCCGCGATTTGGCAGTCACCGCCAAGTATGCCAGATACTTCCATCTCGCTCCATTAGCTCTTCGTTTATACTATGATCAAGCTCCACCCCATCCTGACGGTTGCCGACTTGCATAAGGAAGCTCGTTCATTCGCTGAAGCCGAGTCAAGCCATGCAGAACCGAGCTTGTTTGGTGTGACCGATGGGAAAGCGGTCGGCACCTACCTGGAACACAAATTCCAAGTGTCGTTATTGGATCGCTACACATATCCAAAAGGGAACTCGGCAAAGGGCATCGACTTTCCAGGTATCAATGTTGACATCAAGGTGACGAGCGTCCGCCAGCCGCAATCGTCATGCCCTTTCAGAAGCGCACGACAAAAGGTCTATGGGTTGGGCTACTCGCTCCTCATCTTTGTCTATGCCAAGACCGATGATGAAGCTAAGCGCACTGCTAGGCTCGATATTTTGCACACGATCTTCGTCGAAAAAGAGCGCACGGCAGATTTCCAAACCACCAAGGGCATCCTGCGTTTGCTGGAGAACCAAGCCAACCGCGACGACCTCTTGGCCTTCTTTGAGAAACGCATGTTGCCGCTCGATCAGATTGCCGCAGAGAACCTCGCTGACGAGGTGCTTCGCACGCCACCTCTACTTGGTAGTCTGACCATTTCGAATGCTCTCCAATGGCGATTGCAATACAGCCGCGCTATCGAGCAAGCTGGCACGGTGGAGGGTGTTCTCCGCCTGAAATGAAATCTAAGTCCAAGACAGAGTTCGGAGATTTTCAGACACCCATCGGGCTCGCCCGTGAAGTTTGCCGTTTGCTCGTGAAGCTCGGTGAAAAGCCTCAGCATGTAATCGAACCAACCGTTGGCAGAGGTGCCTTTTTACGCGCTGCTGCCGAGGCATTCCCAGAAGCGCGATTGAATGGCTGCGACATCAACCCAGCCTACATTGCCGAAGCCTCTACTGCCCTTGAACAACTCGGCGCTTCGGCCCGAAGCACTTTGGCAGTGGAAGATTTTTTCAACTATGACTGGGACACAGCCCTGTCTGAGCAAAGGGGCAACCTTCTCATTTTGGGTAATCCGCCTTGGGTCACAAATGCAGGCGTCGCCGCAGTGAATGGCACCAATTTACCAGTAAAAGAAAACTTCCAGGGACTCCGGGGCATCGCGGCTCGCACTGGTAAAGCGAATTTTGACATATCGGAATGGATGCTCATTCGCTTGCTCCAAGCGCTGGAGCACCGTCCAGCGACGCTCGCCATGTTGTGCAAAACCGCAACGGCGCGAAAGTTTCTCCGCTACGCATGGCAAAATGATGGCCGCATTGCCCATGCCGCGCTTTACCGAATTGAGGCTGCAACCCACTTTGGTGCCGCAGTGGATGCTTGCTTGCTCTATCTGCGCATAGGATCCACTGGCCCCAGAGAGGCAGATGTTTATCCATCACTTGATGCTTTGGCTCCGACTCTACGGATTGGCCTCGTGGGCAAGGAGATGGTTGCCAACCTGCAAGCGTATCGCCAACTGCGTCATTTCGAGGGTCTTTGCCCCTTTCAATGGAGATCTGGCATCAAGCATGACTGTGCTGCCATCATGGAATTACGCCAAGCTGTCGATGGAACGCTGGAGAATGGCCTGGGAGAGCGTCTGGACATGGAGCCCGACTTCGTCTTCCCACTACTGAAGTGCAGCGACCTGTCCAACGCGCGTATCACCCCCAAAAGGTCGGTCATCGTAACCCAGCGTTTCGTTGGGGATGCTACTTCAAGCATCGCCCAAAAAGCCCCCAGAACTTGGCGCTATCTTCAATCGCACGCCGAGCGCTTTTTAGCCCGCAAAAGCTCCATCTACAGGGCGGCTGTCCCTTTCGCGTTATTTGGTATTGGCCCTTATGCCTTTACACCTTGGAAGGTAGCCGTTTCGGGTTTGCACAGCTCAGCTCGCTTTCACGCCATACCTCCCGTAGATGGCCGCCCGGTTTTCTTCGATGACACCTGTTACTTCCTCTCTTTTCAATCGGCAGATGAAGCCCAGCTAGTGGCTGAAATCCTCAACTCATCTGCCTGCCAGCAGTTCATTTCCTGCCTCGTATTCACCGACGCCAAACGCCCTATTACTGTTGATCTTTTACAACGACTCGACATGTCGGCGCTCGCTTCCGAAGCGGGCCTGGGTTTGCGGTGGCTGCAATTCACTCGCGGCAGTTTTTCGATGCCGTCGGAACCAGCTCAACTCGCGCTACTGATGGAGGAACCACCTCGCTCGAATAGAGCGACGGCGCGGTAATATCGCAAGACCACTCGCCGCGCTGCCGTTCGTGCCTGCCTCCATGATGAAAGCTTTGCTCCCTACCACGCTCCTGTTCGGCCTCGCCGCTATCCTTTGCCCTGCTGCCGAGGAAGGCGATGTGGTTCACACCTTTTTCGATGCCGTCGGAACCAGCTCAACTCGCGCTACTGATGGAGGAACCACCTCACTCGAATAGAGCGACATCACGGTAATATCGCAAGACCGCTCGCCGCACTGCCGTTCGTGCCTGCCTCTATGATGAAAGCTTTGCTCCCTACGACGCTCCTTTTCGGCCTTGCCGCGATTCTTTGCCCTGCTGCCGAGGAAGGCGATGTGGTTCACACCTTCAAAAAAATCACCGTCACGAATGAATTCTGGTCTGAGGGGGGCGATGTGGCGGACTTCGATCACGATGGGAACAACGATGTCTGCGCGGGGCCATTCGTCTGGTGGGGGCCTGACTTCAAACAACGCTCGGCCTACAGTGCGCCGAAGCCTGACTCGAAAAAGCCGCTGACCGATGCGGAATATGGCCCGAATCACGCGGCTTTCATCACGGCAGCACCCGAGTTCAAAGGCAAGGCCTACCAGCCGCTGAGTTACTCCGACTACTTCCTCAGCTACCAGTATGACTTCAATAGCGACGGCTGGGCGGACATCGCGGTGTTCTCGTGGCCTGGGGATATTGCGGCTTGGTACGAGAATCCCAAGAAGCGCGGCGACATCGCTTGGGCACGCCATGTGATGCTGGATCAGGCGGACAACGAGTCGCCGCAGTTGGGCGATGTGACGGGCGATGGCAAGCCTGACCTCGTGTGCCACACGGGCGGGCGATTGGGCTATGCGGATTTGAATTGGAGCACGCCGACGGGAGCTGCGACTTTTCGCCCGATCAGCAAGCCAGACATCAAACGCTACTTCCGCTACACGCATGGTTATGGTTTTGGCGATGTGAATGGCGATGGCCGCGCGGACATCCTGGATCGCGATGGCTGGCGCGAACAGCCTGCCACGGTTAGCGAGGAATGGGTGCTGCATCCCGTCGCCTTTGGCCCCGAGAACCGTCGCGGTGGGGCGCAAATGCAAGTCTATGATGTGGATGGCGACAAGGACGGCGACGTGATCACGAGTTGGGATGGCCACGGATTTGGCTTGGCTTGGTACGAGCAAAAGGATGGTGCCTTCACCGAACGTAAGATCATGGGGGCCACGCCCGAGGAGAGCCCGCACGGGGTGAAATTCTCGCAACTGCACGCGATGACGATGGCCGATATGGATGGCGATGGCGTGCAGGATCTCATCACGGGCAAGCGCTTCTGGGCGCATGGCCCCAACAAAGACGACGAGCCCGGCGCACCTGCGGTGCTGTATTGGTTCGGTATCCAGCGCGGCAAAGACGGCAGCGTGGACTTCGTGCCTCATCAGATCGACGACGACTCTGGCGTGGGCACTCAGGTGACGGCTGCCGACGTGAACAAAGATGGCCTCGTCGATGTGGTGGTGAGCAACAAGAAAGGCGTGTTCGTCTTCCTTCACGAGAAGGCGGTGCTGAAAAAATAGCGGGCGTTGTGGCAAAGCCGTTAAGCAAGCCTGGCTCAGCCGGAAACAAAGCTTGGGGTGCTGCGCGAGGCTCATTCAGCAGCAACCACAGATGAACACGGATAGGCACGAATCAGGCCTGATTGATGCGCTCAAAATTCACCGATTCGCTCCTGATGATGAATCCGCCAAAGACCCTTCTTCATTCGTGCCTGTCCGTGTTCATTCGTGGTTGCTGCTGGAATACCCTCTCGAATGAACCCTCGGCTGCTAGCCATTCGGCGTTTGAGGTTGCTGCACCGACTGCAGCCAGGCTTTTTTGTCGGCGCTGCGATGGCTTAACGGCATTGGGCCTAGTGGCGGCTGAGTTTTCATGACCACGCGTTTCGCCCCCAGCCCCACGGGCCTGCTGCACCTGGGCCATGCGTTTGCGGCGCGGTTCGCCGAGCAAGCAGCGCGGGCGAGCGGCGGACGGTTTTTACTGCGGCTGGAGGACATCGACGCGACTCGCGTGAGGAGTGAGTACGAGGCGGCGATTTTTGAAGATTTGCAGTGGTTGGGGCTCACCTGGGAGCTGCCCGTGCGGCGGCAGTCGGAGCACTTCGACGACTACCGCGCGGCGCTGGCGAAGCTGGAGGCGCTGGGGTTGCTCTACCCGTGCTTCTGCACGCGACGCGAGATCATGAGCGAGATCGCGG
>JANOAR010000206.1:0-18165 GCA_031411235.1 Verrucomicrobiota bacterium | reverse complement strand
CGGCGGCGGGTCGAGTACGAGTGCAGCCCCGGCTTCGGCCTGCTCGCGTCCCGCGGAAAATCCCCCGCCTTCCGCGCGCAGGCACACGCTGCCTTTGCGCAGCTCATCAATGGCAAATCCATCCGGCAGCGGCTGGCGCTGATCCCAATGAATGAGCGTGAATACGCCGCAGCGCGGGCCGCTGATGGCGATGCTTTGCAGCCGTTTCGCCGCCGTCTCGCTGAAGCCCGCGGGAAAATCGGCGACGACCAGGAAGTGATACTTCTCCGCCACGCTCCCCGCCTTCTCATTGTACTCGGTGATCGTGGCGTACTCGTTCCGAAGATACATCTGGATGACCTTCTCGATGTGCTCGTTCAGCTCGGCGAGTCGCTCTTCGATTTGGTCTCGCTGGGTCCAGATGCGGCGGTTGATGAGGGTCTCTTCGTAGTCGCTGAGGTGCATGAGGCCAGAGAAGGATTGGCCGAGACCGACGGGGTCGATGATGGTGAAGTTGACCTTGCCGGGCGGGGTGTTGGCGAGCAGCCGCAGCATGATGTTGTTGAGCGTGCCGACGACTTCTGCGCTGCCTGTGCTGCTGGTTTCGATGAGCAGGGAGCCCTCGGCGGGGAAGGCGAGCGAGAGGGGCACGCGGAGCTGTGCGGGGCCTGGGAGGGCTAGTCGTGGGTCTTTGGGGAGGCCTGCGGGGTGGCGTGCGAGGTCGAGGTCGAGCTGGGCGAAGCGGGCGGCGGGGGTGAAGGCGGCGGGTGCGCCCCAGTCGCTGACGAAGCGGGGAGTCCACGCGGGCGAGTTGCGGGTGGAGGCTTTGGCGATGGCGTCTAGCTCGGCGTAGGCGGGGGGGACGGTGGCTTGCCAGCTTGCGGCGAGGGTGGCCCAGCGCTGGGTTTCGTCGGCATTGATGTCGGCGGACTCGGTGTCGAAGATTTGGCGATGCTGCTTTTTTTGGCCATCGGCATCTCCTTTGAGATGGCCTAGGATGAGGGAGCGAGTGGCAGCAATGCGCTGGCGCTTGAGGGTGAGTAGGGCATCGTTTTTGGCGAGGGCGCGGGGGACGTTGGTCTTGATTTTTTCCTTCACGGCCTCGCGGTATTCAGCTTCGATGGTGTCGGCTCGCTCCCATTCTTTTTCGATATGGGACTTGATGGCATCGCCTGTGGTTTGGGCGGCGGAGCGGTCGTGGTCGTGCATGGCCTTGGCGGCGGCATTGGCACTTTCGAGACTGAGGATGCCAGCACTGATGGACTGGGCGGTGGCTTCGGCGGTGGTACGACTCTGGCTAAGGCCGATGCGATGGATGATGAAGAGGCCGAAGCAGCCGAGGGCGGCGATGCCACCAACGGTGGACTGTGCGGCGAGGCCCATGCCGAGTAGGACGGCGATGATGAGGACGATGACAAGCGTGAGGGCGAGGATGGGGACGGCTCTAAAAAAACGCGGCAGGGCGTACTCCTGGAAGGCGGCGAGCTGGGTGACGGCCGTCTGGGTGTGCCGCTCGGTGTCGGCGAGGTGGCTGGCGAATTGCTCGGGGGGGAGGGTTGGCGCGACGGCGCTGTTTTTTTCGCGGCGCAGGAGGTTGACGAGGGTGTCGTAGCCGGAGAAGGCGGAGCGGGCGCGGCGGTCGAGTTCGAGTAGGGTGTCGCGTTGTTGTGCGAGAGGTTCGGTGCGTTCGGCTTGGCTGTTATCGGCTTTGGCGAGGCCGGATTTCATGTCGCGTTCGGCCATCATGCGGCGGCCTTGGAGCTTGCCTAGCCAGGCTTCGCGGGCGTCCTGGGCTAGGACGGTGAGGTCGCGCATGGTGGCGTGGGCGAAGTGCTTGATGTGGGCCCGGCGCTGCTCGTGGGTGGTGCCGATGCGTGACTCGATATGGGCGAGTTGAGCGAGTTTTTTTTCGCCTTCACTGGCGCGGATGGATTCGAGGAGTTCCTTTTGTTTGCGGTACTGGCGCTCGGCATTGAAGCGGCGTTCGCCGATGTGCTCGATGAGTTCGGTTTCGCCTTTTTTGTGGTGGGCGATGGCGGTGTCGAGGCGCTGCGCGAGGGCGAGGCTATGGCTGGTGCTCAGGTCGATGCGGTTACTCACAGTCTTGTTTTACTTTCCTGAGTAGATTGTCGATTTCATTCATGACGGCGTTGGCGCGTTGCACCATGTGGGGCAATTCTTCGAGGTAGCGCTGGCTGAATTCAATGGCCTTGGCGTCGCGCCATGTGTCGCGGGTGTTCTGCCAATGGACGTTTAATTCCGTGGCGGCGGAGGCGAGGTTGGAGGCGCTGACTTTGAGGCTCACGGGAGGAGGGAAAATGATGAATTATGAATGATGAGTGATGAATTCTGAAATCCTAAAATTGAGAGGGGAGGGGAATGATGAATCAATATCCCAAGCACTCCCTGTGCATCACTCATCACTTCTTCCGCTCTGCTTCATCCAACGCTTCCGAAATGGGGTCGGTGCGTTTCGGTAGTTCTTCTCGAACGGTTTGGGGGATGCGGAGGTAGTCGTCGAAGAGGCCGGAGTAGCCGCTGCTCTGGCCAGCTTCATAAAAGTCGAGGTGGTCCTGCACGGCTTTGGCGGTTTCTAGGGCTTTGGCTTTGGCGGCTTTGAGCGCGGTGAGTCGCTCGTCGAGGCCTTTGGTTTTCTTCTCTTGTAGGGCTGTGAGGATGGCGATGTATTCTTTGATGACGGGGCGAAAGAGCGGGTGGGCGCGTGGGAGTAGGGCGGCGAGGTTGCGGGCGCTTTGGTCGAGGATGCGCTTGGCATCGGGGCGTTTCAGGACTTTGGCATACTCGTCGATGGGGAGGGTGGTGGTGACGGTGCGTTTCGCGGGGCGGGTGGCGGGTGGCGGTGTTGGGGCGGGCGTTTCTTGGGGTTTGCTGACGGCGGGTTTGGCTTCCGCTGCTTTGTCCTGCTCTTTCTTTGCTTTGGCTTCGAGTTCTTCCTTCTTTGCGGTGGCTTCTGCGGCGAGTTTGGCCTTGGCATCGGCTTCTTTTTTTGCCTTAGCCGCGTCGGCTTTGGCTGTTTTTTCAGCAGCTTCGAGGTCTTTGAGCTTTTGCTTGTCGGCGGCTTTTTTGTCCTGCTCAGCCTTGTCGGTGTCGCTGTCTTTCCTGCCGAAGAGCTTGATGGCGATGGGGTGGGGGGCGCTGGTGGATGGTTGGAGGTTGATGGTTGATGGTAATGAGGGCGCGATGAGGTCTGTGAAGAGGGCTAGGTTGGGCAGGGCCAGTGCGAAGGTTTCTTGGAGGGATGGCAGGGCGAATACCGATGCGTCTTTGGCTTTGTCCTTGGCGTCGGCGTCGGGCTCGGGGGCTTCTTTTTTGTCTCGGCGGAAGAGGTTGCGAAGGATGCCGCCGGGTTTGCTTTTTTCCTCGGGCTTGACCTCTTCGATGGGCTTGTTTTTGGGCTCAGGTTTGGTGGCCTTGGGGGCTGGGGCGTCGGCCTTGGGTTTGTCATTGCCTTTGGGCGCGGCGGGTTCGGCGCTGTCTTTTTTATCGCGCCTGAAGAGGCCGCTGAGCAGTCCGCCGCTGGGCTTGGGTTCGTCTTGAGGCTGGTCTTTATCTTTGGCGACTGGCTTTGAAATTGCCTCATCAGTGTTGCTCTTGGCCTCTTGCTTCTTGCTTTCCTCTTCGTTTGCCCCAGTGCTTTTGTCGGTGCTGTCATTCTTTTTGAACCACCAGCGCAGGATGCCTGTACGCGGTTCAGGGGCTGGGGCCTCGGCCTTGCTGGTGCTGGCGAGAGGGGCTGCTGGGCTTTCGGTTTCGACTTCGTCGCTGAAGCGGAAGACGAGGGCTTCGTTGAGTTCTTTGGCGGTGTCTGCGGGGCCTAGGTTTTCAAAGATGCTGGGGGTGGCTAGGGAGGCCATTTGCAGGGACCACCATTTGTCGAGGCTGCTATCGGTGGCTGCAATGCTGGGGTAAACTTGGTTGAGGAGTTGTCGGTCGGTTTTGCTCTCCTTAGCGAGCGCGGAGAGGAGCTGGGCAAAGCGGAGGTTGCCTTCGGCTTGGTCGAGCAGAGTGAGGATGAGCGCACAACTGGAGGCCTCATAAATGGCGCGGCTGAGGGCGTCGAGTTTGCCGGGGTCGGACTCGAGGATTTCAGTGATGCCATAGACTTTGCCACTGCGGTAGATGGCGGCAAAGAGGGTGCTGGGGCGCGAGCGGGCGCGGTAGTTCATGGCCTCGCGGACGCCGGTCAGTATCCATTCGGGGAGGATGCGCTGGCGGGTGGTGGTGAGGGCTTTGTGGTCGCGAATGATGCGCTCGGCGATGAGCATGCGGATGAGTTCGATACGCAGGTCGTTGTAGCTGAAGTCGGGGCGCACCTGGACAACGACCTGGAGGTGGAAGCCGCCGTGGTCGAGCTGGCGGATGTCGGTGGTGACGGCGGGCTCGCTGGGGACGATGTCGGGGGCGGTGTGGATGGAGATGACGATGGGCACGCCCCAGGGCTTGGGGTCGCGGAGCAGGGAAGTGATCTCGCGGGCGATGTCTTCGCAGCGGGTGGTGATGGCGGAGCGGGTGGCGAGGTCGGCACCGTGGACGACGAATTGTCCGCTAGCGCTGGTGGAACTGCGCTGGGGATTGGGGTTTTGCGGGGGTTGCGCGGTGGTCTTGTCTGGCGGCGGCATGACTTTGGTCATGTCGATGACGGCTGGCTTTTCGTTGGTGACGTCGCTGGCTTTGGGCACCTTTGCTGAAGGAGGCTGTGAGGCTTTGGGTTTGGCGGGTAGCGCTGGCAGGGGGAGCTTGGGGAGGCTCTCTGGCAATGGTAGTGGGGGGACGGGTGCCTGTGGCTGGGCGGGTGTCTGTGCGGAAATTTCCAGCAGGAGCGCTAGCCCGAGGGTAAAAACAACCGCTGCTAGGCGTCGCGAAGCTGCGCGGTAGGTGGTCGGGTGTGAGGGCGGGGAGTGCATGAGAGGCGAGGGATGGACGGGGGGATCAGAACCGGGGATCGAGCTGTAATTTGTCCTTGGTGAGCCGAATTTTGGGTATTTTGAAGAGAGCTTTCAACTCTGGATCTGCGGCGTTGGCGAGTTCTCGCAGGGCTGGGACGAGTGGTGTGAGGGCTCCGCGTGGCACCTGGAGCTGGCCGTAGGCACCGCCGAGTATTTGGATGTGGAAGTCGTGCTCGCGCCTCTCGATGCGCAGATCCACACGGGCGATGGTGGGGTGGCCAGCGATAGTCCAGCAGAGGTGCAACTGACAGAGGTTGGCTTCGAGATCGACGAGGACTCGGTCGAAGCTGCCCCACCAGGCGCTGCGGCCGTGCTGGCTGCCATGGAGCTTATGGGCGAGGTAACGGTTGAGCTGGCCTTCAGTGAATTCCAGCGGGTCGGATTGTTTGATAACGGCCTGCTCGATTTGGCTGACGATGTCTTCACTGCCTCCCTTTTCTGTGCCCTGAGCAGAGGTTTGAATGGCGGTAAGATTGGGCGCTCGGTGTACGAGGAGGGTCGCCGCCAGCAGGGCGCTGAGGCTTACAAGCAGGAAGGTGTATAACGTGAATCTGCCCACAAGAATGAAAGGCTAAAACAGCGGCACAGGTGGCGGGCCGGGAGCGCCGCAGCGGCTAGGCTGACGAGGTGGATGAAGACGATGAACTGCTCGCGGCTGCCGGAGCCGGGCTGGCAGCGGGCGTCGCTGCTGCGGGCGCGGGGCTGCTCGATGAGCCATCGGCCTTGGCCGCCGCCTTGTAGGAGTCGCTGCGGTAGTCGGTGATGTAGAAGCCGGAGCCTTTAAAAATAAGGCCGGAGCCGAGGCCGATCTTGCGCTTGATCTTGCCGTCACAATTAGGCTGGGGGCAATCGGTGAGGTGCGGATCCTTCATGGACTGGCGAGTTTCGAACTCGTGTCCGCAGAGAAGGCATCGGTAGTCGTAGGTGGGCATGGAGCGGGGAAAGGTGGGGAAAACAGGGCGGGACTAATGGGGCAAGCGGAGCGGGACTGCAACGAACATCGAAGGAAGGGTATTCATGCCGTTCGTGCGTAAGCCCTGGGTGATTGACAAGCGCCTATTCTTTCCTGTCGCGCAGGTCGTAGTTGTGTTGCACTGTCACCCCCGCCATTCCGCCCCCCTACCCCTGATACATGACCGGAGAACAAACCGCCCAACTCTGCGCTAAATACGCCGACGACAAAAAAGCCGAAGACATCGTCATCATCGACGTGCAAGGCCTCTCGCCCATCACTGACTACTTTGTCATCTGCACCGCCTCCTCTGCGCCGCATCTGCGGGCGATCCAGAGCGAGATCGACGAATGGATGCACACCAACCACGGCCAAGCACCGTACTGGCGGGATGACAATTTTGACAGCCAGTGGCTGATCCTCGATTACAGCGATGTGATGGTTCATATCTTCCTCGCCGAGAAGCGCGAGTACTACTCGCTGGAAGAACTCTGGGGTGACGGCAAGCCTGTGGAAGTCGATTTGAAGACGGCGACGGAAGTTTCCGACGCTGCTGCTGCCGTAGTGGCTGCGGCGAAGTCGAAGGCTTCAGAGGCCTTTGCGCTTGAGACTGCGGCGGCATCCGCTGCTGCCAAGGCCCGCGCGCAAGCCGAAGCTGAGGCCGAGGAATTGGCCTTTGCGGCTGAGTTTGAGGCGGAATCTAAGAGCTAAAGCCTTTAGCTCAGTGGCTGCGCCAGTAGCCTTTCTTTGGCCTGTCGGCTGTTGGCTTTGAAGGCGATCTCGGCCTTCAGTGCGGTGGACTTGTTTTCCATCGGCCAAGTGCGCAGCAAAGTGAGCGGGCCGCGACCTCTTGTGTAGCGGGCTCCAGTGCCCTGACTATGCTGCTGGAAGCGCCTCGCGAAGTCGTTGGTGATACCGCAGTAAAGGCTGCCATCAGCGCAGCGCAGCACGTACATGCACCAAGCCTTTGCGGGCTCGATGACAGCCGGTTGGCGGCCAAGACTGAAGCCGACGCGACGCGCTTGAAGGCGGGCTGCGGGGCGCTGCGCAACAGGCTTACTTGGCCGCTTTGACATACTTTTCCAAACGGCAGTCAAAGCCGTTGAAATCAACGATTTGCTTGGATTGCAGCTTCAGCGAGGAGGGCACGACAGCGCTGGGCAGTGGGTTGGCGAAGACCAGTCGGCCACCGGGTTTCAGCACCGTGGCGGCTAGGGCGAAGAGGTCGTCGATGAGCCCTCGCAGGTTGCCGATGGGCACGCGTTTCCCCATCGGCGGATTGGTGATGATGAGGGTGCAACTGTTGGGGCCGAAGCCAGCGAGATTGGCGTGATCGCGGAAGTCGCAGCAGGTGAATTTTGTCTGCGCGATCTTCACCTTGGCAGCGGCGAGATTGGCCTGCGCGATGGCGATAGCGGCTGAGCTGCGGTCGGTGCCGAAGACGCAACTCACGCCGCCGAGCAGGGCGCGCTCGACTAGCTCCAGACCGGAGCCGCAGAAGGGATCCCAGACGATCTCGTTTTCAAATCGGCCAGCGAGCCGCGCCATGCACGCGGCGAGCGGCGGATGCGAGGCGGCGGGCACATCGTCTTGGCGATAAAAGAGACGCGGATCGGGCGAGATGCGCGGGCTTAGCTCGACCGAGTAACCGCGATCCGTGGGATGGATGTCGATACTCCAGGGCGCTTCGCGGGCGTCGTTGAGGATGTCAGAGCACAGCTCGTAGGCGCGGTTGGCGACGAGGCGCACTGCACCGCGTTTGTGGCCTTCATCGACGAAGTTCAAGCGGTAGCGTTGGGAGCCTTGGGTGAAGGTTTTGAAGAGATTGCGGGATAGCGGCGAGGCGATCACTTTGGCGATGCTCTCGATGGCGGCGGTGTTGATGTCGGAAGGCGGGGCAGCTCTTGCACCCGAATACGATGGTGGCAGCGCTTCCACACTGCCCAGCACGAAGCTGACGGTGCCGAAGCAACGCAGCGCAAAGAGGTCGCCCAGGGTAAAGGCCGCGACGGGGGCAAGGGCGATGAGGCCAGGCCCCATGTCGGTGATGCGGAACTGCCCACGCGCTTTGATCGCGGCCTCCACCTCCTCACGCACGATACGCTCCAGGCCGCTGCGACCGCGCAGGTTGATGCGCAGCGTCGCGGCATCCGCGAGCGAGCTGTCCATGCGAATCGTGCTAGGGCTGTGGCTGCGGGCGAGGCTTGCCTTGACCTTCTGCTCCGTCTGCACACGCAGGCCCGCAGGCGCGGCGTCCATGCTGGCGAGGGTGGCGGTGCCGCCGATTTTATCGAGGGTCTTGCCGAGGTATTTCTTCTCGCGATCCACGGTGGTGGTCTTCAGCAGCGTAATCAGTTCGGCCTCTTCGCTCTCGCCCGCACCGATCTTCGGCATGGCGGCCATCGCATAGCGGCGGATTTTCTCCTGCGGGTCTTGCAGCAGTCGGCGCAGCCACTGGCGCACCTCGCCCCGCTGTTCGGGTGGCCCGGACTCGGAAAAGACGACGCCCACCGCGCGGATCACCGCGACATTTTCGAAGCGCTCGCGCTCGCTGCCTTCATTGAACTGAGCGACTTCCTCGCTCCATAATTCGCGCCACGTCAGGGCTCGTAGTTGGCTGTAAAGTTCCTTGGGGCTGGGGGCGGCTGCTTGTCTGCTCTTCATACGCATCCTCTCAACGGCATGAGGGGCTTTTCAAACGGATTGTTTGAGGAGTGCTGGAGCGCAGTGCCTCATAGAAAAGGACACCGAAGGCGAGTTGCCTCAAAAAGAAACACACCCGGGGAGCGTGAACGAGTGCGGAGCTGGCGGAAGGTTGCCTCAGAATGACTGCCACAGGATGGAGCCCCAACCGGATATGATTCAACGGAGTCGCAAAGATTACTTATTAAGGGGACGATGTGGGATTTGTGGTAGCCGTTGCAGCGGCAGAGCGGGGGAAAGTTGGGTTGGCCAGTATAAGCCGGATTCTGTGCCGCAGCGTTGCCGCCACGGTGGCCTGTCATTTTTCTACCGCTGACCTTGCGGCCAGCCGTCCCTGCTTGCGCAGGATGCGACTATTACCCGGAGCTATACCCCCGCCGAAGCGGGAGAGCGAGCGGGCCGCTCTTCCTCCTGTTATGTCTTGCATCGCATGGGGTTTATCCTGCCGCCTTCATTGCTGTTGGCGCGGTGGGCTCTTACCCCACCTTTTCACCCTTACCCTGGTTGCCCAAGGCGGTATATTCTCTGTGACACTTTCCGTTGCTGAGGCTCGCGCCCACAACCCCCGTAGCTTGCGCCCGGCATGCTGCCCTATGATGTCCGGACTTTCCTCTCGTCCGCAGCCCTTGAAGACTCGACGAGCGACAGCCCCCGGCCAACCCGCCGCGAGAGTAGCTGGCATGGGCGAGGCGCACAACCAGTATCCCCACGCTCAACAGGTTGCGCCCGCGCCACCCCCGCGCTAAGAAAGCCGCCCCCAATCGCCCGCTTCCTGCTGTGCAAATGGGAATCCTTTCTTGCAATCAACCAAGAAATTCAACAATACTTAATATACCCAAACTAAAAATGGACGACCTTACCATCGCTCAAGTCATCGGGCGCGAGATCATCGACTCGCGCGGCAACCCCACTGTGGAAGTGGACGTGTACCTCGAAAGCGGCGTCATGGGACGCGCAGCCGTCCCCAGCGGTGCCAGCACTGGCGAGCACGAAGCGCTCGAACTCCGCGATGGCGACAAGAAGCGCTACGGTGGCAAGGGCGTACTGAAAGCCGTCTCCGCCGTGAACAACGAGATCGCCGATGCCCTGATCGGAGCCGACGCCACCGACCAGGTCGGCATCGACAACATGATGATCGAGATCGACGGCACCAAGACCAAGTCCAAGCTCGGAGCCAACTCCATCCTCGGCGCTTCCCTTGCCGTTGCCAAAGCCGCAGCCGAAGCCCTGGAATTGCCTCTTTACCGCTACATTGGCGGCCCCAATGCCAAGGTGCTGCCTGTGCCGATGATGAACATCATCAATGGCGGTGCTCACAGCGATGCGCCCATCGACTTCCAAGAATTCATGATCGTGCCGAAGGGCGCGCCAAGTTTCAGCGAAGCGATCCGCTACGGTGCCGAGATCTTCCACGCGCTGAAGAAAATCCTCCACGATCGCGGACTCAACACCGCCGTCGGTGACGAAGGCGGCTTCGCCCCCACCCTCGCTAGCGCCGACGACGCTCTCGCCGTCATCGCGCAGGCCGTGGACAAGGCTGGCTACAAGCTCGGTGAAGACATCTTCATCGCGCTCGACGTCGCTTCCTCCGAGTTCTACGACAAGGCAAAGGGCCTGTATGTCTTCAAGAAGAGCGACAAGTCCGAGCGTACCGCTGCCGAACTCGTCAGCTACTACGGCGAGCTGCAAAAGAAGTACCCCATCATCAGCATCGAAGACGGCTGCGCCGAAAACGACTGGGATGGTTGGGCCGTACTGACCAAGGCCATGGGTGCCAAAACCCAGCTTGTCGGTGACGATCTCTTCGTCACCAACGTCGATTTCCTGCGCAAGGGCATCGACCGCAAGATCGCCAACTCGATCCTGGTGAAGGTCAACCAAATCGGCTCGCTCACCGAGACCCTCGACGCCGTAGAACTGGCCAAGGACAACGGTTATACCGCCGTCATGAGCCATCGCTCCGGTGAGACCGAAGACTACACCATCGCCGACCTCGCCGTCGCGACCAACTGCGGCCAGATCAAGACTGGCAGCATGAGCCGCAGCGATCGTATCGCGAAGTACAACCAGCTCATCCGCATCGAAGAACAGCTCGGCGACAACGCCATCTTCGGTGGCAAGATGAAGCACTAAGCAAGGCGAGGCGGCTTGCCTTTCAAGCTCGCCAGCCTCCAACCGCCGCCTACCATGAAAGACAAGCTCCAGCGCCTCCAAGCCTACATCGTCCCTGACTCCGAAAGAACCCGCACAGAGCGCGTCCTCGGAGCCGTGGTGAAGATGCAGTGGTGGCTCCTGCTCGCTCTCGGCGTGGTGTGCGGCACCTATTACAACCAGTTGCCCATCGAGCAGCCCACTGCGCTCGTTGAGAAACTGAAAGGCCTGCGACAGCAAAAAGCTGATCTTGAAACCATTCGCGACCAGCAAGCCCGCCGCGTCGAATGGCTCCGCACCGAGCCCGAATACCTCGCCATCGAAGCCCGCGATCATCTCAATGTGAAGCGCGACGACGAGACGATTCTGCGTATCGAGAAGTAGCGCCGACAAACACAACCCGTCGCCTGTTCTTCATTTCGCTCGCCGAAATTCCCCCGGCGTCTTGCCGTGGCGCTCCTTGAAGGCCGCCTGCAAGTAGTGGCTATGGGTGAAGCCCGTCTGTTCGGCAATCGAGTCGATCGTCATGTCGGTGTCTCGCAGCATTCGCTCGACAACGCGAAAACGAATGCGCTGGATTTCCTCCTTCGGCGTGCGGTTCAGCGCCGCTTTCATGCGACGCTCCAGCGTGCTGCGCGAGGCGTTCAGCTTGTGGCAAATCTCGTCCACGCTGATCCCGCTCGCAGCCCCTTCTCGGATAAGGCGCGCTGCGCGTGCGATGAGCTGGTCATTGATCACAAGATCATCCGACGAGGCCCTCACAATGATCCCCTTCGGTGGCACCAGAGTTTCCATCTGCGTGGGCTGCTTGCCACTCATCATGCGATCCAGCATCTGCGCCGCTAAGTAGCCCACCATCGCACCATCGTAGCGCAGGCTAGTCAGCGGCGGTGTGGCGAATTCACACAGCGTCTCCTCGTTCTCAGCCCCTACCACGGCGACCTCTTCCGGCACCGAGATACCCGCACGCTGGCAGGCATCCAGCAGGCGCACGCCCATCTGATCATTGGCCGCAAAAATGCCCACAGGCTTGGGCAATCCGCTCAACCACGCAATCAGCCTTGCTTGCCCACTTTCCCAGTCCGTCACGCTCTCGGATTCCGCCTCCGGCAGCACCGCAGCCGAGCAGCCTGCCGCCTTCACCGTGCTGACGAAATTCTGCATACGCTCCTCGAAAAAGCGCTCCGTGTGCAGACTGTAGGCCGCAAAGTTTCGATAACCTCGATTCAGGAAATGCTCAGCCACCGTGCGCCCGATGAGCCGGTTGTCCATGCCTATGAAAGGCAACCCAGGGCAGAGATGCGTCGAGCGTATTTCCACCGCTGGCAGCCCCGTCGCGGCGATAATATCCGCCGTCTCCTGCGTGAAGGTGCGGCTCAGGATGCCATCGCCATCCCAGCCTTTCAGCCACGGCGGCGGCGATGAGTCCAGCGCCCGAAGCTCAATGAACGTGGACCACGGGCCATGCTCTGCCACATAGCGTCGCACGCCGCCGAGCAGTTCGCGGGTGTAGGTGCGGGTGGTCTCCACCAGCAGAGCCACGCGAGGGATACGAAAACGCTTCTTTGCCATGTGACGGAAAACCTGATGTTCTTTGCAGCATACCCGCAGTTACAGCCGTTCGGCAATCACGTTTACTCGGCACAGCAAATCCTCGGATTGCGCATCACACCCTCCAATAACACGCACCTCATGTCCCAGCCCCAAGTCCTCCTCATCATCGGCGACGCCACGGAAACCGTCGATACCCTCTACCCTTACTACCGCCTCATCGAAGGCGGCTACCAGCCCATCATCGCCGCCCCAGAGAAGCGCCGCTACCAGATGGTGCTGCATGAAGTGAAGCCCGGCTGGACGATCACCAAAGAGTGGGAAGGCTACAGCATCATGGCCGACATCACCTTCGCCGAGATCAAGCCCGAGGAGTATGCTGGCATCTTCTTCAGCGGCGGCCGCGCCCCGGAATACATCCGCGAAGATGAAGATCTACTGCGCATCACCCGCTGGTTCTGGGAGCATGAAAAGCCCTGCGCCAGCGTCTGCCACGGCGTCGAGATTCCCGCCCGCGCCGGCATCGTGAATGGCCTGCGCATGGCCACCGTGGCTAAGTGCAAATTCGACCTCGAAGTCTGTGGCGGCATCTACGTCAACGAGCCCTGCGTCATTGATAAACACATGTTCAGCGGACGCACCTACCACGACAGCGGTCACTTCATCGGCCCGTGGATCAAGGCTATGGATGCGCAGCGCAAAGCTTAACCCACCATCACTATCCTCATGCCTACTCGTCGCCACTTCCTCCACAGCGCTCTCGCCTTCACCTCGCTCCCCCAGCTCGCTCGCAGCGCTCCCGCCAGCGCCATCTCCCTCGGCTTCAGCCTCTATGGCATGAAGGCTCTGCCGCTCGATGTCGCCCTGAAAACCTGTGCCGAGATCGGCTACGACAACGTCGAGCTGGCGCTCAATCCTGGCTACGTTACCGAGCCGAAAGTCTTTGATACTCAGGCTCGCAAAGAAGCCGTCGTACAGCTCGCCGCGCTGCATCTCAAGCTGCCTTGTTTGATGGTTAACCTCAGCCTCACTGCCGATGACAAAACCCATGCACTGAATCTCGGAAACATCACCACCGCAGGCCAGCTCGCGCATGAACTCCTGCCCGATCAACCGCCCCTCCTTGAAACCGTCCTCGGTGGCAAGCCCGCTGAGTGGGAACAAATCAAAGAGCACATGGCCGAGCGCCTGCATTCATGGGCCGACACCGCCGCCAAGGCGAAGACCACCATCGCCATCAAGGCCCACGTCGGCAGCGCCGTGAACTCGCCCGAGCGCCTGCTCTGGCTGCTGCAAAAAGTCAACAAGCCCAGCCTCTGCGTGGCCTATGATTTCAGCCACTTCCAGCTCGCTGGCATCGACATGAAAGAGAGCATGAAGCTGCTCCTGCCACAGACCAAGTTCATCCACGTCAAAGACAGCATCGGCGACAAAACCAAATTCCAGTTTGCCCTCCCCGGCGAAGGTAGCACTGACTACGTCGCCTACTTCGCCGCGCTGAAACAGCACGGCTACACCGGCCCCGTCGTCGTCGAGGTCAGCGGTCAAGTGTTTAATAAGCCTGGGTATGATCCTGTGGAAGCAGCAAAGAAAAGTTACGCCGCGCTGGCGGGAGCTATGGAGAAGGCGGGGATCAGAAAATAGCTCTTGTGCTGGAAAAAACTTTGCGTGCCTGCTAGCTTCCAATGCAGCACTCAACCTGATTTGAGGAAGACCGAAAAAGTGCAGTACAGGAAAACTCTTGCGCTGCGGACTTCTGTGGCGAGCTTTAAGCATCACTTGCAGCAGTAGTGTTTAGCCGATGTCATGACAATCAGTGGAGGTTCCCGGTATGGCTTTATCTAAAATCCTCTCCGAAAATTCTCCGCTCTCTGCAGGAGGCATGCATGCTAAAGCTGATGCCTGGGTGGTCTTCAAACTCAGCGATCTGGAGTTTGCCGTGGGGTTGGCTGCCGTCGAGCGGGTGGTGCGGGCTGTCGAAATAATGCCCCTTCCTGAAGCGCCTCGCGGCGTGTGTGGAGTGATCAATTATCAGGGGCGGATCGTGCCGGTCTTTGACCTGTGGGCACGGTTTGGCCAGACGTCGAGGGATATCCGCGCAACCGACCACCTCGTCATCGCCCATACGCACAGGCGCACGATTGCGCTGCTCGTGGACTCTGTGGCGGGAGTGGTGTCGCTAGCCGAGGTGCAGATCACACTGGCTTCTGAAATCCTACCGAATCTCGAATCGGTCACGGGCGTGATGAAGCTCGATGGCAACATGGTTCTTGTGCATGACCTGGAGCGGTTTCTCTCGATTGAAGATCACGAGGCGTTGCAAATGATGCTTAACTTGTAAGTCCTATGTCATCCATGCTCGCGACAGAACTTCTGGAAGCAGCCAGCCATTCGGTGGAGGCAAAGTTGGGGCTGCATTTCCCGCCAGAACGCTGGAACGACCTGGAGCGCGGCTTGCGCGGTGCGGCGATAGAACTCGGCTACAGCAGCGTCGAGGAATATGCTCGCGGGCTTGTTCTTTGCGATGCTAACAAGACGCAAATTGATTCGCTCGCAGGCCAGCTCACCATTGGAGAAACCTACTTCATGCGCGATCCGAAGGCGTTTGAAGCGTTGGAGAAACACATCTTGCCAGCGATCATCCAGGAAAGACAAGGCGGTGCGAAACGACTGCGTATCTGGAGCGCGGGTTGCTGCTCGGGGGAGGAGGCTTACTCCATCGCATTTGCATTGCGCCGCACGATCCCTGATCTCGATGACTGGCAGGTGACTATTTTGGCGACGGATGTGAATCCTAAGTTTCTGCATAAAGCCAGCGAGGGAGTGTATGGCCAGTGGTCTTTCCGTGGCGTGCCTGATGAAATCAAAAAATACTGTGTCCGTCAAACGGCCCAAGGTAAGTTCGAGGTACTGCCAGCGCTCAAGAAGATGGTGACCTTTGGCTGCCTGAATCTGGTGGAAGATGTCTATCCCTCACTTGTGACCAACACCAATGCGATGGACATCATCTTTTGCCGCAATGTGCTGATGTATTTCTCACCCGATCAGTTGCGCAAGGTGATTGCAAATCTTCACCGCTCTCTCATGGAAGGTGGATGGTTGTTTGTGAGCGCCTCCGAAGCGTCACAGCAGATGTTTGCTGATTTCTCACCTGCTGGATTTGAAGGAACAGCGGTCTATCGGAAGGGGGCAGCACCGCATTTAACGTTGCCCGTACCGCCTGTGATGACATGGAATGAAACGGTCTTGAAGGAAACCTTGCCTTTGCGGCCATCCAAGTTGGCAGAGCCTTTGGTTGCTCTTCCTTGCATTCAGGAGCCTTCCGCCACTTGGCCTAATCATTTGGCGGAAGCGAAGCAGTTGGCGAATAAAGGCTGTCTGGTCGAGGCTCTCGTTGCGTGCGATCGCGCCATTGAAGCCGACCGGCTTGTGGCTTCCAGCTATTGTCTGCGCGGCGTCATCCTGCAGGAGCAGAATGCGGATGAGGAAGCGATCACAGCGCTGAAGCGCGCGTTGTATCTCGATCACGACTGCGTGATTGCACACTTCATGCTTGGCAATCTCATGCGTAGGCAAGGACGTAGCCGCGATGCGGCGCGTTGTTTTGAAAATGCACGTGCACTGCTCACCCCCTGTGCTCCCGATTCTGAAGTGTTGGATTCGGATGGCCTTACGGCTGGGCGCTTGCTGGCCATCATTCATACATTAGCGGAGGTGGCCGAATGATCACACCTGAACAAACCGATTGGGAAGAGGTGCATCGTCGTATCGAGACGATGCGCGTTGCGATTGAAAAAGGCTTTGAGCGTTCACCCGAGGCGGAGCGGCAGGTATTGCGGACACGAGCGCAACAACTGGCGAAGGAACTGCAGACAGCCGAGGCTGTATCGGAAATCATGGAGGTCATCGAGTTTGAGCTGGGTAGCGAACACTATGCTCTTCCACTCGTTCAAGTGCAGACGGTCTGCTTGCTGAAGGATCTGACACCAGTGCCCTGCACGCCGTCATTTGTTCTCGGCATCATGAACCTGCGCGGCGAGATTCGCACGGTGATCGATCTGAAGAAGTTCTTCGACCTACCAGACACAGGCATCACAGAGCTTAACAAGATCATCATCATCCAGAACGACGACATGCAGCTCGCCATCCTCGCCGACGCCATCCGTGGCGTGCGGCGAATCCGTCTGGATGACATTCAGCCAGCCTTGCCGACGCTGACAGGCGTCCGCGCTGACTACCTGCGAGGCATCACCAGCGACCGGCTCGTCGTGCTGGATGCTGGCAGGATTCTCTCTGATCCGCGAATCCTCGTGGACGACAAAGACCAAGCGTGACCACATCACTCAAGAAGCTCATCATTATGAAACTCACCGTTGGAAGAAAAATTGGCGCAGGTTTTTGCCTTGCCATCGTCATCCTGTCCATCATCGGCAGCGTCGCTTACCGCTCCACGCTCCAGCTTGTGGAAACGGCCGGATGGGTAGAGCATACGAACGATATCTTGAAGAACTTGGAAGGCCTCATTTCCTCCATGAAGGATGTCGAGAGCGGCACTCGGGGTTATACCATCACGGGGGATGAATCATTTCTTGATCCCTATCACGAAGGGCTGGCGAAAAATGACGAGCAAGTGCGTGAAGTGCGCTCGCTCACCTCGGATAATGATAAACAGCAGCGTCGCCTGGACAGTCTCGAACCGCTGATCACGCAGAGGCTGGCATTTGCAAAGGAGGTCGTGGAAGCGCGCAAGACGGGCACCTTCGATGCGGCGCAAAAGCTGATCCTGACAGGCAAAGGAAAACAGCAGATGGACGAAATACGAAAGGTGGTGGCGGAGATGAAAGATGATGAAAATGCGTTGTTGAAGAAGCGTCAGGCAGCAGCGGCAGACGCGGTATGGAACACCAAAAGCGTCATTATTTTTGGCGGCCTTGCCGGAGTGATTTTGCTCACGCTGGCGGGTTGCTTTATCACGCAGAACATTGCGAAGCCACTGGGGGAAGTAACGCTTGCGGCGGATAAGATCGCCGAGGGAGATCTTGGATTTGAATTCAAAGGCGTGGAACGCGAGGATGAAGTCGGCGCTCTGATCAATGCCTTTCAGCGGATGGCCCGCTCATTGACCGTGCTTGCAGAGCAAGCCAAACAAATCGCCGATGGCGATTTGACGGCGCAGATCACGCCACGATCTGAGCGTGATGTATTGGGCAATGCCTTTGCGAATATGGTGGCCAGTCTTCGCCGTATCATGGAGGAGCTTTTAGAGGCGGTAAACGTCCTCGCATCTTCCGCCACCGAAATAATGGCGTCCACTACGCAGCTCGCCTCCAGCGCCGCTGAGACGGCGACTGCAGTGACGGAAACGACCGCGACGGTGGAGGAAGTGAAACAGACCTCGCAGCTCTCCAGCCAGAAAGCCAAGTCCGTAGCCGACGAGTCGCAAAAGGCTGCCGAGACCGCCAAAACGGGCAGGCGCGCCGTGCAACAAACCGTCGATGGCATGAACATCATTCGGCAGCAAATGGGTGCGGTTGCGGAGAGCATCCTCAGCCTCAGCGCACAAAGCCAAGCGATTGGCGAGATTATTTCAACCGTGGATGATCTTGCGGCGCAATCAAAACTGCTCGCGGTCAATGCCTCCATCGAAGCGGCCAAAGCAGGCGAGGAGGGTAAAGGATTTTCCGTCGTCGCACAGGAGGTGAAGTCACTCGCCGTGCAATCGAAGCAGGCCACCACGCAGGTGCGCGGCATCCTGAACGACATTCAAAAAGCCACCAGCAGCGCCGTGCTCGCCACGGAGCAGGGCAGCAAGGCCGTGGAAGCCGGCGTGCGCCAGTCGCACTCCGCTGGCGACTCCATCGG
>JANOAR010000205.1:0-6877 GCA_031411235.1 Verrucomicrobiota bacterium | reverse complement strand
AGGGAAGCCCAGAGTCGCGAGCGCAGCCGTGGCGCTATGGCGGAGGAGCGTGCGTCGGGTAGTGCGGATCATGCGCCGATGCTGGCAGCTTCAGCAGGGCAGGGGAAGCAGATTTATGCCGCCCACGTATTACTTGGCAGCACCACCGATCTCGGCACAACATGCGGCCCGTGCCAATGCCCTCCACCCTCACCGATTCACCCTCTGCCAGCGCTGCTCCGCCCGTCTTCGAGGCTCGTGCGTTGCGGAAGGTTTATCACACAGGCGAACTGGATGTTGTTGCCTTGAGCGGTGTGGATCTCGACTTCCACGCTGGCGAGCTGGTCGTGCTGCTCGGAGCCTCGGGCAGTGGCAAGTCCACGCTGCTGAACATCCTCGGCGGACTCGATGTGCCCACCTCGGGCTCGCTGAGCTACAAAGGCTGGCCACTCACGAATGCCGATGAATCCACGCTCACCCTCTTCCGCCGCAACTGTGTGGGCTTCGTCTTCCAGTTCTACAACCTCATCCCCAGCCTCACGGCGCGAGAAAATGTGGCGCTGATCACCGACATCGCGCGCGATCCCATGACGCCCGAGGCGGCGCTGGAACTCGTGGGCCTCGGCCCGCGCATGGATCATTTCCCCTCGCAACTCAGTGGTGGTGAGCAGCAGCGTGTGGCTATCGCCCGAGCCATCGCCAAGCGCCCCGAAGTCCTGCTCTGTGACGAGCCCACGGGTGCGCTGGACATCACCACAGGCATCACCGTTTTAGAAGCCGTCGAGCGCATCAACCGCGAGCTGGGCACGCTCACTGTCATCATCACCCACAACGCCGCCATGGCTGAGATGGCGGATCGTGTGCTGTCGCTGAAGGATGGGCAGATCGTGAAGTCGAGGCGTAATGAAACGCGGCTAGCCGTGCAGGAACTGCAATGGTGATGCGCTGCCGAATGCCCAAGCAGGGTATTGGATTCTGCTCGACTCCCTTCGTCATTCTTCACTCGTCAGTCGTTATTCTTCTCCCCCATGAACATCTACGAAACCGAACGCCTGCTGCACGAATATCTGCTCTTTCACTACGGCAGCGCCGAGGAGGTGCTGCCTTGGGCCTTTGGGCCACGCGACGCCCTGGGCTTCGCCGTGCGCTCCGTAACCGAGCTGCTCGATACCACCGCCGACGCTGGTAAAGCGGAAGCACTCGACCTCGGCTGCGCCGTGGGCCGCTCCTCCTTCGAGCTGGCGAAACACAGCGCGAGTGTGCTGGGCATCGACTACTCGCAGCGCTTCGTCGATGCCGCCGCAGCGATCCAACGCGGCGACGCCTGCGCTTATGATCGGCTCGATGAAGGGCAGGCGCGTACGCGGCTTATCGCCAAAGCTCCAGCGGATGCACCGCACGAGCGCGTCACCTTTCAACAAGGCGACGCCATGCATCTGCACGACGACATCGGAGCCTACGACATCGTCCACGCTGCCAATCTGCTTTGCCGCCTCACCGAGCCTGCGAGGCTCATTGAGCGGCTGCCCCAGCTTGTGCGCAGCGGTGGGCAACTGTTGCTCACCACACCCTGCACCTGGCTGGCCGAATACACGCCGCCCGAGCGCTGGCCACAGCATAGCACTCGCGAATGGCTGAGCGAGCTGTTGGCCCCACACTTCGAGTTAAAGGCCGAGCGCGATCTCCCTTTCCTCATTCGCGAGCACGCCCGCAAGTATCAGTGGAGTGTCGCCTGGGGCACGCGCTGGGTGCGGCGGTAGCGCCAAGCCTCACTTCACCACCTCGCCCACCAGCAAGATCGCTCCAGGATAAAACGCCGTGCCGACGAACTTCTCCGGCGTCGCGGCGAAGGCTGCTTTATCCGTGATGATCTTGCCTTTATCCGGGGGCGTCGCGGCGATCTCGATCTTTACACGATGCACCGTATTGGTCAGATCCGTGCCAAGAGTCAGCGTCGAGAGCCGATGATACACGCAGTAGCTATCGAAGCGCGATACCGTTCGAGACGGCCCATCATCGAGCGTCACGATCACCTGCCCGCAGTCCGGGCCGACGATGTCATAGATCGCGCAGCGCGTGCCTTTGAAGCTGAATTCAATCGTCTCGCCTGGCTGTTTGCCCGCGTGCAGCGAGGTCATGCGATTGGCCCACTTTTTGCCAAACACATCCGTCTTGGCATCAAGCAGTGTGAAGCCCTTCGACAGCGTCGCAGCCGTGATCGGTAGCAGCTTTGCCTGCTCATAGTTTGAGGCGATGAAGGGCGCGGGTAGCGTGTGATCGCCCGTCGCTTTTGACGCTGACTTGATGGGCTCCAACGAGCGCACGATGGCAGCGAGATACAGCTCGTGGCCCGTCTCCACATGCGGATGCACACTGTCGGGCGCGAAGACAAACTTGCCACCCACTGCCGCTTTTTCCGCCTCGGTCTTGGGTAGTTTCCCCTTCCACTCCAAGCGGCCTTCTTTGGCCAGCTTCGCCACCTCCATGCCCATGTGGATCGTCGCGATGCCGTAATGATCCGCGATGGCTTCCATCGCACTCGCCGAGCGTTGGAACTTGCCCTCCAGCATCGCCGGCGAGAGCGCCTCGGTCAGGGTATAGACGAAGCAAATATCACACGCAGGCAGGGCCGCCCAGGTCTGCCGCACGATGCCCTCCATGCAGCGGTGAATCTGCTCCGGCGATGCTCCGCCATCATTCGTGGCGAACTCGACGAACATCAGATCCGGCTTCAAATCGAGCACATCCTGTTTTAGCCGAAACACGCCCAAGTCCGAACCCGTGCCGCCGATGGCCGCATTGATCTCGGTAAACTTCGCTTGCGGATACGCCTTCTGAAAATGCGCCAGCGTCTTCACTCGCCATCCTGGCTGCGCCGTGATGGAGCCGCCGAAATAACCAATACGCACCTCCGCTCCCGGCGTGTTCGCCTTGGCAAAAAAGTTCGCCATGCCCTTGCGCGGTCTGCATTCCTGCGCGGCGACCAGAGGATAGTCTCCGGGCTTGTCACCAGCGGCGGCGAAGGACAGGCAAGGCGCGAGCGCCAAAAGGAGAAGCAAGGAACGGGCAAAGAATGTCATGGTGAGAACCACGATGATGCCAGCGATAGGCAGAGGCGCAAGCAGAGTGGCACAGGCTTCCCGCCTGGGTGCATGGCGCTGAGGCGCTCACGCATCAGCAAACAGCTTCCGGTTTTTCCAGAAGTAGCTGAAGCCCGACACCAGCGTGAGCAGTGCGGTGATGTACACCGTCATCTGCCCGAGCATAGCGGGTGAAGTCGGCCCCCAAGCATAGATCGGCTTCACAAACGCCAGCATCGGCTCGGCAGAGGCCATCTGGCCCATGAAGTAAATCACCGTGAACACTTGCCACAGCATCTTGTGCTTGCCCAGGCGCTCCGCCGCCAGCACCACACCTTGGCTGGCGGCGATCTGGCGGATGCCTGTGACGAAGAACTCACGCGCCAAAATCGCGATGATAATCCACGCCGGTATTGCCCGCTCCACGGCCAGCATCGTCAGCGCCGCCGCCATCAGCACCTTATCCGCCACGGGATCAAAGAGTTTGCCGAAGTTCGTCACGAGGCCATGCCGCCGTGCGATATAGCCATCCAGATAGTCCGTGAATGAGGCGATGATGAAGATCAGCAGCGCCCAAGACATGCGGTTTGTCACGGGCACAGGCAGGTAGGTGATCGCTACAAAGGGCAGCGTCAGTGCGAGCCTTCCGAGGCTAAGTTGGTTGGGCAAATTCATTCGTGTCAGCAGATACGCGTTATTCCAGAGCATCGCTTGCCATGCAACCGGGGATAGTTCCTGTATCCCCGCAAGAGACCTTGCTTTCCGACAAGACAACCCGCCTTTCCTGCGCTTCTAATCGCAGTTCACTGCCCGCCCCGATCATCCCTAATCGCCACCTCCCCCATGGACGCTCTCAATATACAATTCGCACCCGCCACAGGCACCGAGGATGAGTGGAATGAAGCCTACGCACGGCTGGCCGACTATTTCCGCTCCTACCGCCTGCACAACCGCATCCGCCGCACCCAGCTCATTCTCGAGACCCTGCAACGTGCGGCCAAGGCCCACCAAGCCGAGCCTGCGAAGAAGCCCACGGCCCACGCCATCGAGCAGGCGCGACTGCTGCTGCACACCTGGCTGGGGAAAATCTATGCCGACATGCACATGACCGAGGCGCAGATCGAAGCCTCAGGCCGTCTCGGGTTCCACCTCGCAGGTGGCCCCGACCGCTGGCCCTCCTTCTTCCTCGATACCAAGAATCTCCCTGCCGACATGACGGAAGCCATGCGGCTCGCCGTGCGCACCTCTGGCCCACGGCTCAACGTTTCCAAAATGACCCCGCGCGACATTGACCTGGGCCTCACCCACACCGCCGAAGACACCATCGGTCGATTTGAAAAGCATCCCTGGATTCGCTACATCGCGCTCGCAGCCTTTGTCGCCCTTGTGATCAGCTACGTTTTTCGCCTTCTTAAATGAGCCTCACCGCCCCCCCCGCCCCCCTCAGCGCCTCCTCACAGGGGATGCCGCCCAAGCGCATCGCCCGCACGCGCCGCGTCACCTTCTTCGTCCTTACTTGGCTGGGCACACTGCTCGGCACCTGGCTATCCTTTGTCTATCTCTCCGCCAATGGCTGGCGCTGGGCCGAGATCTTGCTGCTGCTCTGCTTCATCCCCCTCTACTACCAACTGAACACAGGCTTCTGGACGGCCCTCATCGGCGTGTGGTTGCAAAATCGCCCCGACAATGATGCCCTCGACCTCTGGGGCACACTCACGGCGGATGACCAAGCGGCGGACATCACCGCCACCACCGCCATCATCATCCCCGTCTATAATGAAGACGTCACCCGCGTCTGGGAAGGCCTCCGCGCCACCTATGAATCCCTGGCCAAAACCCAGCAACTCGACCAGTTCGACTTCTTCGTCCTCAGCGATAGCGACGACACCAACAAGTGGATCGAAGAGCAGTCTGCCTGGATCGAACTCTGCCGCCAGCTCAATGCCTTTGGCCGCATCTTTTACCGCAAACGCCGCAAGCCCATCAACCGCAAAAGCGGCAACGTCTCCGACTTCTGTCGCCGCTGGGGCAAGCGCTATCGCTACATGATCGTCTTCGACGCAGACAGCCTCATGTCCGGTGCGCTGATGGTCGGCCTCGTCCGCTTGATGGAAAAAAATGCGGGCATCGGCATCATCCAGACCTTCCCCAAACAGATCTGCTCCGAGACCCTGCTGGGTCGCCTCATGCAGTTTGCCCAGTCGCTCTATGGCCCCGCCTTCATGGCCGGGCTGAACTACTGGCAGAACGGCGAAGCCAACTTCTGGGGCCACAACGCCATCTTGCGTCTCGACCCCTTCATCAAAGAATGCGCCCTGCCGCCGCTGCCCGCGACCGTGCCCTTCGGTGGCCACATCCTCAGCCATGATTTCGTCGAGGCTGCGCTCATGCGAAAGGCAGGCTACGCCGTGCGCCTCCTGCCGACCAATCGCGGCAGCTATGAAGAAGGCCCGCCCACCATGATCGACATGCTCAAGCGCGACCGCCGCTGGTGCCAGGGCAACATGCAGCACTTTTGGCTACTCTTTGCCAAAGGCTGGCACCCCATGAGCCGCATCAACTTCGCCCACGGCGTCCTCAGCTACGTCAGCAGTCCCCTGTGGTTCGCCTTCCTCGTGCTCAGCACCTACCTCGCCGCCCTGCCTGGAAAAGGCATCCTCGACCCCGACCTCGCCAAGCGCGTCGGTATCGCCGAGCAACTCCTGCTCGGCCTCACCGCCATGTTTATCTTCCTGCCCAAAGTGGTCATCGTCATGGATGAGATGCTCACGGGCCGCCTTTTCAAGCCTGCCAAGCTTCGCTTCATGACCCTCATCGGCAGCCTCGCCGACACCATCCTCTTCACCCTCATGGCCCCCGTTATGATGTGGTTTCACAGCCGCTTCGTCATGAAAATCATCCTCGGCCAAGGCGTCAGTTGGATCGCCCAGCGGCGCAAAGTCGGCGGTGTGGACTGGCGCGAGATCATCCTCACCTTTGGCAGCGTCACGCTAGTAGGGGCCGTGTGGGCCGTCATCGCCTGGTACATCGGCTTCCAATTTTTTGTCTGGATCGCCCCTATCTTGATCTCCCTCATCCTCGCCATCCCCGTCGCCATCCTCCTCTCTGGGCGCAGCACGGGTCTGCGCTTCGGCCTCTTCCTCACCCCGGAAGAACTGGAGCCCCCCACCGTGCTGAGCACCCTCGAAGACAACCTCGCCGACGTGAACAGCCGCCATGAATTGCAGCCCGAGCTGGAGCGCTCCTACGGCCTCGTGCAGGTCTGCCTCGACCCCTATGTCAACGGCCTGCACGTCAGCCTGCTTCGCCGTCGCCGCAGCACAGGCGACTCCCGCGAGTACCTCGACGACCTCGCCAACCGCTTCCTCAAACAAGGCCCCACCGCGCTGAAGAAAACCGAGATCAACGCCATCATGAACGACACCGACATCGTCACCAGCCTGCATTACCGCCTCTGGTCTGCTGCGGAAACCGACCTCGCCGCCTTCTGGCGCATGGCGATGAAGCAGTACAACTTATCCGCAACGAATCCCTTCACCCATCTGCTGGCCAAAAAAGCCGTGGCATAGCAGGGATGGGCGCTTGGCAAATAGAGCGACGATTCCGGCACTCATTTCATAAAACATGATGCGTGGCATATATACTGCGCTTCATCATGTTTTGGGAAAATAGTCGGCGGCATCGCGCACGGAAAGGGATGTCAATGAACAAGGACAAATCGGCTAAAGCCTCGTACTCCAACGTGGCGATTCATCGCCTTGGGCCGAGCGTTCTCAGGCGCACGTTGGCCACGTTGGAGTACGAGGCTTTAGCCGATT
>JANOAR010000204.1:0-10038 GCA_031411235.1 Verrucomicrobiota bacterium | reverse complement strand
CCCAGACCTCCGTTGCGCCATCCCAAGTGAACAGGTTCAGAACCGTGGAGCTTTCACCCTCCAATAAACGAACATCAAATGAATTTCGCCAACCTCGGCCAATGGAACGATTGTCATACGGATCGCCACTACCTCCATCCGGTGGCAGTGCGCTGCTGTAAGCATAATCGAATTGGAAGGTGATGCCCGGTGTCGGACGCGCGAATGCCGTCTGTGACCAAGAGAACGCACCAGACAGCGGAGTGATGGCGTCGGCTCCGTGATTCTTTCGCGAATCGTAAAGCGATTGCTCTCCCGCCTGATCGGTTTCCTCGAACGCCAAAAAATTAATGCTTGGTTGCGCGGAAGCCGGGTCGGTTCCAGTCGCTGGGGCAGGCGCGAAGTTCCTCAGCCGGTCAGCGCTGTTCGTCGAGGCCGCCAGCTTGTAGTAGCCGGCGAGGTTGTTTGTATAGAGCGGGTTTCGCAGGTCTTTGAACATGCGGGTCTGAATGCTGCCAGCATTAAGGTAAAACTGATAGATAGCGGCCTCTTGAACCTCGCCCCAAAGTCCGCGAACAGCACCCCAGCCACCAATCGAAACACCATTGGCACCCGAGGTGTTACCGGATGAGCCGGTGCCACCATTAGAAACAGGCTTCCCGTCCACGTAGCTGTCATAGCTGCTGCCGGACATGGCGATGGCGACGTGATACCAGCGGTCAATAAACGGGCTTGCAATCAGCGTTTGCCGGAACAGTCCACCAGCACCGCGCGCGGTGAAGTCAACGGTGCCGCTGTTCGCATTGAAGTAGATGTTATAGGAGTGCGTATCATTGGTGGTGGTCGTGCCCATTTGATTAACCAGCACAGTCATATCGTTGGTGACAGAGACTCCAGTTGGGATGGAGAATTTGAACCAGCACATGACGGTAAGCGGGCCATTTGCAGCACTACGCCTGAGACTGCCAGTGCCATCGGTGATTTCTACCCTGGCATTGTTTGTAAATGTGGCGGCGGACAGAGTGAATGTCAGAAGCCAGTAAGCGGAGAGCAGCAGGCAGGCGCGGAAGCCAAAGGCACGGCTCGCCGGGAGTCTCGCCCTACCGAACTTCAAGCTTTTGTGTTTGTCTGCGCGCATTCGAAGTCAGGGTTTTGCGTCTGCCATCTGCTTGACGTTGTTGCAACGAATGATGCGATAGCCGGATTGCGACGAGAGTAACACGACTTCAGCACGCAGCCCATTCTTTTCCATTCGAAAGGCTAAACAGCTTCCCGGCGCAACCCCAGCTTGATTTGCCCAAGTTGCGGCTTCAGCGGGGAAGACATCAGGGAACGGCCCGAATACGCCTTCGCGTTTCAATGCCGCAATGCCGTCAGCGGAAATCTCATCCCGCAACACTTTGGTGAGAAACTCAACTTGCTCCTCAGAAGTCCGCCCTTGAAGAGCTCTTGGAAGCACGAGCGAATTGAGAAGCTCATTCCCTTGCCCCGCCATAAGAACCTTATGGAAACTTTGAAGAACTTGAATTGAGGTGCGGCGCGGTTCGCCTTTCTTCCACCAAAACCATCCTGCGCCGCCAGTGAGCAATAGCAGAAAGACGATACAGATAGCGCGCGATGTTTTCACAACTGACTCCTGCCCGACTGAGTGACCTCCTTTTTCTCACAACCAGACGATTTTGACAAATACCAAAGCCTCGGCGTCATTTACTGTTCGGTTAGTTATGTTGTACATAAAACGCGAGGGCTTCGATCTCTCATCGGTGCAATCACCTCTGTCTGCGCGGCGCTGACGGGATAAGAGGCTGCAGTGTCATCGTTGCTTTTGCCTCGCCAGCAATTGATGCTGCAAGAGCCGTTTCACTTTTTGTCAGGATCGCAGATTTTGCCTACCATTCAGCTCTGATTTCTTCACCCCTTTGACAGCAAGTCCACCTCGTTGGCAGTGGATTTGTTTTGCTCCGTTTTAACTTTGATTGTGGTTTTTAATTTTACGACCTTCTGGTTGCACTGGTTGATAGTGACTTCACAGTTCTTTATGTCCCGTCGGATACTTTCCAGATTCTTGCTGTTATTCTGGGCTGTGTTGTTGTCGAGTTTTTGTCGTCCGCTCGGAGTGAACGAAGTTTCAACACACCTCGTACCTGCGGGTGCGTCTCCTGCCTTTCTTGAATACGTCTTTTGAACCTGAGCCTTGGTGGCAATCGTATCGACAAGGATGATCACCCGGAACAGGACCGACATTTTTTGTGATACCAGTCATACGTTCATTGAAGTTTTGCTTTTCGAATTACTGAAAGGTTATAAAGCGGCGGGTTGCTCCTTCGTGTCAAACACCCATTCTCGAATCGCGTCACGCGAACCGGGACAACTCCCGATCCCCACTCGCAGGTTGCTGCCGGGTTGTGACAATCGGCCCGTGACGTAATCTCTCCTCGCGGTTGGTGTTGTTGACCTTCAGTTCTTAGCGGAGTCAGAAGGGAGTGCGAGACGAGGCTGGCGTGGCTTCCGGGATGTTGTCACGCCGCCTCGCTCCCATCGAACCCAGCAGAGAAGTGCATCCTTCGGAAGCACAGTGTGGTAATATATTCCACTACCCACCCGGATGATCATCAGATGTTGCGGGCCGAATCTTGCAACATGAATGCGCGCATTCAAGAGGTAATTTTTAAGCGATTGCTCTCTGGCGGATTTCGTTAAGCATACCAATTAACTCATCGGTGTATTCGGAACCAAAAATCATCTCCGGCCCTTGAGGGGTTTTGTCGGTGAATGGAGATTCGTACAGCAATCCGTCTTTTATCACGCCGTGCTCGGTTAGGTGGTCAACAATCAGATCGATGAACTCGATTTGATTCGCACTCAATATCTTTCCAGCCATGAAACCGGCCATGGCCTGTTTTGCAGCTTGTCGGTCCAAACCGACAAGTGACCGCACAAACAATCCAAGTCCGTTACTTTCGGTTTTTGCCTGTTCCAAATGATCCGCTTTGCCCACGCCGCTTTCCTTGAGCATCCGCTCTAACTCTTTTAGATCAAGTGCCGTCAACGCCTCGTTCATACGCAGCTTGTGAATAACCAAGTCATCTTCATGCTCGCGCAGGAATTGGCGCGTCTTCGCGCGGAAACGCTCGTAGCTGTCTGGTGAAGTGAAGCCAGGAAGCTCAATCGCAGTCTCGCTGCCCATTACGTCCTCGAAGTCAGTGTAGATGGGTTTGCGCTGCTGTTTCTCAATCAACTTTATGAGTGCCCGCAAACGACGACGGACATTCTCCAACATTGGCACAGTTACGTCCTGCCACCATTCGTCTGTTTGAATGTCCTGAATCAGCGGCATCTGTTCATGCACCATAGGGATGCTGGATTTTTCTTCCAATAGTCCGGCAATTGCCTTCACCTGATCACTGAGACGCTTGAACGCTGGCTCGATCCGCAACACCGCGAGTTGCAAATTCAGCATGAGCAGGTCAAAGCGTTTTGCTTCTTCGTCCTCTGCTTCCAGTTCGGACGGCAAGCCGGCGACTTCGTGTGCCAGTTCAGTGAAGGCTTCGGCCTTCAATTCACGCCACGCTTCCGGCTTGGCGTATTTCTCAACCAGCCGGCGTTTCGCGCGCACCACAAAATTCTCGACGTTCATCGCCGCAACCTCACTGTGCAACTGCGCCGCCATATCAAGTCGCAACTGCGCTTCATTTTCTGGGCCTTCCTTGGCCACACCCGTCAGCTTGCGATCCAGTTCACCGATCAATTCCAGCCGGGTCTTGAACAGGCGCTTGCTGAGTGATTCGCCGAGTGCCCCTTCGACCGTGGCCGGGTTCTGTTTGAAAAACTCCAGGTTCTGGCAGTAATCGAAAATGTAGAAAAACTCCTTGTCCTTTCCGGGCGCAAACAAGTCGGGACACAACCGCGTGCCGCGTCCCACCATCTGCCAGAACTTCGTCTTCGACCGCACCAGCTTGAAGAACACGAGGTTCACCACTTCCGGCACGTCAATACCCGTGTCGAGCATGTCCACGGAGATGGCGATGTGTGGCGCTTTGTTCTTCTGCGAGAAATCATCAATCAGGCTTTGCGCGTATTCCGTCTTGAACGTAATCGTGCGCGCGAACTTCCCAGCGAGACTGGGATAGTTGAAGTCGAACCTCTTTTGAATGAAATCGGCGTGATCTTGATTCTTCGCGAAGATGATGGTTTTGCCGAGCCGGTCGCCGCCTGCAACTTTTTCACCGCGCGTCATGATGTGTTCCAGCACCTTGTCCACCGTATCAATGTTGAAGAGCCATTTATTTACCGCGTCGGCTTCTACCCGGGCAGGCACGTTACCGTCATCATCCCATTCGAGCGCATCCCATGCTTCTTTCTCTTCTTCTGACAAATTGTCGTAGGTGATTCCATCACGTTGGAATTTCAGAGGCACGGACACCGGCTTAGCTGGCACGAGAAACTTGTTGTTGACCGCATCCTTCAAATCATAGGCGTCGGTCGGCACGCCCTTTTCCAAATCGAACAGACCGTAGGTGTCGCGGTCAATTTCGTCACGCGGCGTGGCGGTCAAGCCGACCAGCAGTGAATCGAAGTAATCAAAGATGGCTTTGTATTTCTGGTAAACCGACCGGTGCGCTTCATCAATGATGATGAGGTCGAAGTGCCCCACGCCGAAACGCCGTTGCCCGTCCTTCGATTCATCAATTAGCCCCATCATCGTCGGATAGGTGGAGACAAACACACGACCCTCGGTGTCTTTCTCTGTCACGAGATTCACCGGCGACGCTTCGGGCAGATGTTTCTTGAACGCGTTCACCGCCTGATTCACCAACGCCACGCGGTCGGCGAGGAACAACACCCGCTTGGCCCAGTTACAGCGCATGAGCAAATCCGCGAGGGCAATCACCGTGCGCGTCTTGCCCGCCCCGGTAGCCATCACCACCAGCGCCTTGCGATCCTTGTCCTTCTCGAAGGCTTCACCGATACGACGAATGGCGCGCGTCTGGTAGTAACGCTCGACAATGGCTTCATTGATTTTCGCCTCAGCCAGTTTTTTGCGCGAGGCACGCCGTTGAATCAGCAACTCAAGTTCCACCTTCTTGTAAAAGCCTTGCACCGGCCGCGGCGGATAATTTGCGTCGTCCCACATCCAATGATCGTAGCCGTTCGAGTAAAAGATGATGGGCCGCCGACCGAACATCTTTTCCAGACAGTCAGCATACAACTCGGCCTGCCGCTGGCCCACGCGCGGGTCGCGCTTCGTGCGCTTGGCTTCTACCAACGCAAGCGGCTTGCCGTCGTCGCCCCAAAGCACGTAATCCACGAAACCCTTCTCTTGCGTATTGGGCATGCCTGCGACTTCAAATTCCCGGTCGCGCTTTTGGTCCAGAGCCCAACCGGCTTCCTTGAGGAGCAGGTCAATGAAGTAATCGCGTGTCTCCGCTTCGGAATAATTGTGCGTGTCGGCCTGCGTCGTGTTCGCCTTTTTGACTTCGGTAATCTCGGTTCGCAAGCGTTGCAGTGCTGCATCGAGTGTTGTCTTATCAGATAATAACTTTGAGAGTTTTTCATCCTTCTCGCGAATCTGGGTTTCCAACTTCTGAAGCTGCTCAAGCGTTTGCTTGGGCAAGGGTGTGTCCTTGGGCAACACGTTAGCGTCGAAGACCAATCCTTGTGACGGCTTTACCCCACGCCCGTAGGTATGCGCCAACCAGTATCCGACATGGAACAACTCGCGAACGACAGTCTGTGCGTCGAATTGGTGGATGGGCTTGTGACTGTGGACGGCGAGGTTGCCCACGTCCTTGATGAGCTTTGCCTTGGCGAACACCGCTGCCCCGACCGCGTTGCGAAACGTCGGTTCGTGGATAAGCGCGCTCAAATTGTCCTGATACGGCAGTTGGAGCGAAACGTCGTGCTTGTAGAGCCAATGGACCACCACTTCCAACCCACGCCGCGCATAGAAGCACGCCGTGCGAGCGTCGGGATATGCGAGCGACTCCGCTTTCAATGCAGCGGCGTAAAGCTCCGGCCACTCGGCCTGAAGGAAGGCGAAGTTGCTCATTGGGGCGATACTGTAGCGATTGGGATAGAATTTGTAATGGTTTTTGTCGCAAGCCAGTTGGAAATTGCCGCGTCGAATTCCGCTGTGCCGGCGCGTTTGCAATGACGGAATAAAAAACGCCATTAGATCAATCCATCCCAAACGATCGCCGGTGGAGCGACCTACGTGACCTCCTTGGTTGCGAGCTTGAACTTAACACGTGGAAACCGGCCATCCTCTTCCCGCAGCCACAACCAACTGGGTTTGGGTTTGCCGTGAACAAACTGCCAGACCCGGCAGATGGCATCGCTCGTCAGACCGACGATCTCGCGCACGCCATCGAGCGTGATGTCGTGGAAGCGTGACTCGTTTTGAATTCTGGCCTTGTCCGCCGGCTGGAACGGCATGGACGGGTGCGTCATCGCATTGCGTTGTGCTTTGACGCGGGCAAACAAATCCTCAAAAGGCGGCTGGTTGATGCTCCAGCCGGACTTGCCAGCAATCAGAGCGGGATAACGCTCAAATTTTTCATCCAACCGCAAATTCAGATACCGCCCATCCGCGCCAAAACCTTTCAACTGCTGGATGGTGTCGCGAGTCGCGTTGGGATTCTCATACACGAACGCGGTGGCCAACCCGGTGATGAATGCCTCCAGCAGATTGAAGCAGGTCAGAATCACACTGCGGCCCAAGGATTGGCTGTGTTCGGAATGGTCCTTGCCCAGTATTTCTGAATCCAGGAAGAGGTTATAGAGAAGCGCCATGTCGGATGCTAGGTGGTATTCGGGGTGCCGGATGCCTGCGCCCCAAAACCCTTGGAACAACACTTGGGCGTAGGGCGGACAGTCCATATATTGGCGCAACCGCAACGTCCCTATGGCTCGCTCGACTTCAAAGACACGGCCTATGCAAGTGGTATTTGGCACTGCTTGAGTGCAGCGATCAAATTGTTCAGCCAACCAGAAGCTGGTGGCGAGGCGACTCTCTGGATTCCATTGCATTAATAACTGCGGCGCCACCGTGTCAAAATCATCGCGTAGATTCTCGCTCTCCCGTTTGAGCCATTGTCTATCCTTTAGAGAATAGTCAATACGGGGGAGGTAATCATCAATGTCGGTAATATTGAAATAATCTTTTCCAAGTATAGCCACCACCATCAGCCATGCCTTTTTGAGACGCGTTACCTCTTGAACCAAGAGATCGTGATGCTTCAAGCAAACACTTTTTGGAATCGCTGTTAGCTGATGGTCAAAATACTGACTTGTCTTTAGGTCTATGGTGCGAATTCCATAACACTCTCGGTTCTGGATGACTTCAATCTTGAAGCCTTTGCTTAAGGGCGCATTTTTCTTGCGTCGCATTCCCTTCACGATTTCACGGCGAATTCGCTCGGCAGCTGTTTCGAGATATTTCTCCAACTCGTCGCTCGACATTTTTTCGAAATCGGGTTTTGGGACATCCGCTCCTGTCTGATTGCTATCGTTGGGGTTCATGGGGCATCCGCCTTACTCGCCGCGTCATGCAACGCGGACCATTCAGGCAGAAGAAATTTGAATTAGCTCATCGCGGAAGAGGGGTAATGAGTTGATGTTGGCTTGTAATGAATTTTCTGGCAAGTGCGGCGAAAGTAATGAATTTTATCCACTGATAACAGTTTTTCATTTTGACAATGTCATCCATCCCTTCACCGCCTGATTCCCGCCGTCCGGCAGGATACCTCCTGCTACGGCAACGGCATGGCCTCAACTGTCTGCCTCACCATGTCGAATCCTTTGTCACCCAAGGCACGCGGCAGACTCATTCCACCCCGGTGAAGCTGGAAGAAACGTATCCGAGAACCTACTGGCCGGGCGAGGATGATTTTGCCCACTTGGAATTCGCGCTCAAACGCGAAGGGTTACATCTCCAACTTCTGCGCGCCTTGCTGCCACTACTTCCAGTGGATCAGTTGACGGCTTACATCCAATCAAAACCCACGAGCGCCTACGCCCGTCGCATCTGGTTTCTCTACGAGGAATTTTCCGGGCAGCGGCTCAACCTGCCCGATGTCGCGCAGGGCAACTATGTGGGTTTACTCGACCCGCGTGATTATTATACCGGCCCGGTGAGTCGTAGTCAGCGCCACCGCGTCAACGTCAACCTCCTCGGCAACCTTGCGTTCAGTCCAATGGTGCGTCGGACGAAAGTTCTCAAGAACGCCGAAGCCAAACATCTGGAACTCCGCTGCCAGAAAGTCATCGCGTCCATTCCGCCCGAACTCTACGCCCGCGCGCTCCAGTTCCTTTATACCAAGGAAACTAAATCCTCTTACGCCATCGAACGCGAAACCCCCGACCAGAAACGCGCCCAAAAGTTTACCGATGCTCTCCGCGAAGCCACCCAGCGCGATTACCTCCTGAAAGACACCCTCGTCATACTCCAGCAAAACATCGTTGAGCCACGGTTCGTCAATAACGGCTGGCGAGACACTAAGAACGAACAAAATTACGTGGGGCGCAGCGTGAGCCTGACCGAGGAAGAAATCCATTTCATTCCGCCCCGGCCGCAGGAGCTGGACGAACTCATGTCCGCTTATCTAGAAGCCTCACGAAGCATCCTCAATTCCGATCTCCATCCCGTTATCGCGGCGGCCGTCATTGCCTACTCCTTCGTCTTTTTACATCCCTTCTCCGATGGCAATGGCCGCCTGCACCGCTTTCTCATCCACTACGTTCTTTCATTCCGCCGGTTTGCCCCGGATGGCGTGGTCTTTCCCATCTCCGCCACCATGCTGCACCGCCCGCAGGACTATGACGCCAGTCTCGAATCTTTTTCCAAGCCCCTCCTGCCGCTGGTGGATTACAAACTCGACGGCCACGGGCACATGACCGTGCTCAATGACACCCGCGACTGCTACCGCTCCGTGGATTGCACGTTCCTCGCCGAGATGCTTTTCAGTTTCGTTGAGGAAACCATCGAGAAGGAACTGCCTGCCGAAATTCTATTCCTGCAACAATACGACACCGCCCGCCGATTGATGCGCGACGTCGTGGACTTGCCCAATCGCCACGCCGACTTGCTTGTGCGCCTTTGTCTGCAAGGCAACGGCACGCTCTCCAAAGCCAAACGGCAGTTGCCGGACTACGCGATGTTGAAGGACCAAGAAATTGCCGGACTGGAAGCCGCCGTGATTGAAGCGTTTGATTTGAAAGCAAAAAAGTAACCCGCCTCAAAGTTCTCCTTTGAAGGCGCGGTGCTGGAGGGTGGCGAAGAGCGCGTCCAGCTCCGCCAGCGACGCCCGCTGCGCCGTCTTCAGCGCCTCCACCGCCGTCACTCGCCGGGCGAATTCGCGCTGCAATGGGATGGAGGGAATCGGCAACGTCACGTGCTGGAGATTCTGCCGCGTGATTTGTGGCTGCGCCGTGCCGGAAATCGTGTCCGCCATGCTGCGCATTCGCAGGACCGCTGCGAGGTATTCTATCGTGATGCGCTTGGCGTCGGGATTGTCCAAGGCCATCGCGTTGCCGGTGACGTAACACTTCGGGGGCGAGACGTTGATTGTGCCGCAGGTCGCACCTCGGCATGTGATGAGGACGGTCGGCTCTTCGTGGTTGTATTCCGTGTAGTGGCCGATGAGTCCGTTTGCGCCGAACACGGGGAAGCCAGTTTCCGTGAGTTCAGGGGTCGAAATTGTCGGCCATTGCTTCGGCGAACAGATTTCCATTAACGGCACGAGCGGCCAGCCTTTCGGATTTTCCTTCGGTTTGCCGAAGACGTCGAGAAAGAGGGATTGGGTGAGGGAGTCGAGTTGGGCGAGGGCGGCGCGGCGCTTGGCCCGCAACGCCTCCGCCCGGTCCAGCACCTCCGCGATCCGCCGCTGCTCCGCCAGCGGCGGCAGGGTTATCTTCGTGGCCTTGAGGTGCGACGGCCCGAAGTTCTGCTGCGCCGTGCCGGTGACAAACTTCGTAATCTGCGACCGGAATTCACGGCCATTCAGCCAGAGTTTCAAGAATCGCAGGTCTGACATGCCATCAATGGCTTTGAATCGAATC
>JANOAR010000203.1:0-17070 GCA_031411235.1 Verrucomicrobiota bacterium | reverse complement strand
CACTCGCGTGTAGTCTTCAAGGCTCTTTTTCATCAGTCGTGGCTCCATCAGCCACGGTGTCCTCATTTATGAGGCATCGACTCTATCCCTGCCTCCCGGTCGCTACCCTTTCGGTGTCCTTTTCAATGAGGCACTGCGATGACCTATTCATGCAGGCTTTATTATTGCAGTTCATCGCTCGAATCGGTAGCCTTTGCCGCGCACGGTGAGGATGTGCTTCAGTGTTTCGGGGTGGTCTTCGATCTTGCTGCGTCGCCAGGCGACGTGCGTGTCCACGGTGCGCGGGGTGATGTTGATTCGAGGAGCATCCCACAATCGACACAACGCTACTTCATCTCGCGATTGAATCCCGAGGATGCGAGTTTTAACATTCCATAACACAACGAAGAAGCCGCTGTCGTGTTGGAGCTAAGTCAGCCCAATCAAAAACCATGATTCACATTCTATGAACACATCCATCCATACCTTCCACATCCGTTTCGACCGTCGCCGTCTTTTGAAGAGCCTACTGCTCACTACGGGCGGCATCATCACGAGCAGCATCTACGCCGAAGCTCTCTCGCTCACGCCGCGTGCCACCGAGGGGCCGTATTACCCCGATCATCTGCCGCTGGATCAGGACAACGATTTGATCCAGATCAAAGATGGCAAAACACCCGCGCTGGGTACCATTGCGGAGTTCGGCGGGCGCTTGCTCGATGCTGATGGCAAGCCCGTGAACAACGCCGTCATCGAACTCTGGCAATCCGACAACAATGGCTGCTACATCCACAGTCGTGGCGTGCAGCGTGGCAAGGAGCGCGATGCAGCTTTCCAGGGCTATGGCAAAATCGAAACCAATGCGAAGGGCGAGTATCGCTTCCGCACCATCATCCCCGGTCTCTACACAGGCCGCACCCGCCACTGGCATGTTGCCGTGAAAAAGGGCGCCAAGAGCTTCCTCACCACGCAGCTCTTCCTCGCGGGTGAGCCGCAAAATGATCGCGATGGCATCCTCAAAAGCATGGGCACGGACGAGCAGCGGCTCTCTGTCATCCGCGAGTTCAAACCCAAGAGCGCCGAGAGCAAAGAACTGCTCGCTACGTGGGACATCGTCATCGGCAAGACCCCGCAAGAGCGCGAGCAGCGCGGTGGCGGCCCTGGCGGCCCACCACCGAAAGGCGGCGAAAAGGGCCAACGCCGTCCACGCCCATCCGATGCTAATAAAAGCGATGCCGCCATCCGCGATGTTCTCTTTGGCCCTAGTCCTTTCTGAAGCGGGCAGGTGCCGTTGTAATCCGCATTGAAGTCTTGCTGTGAAAAACTGGATCGCAGGAAGGAATCAAAGCTCATCACGACTCTCATCCAACCTCATCAGCATCACGTCGAAGGGTAGGATGCCTTCGGCGGTCTTGATGAAGTTGTCGGGCTTGGCATCGAGCAGTAGCAGCGCGGTGAATTCATTGAACCAACCGAAGAACGAATCTGGGATAAATTCAAAGCCCAGGTCGTGCATGAACGCAGCGATTTCGACTTCGGTCGGGTGTGGGTACTCTGTGTCGGCACCCACCAGCCAGCGTTGCGAGATCACGATGGAAACACCGCCTGGAATAGCACCGATGAGCATGTTGGGTCTGTCCGAAATGATGATGCCCTCCAACCGCACATCATCCTGAAACAAGGCATTGTGCATGGTGAATCTCTGAATGTATTCGAGAGGCGTAGCACTGTTTGGCTTCCAGCATCCGTCCTGCCACGCAGGTACCATGCCGAAGGTGCCCGTCCAGGTGCGCTTGATCACACGACGATCCGAGTCACGAAAGCGCACCTCATGCTCACCCGTCTCATCGCTGACAAGGGGCAGCGCCTCATAGTCAGCCTCGGCGATCAGGCACTGGCTGGCCGTGGCCCATTCGATGAGCCGCTGAACCTGAACTTCCGCGAGGCTTCCGCCTGTGCCAGCACTTGCGCCAGCGAGGGCTTCGGCTGCTTTGCCAAAGCCTTCCGTGTCGCAATGACCTTCGGGTGGGGTGTTAGGGGGGATTTGCTCATGCTGAAGAGATTCCGTTATACGCTCTAGATTGTCAACGCTGCTCACCCATTATGAAACCCATCCTCTGGCTTCTCATTGTCACTTCGTTTCACGCAGCACTCTCACCTTAGCTGAGAGGCGGGCCTAACAGAGTTGGAGAAAACGTGTGGCGGTCGTCGTTTACGCCCGGCGACGATTCGCCTTCTCTCATGTCCGCAAACTCCTCTGCCTCTCCTTCCTCCGCCGATATACAACCGTTGCCGAGGGCGTGGCTGATCGTGGCACTGCTGTGGGGCGTGGGCTGCCTCAATTATCTTGACCGCAACATGCTCAGCACGATGCGGGATTCCATCAAGGAAGCCATCCCGATGGGCGACGATGATTTTGGCATGTTGTTCACGGTCTTTCTCGTCGTTTATGGCGTGCTGAGTCCGGTGGGTGGGTGGTGTGCGGATCGGTTTAGCCGCAGTCGCGTCATTCTCATCAGCCTCGGCGTGTGGTCGGCGGTGACGCTGGCCACGGCCTATGTGCAGACGTACCAGCAACTGCTCGCCACCCGCGTGCTCATGGGCATTAGCGAGGCGTGTTACATTCCTGCGGCCCTCGCGTTGATCGCTGACTACCATCGCGGCAGCACCCGCTCGCTGGCGACGGGCATACACATGAGCGGTATTTACGTGGGTATAGCGCTCGGTGGTATGGGGGGATGGATGGCGGACACGCATGGTTGGTCGTCGGGCTTTTCGACGTTCGGCGTGGTAGGTCTTGGGCTCGCGGCGGTGCTGGCCCTGTGCCTGCGCGATGTGCCTGCGGCTCATCATGCCAATGCTGGCAACGCCAAGGTGCATCCGCTGGATACCATGCGTGCGCTGGGCGGTAGCGGGATGTTTTGGATCATTGCCTTGCACTGGGGGCTGCTTGGGTTTGCGGGCTGGGCCTTCTCGACGTGGATGCCCACCTTCCTGCGTGAGCACTATCATCTCTCGCAAACGAAGGCTGGCTTCACAGCGACGGCGTACATGCAAGTCGCGGCTTTTGTGGGGGTGCTCGTCGGTGGTGCCTGGGCGGATCGTTGGAGTCTCACGCAACTGCGCGGTCGTGTATGGGTGCCGATGATCACGCTTACGCTCGCGTCGCCCTTTGTGTTTATGACCTCGCATACCGAGGCGCTGTGGTTCGCGATTGTTTGTCTGATTGTGTTTGGCTTTTCGCGTGGCTGCTCGGACTCGAACATGATGCCGATTCTCTGCCAAGTGGCTGAGCCGCAGCATCGTGCGACGGGTTATGGCATTCTAAACTTCTTCAGTTGCTGCATCGGCGGTGGCGCGGCCTACCTCGGCGGCTGGTTAAAGGAGCGCCATGTGGACTTGAGTTTTCTGCTCATGGGATCGGCGGTGGGTGTGCTGATCAGCGGTCTTCTGCTAGCGCTGGTGAAGCCGACGCGGCGCGGGTGAGTGGAGACTATTTTAGCAAGTCCGCTACACGCAGCCGCCACGCTGCGGCTGTCCTAGACTTCATCTTGTCTTCACCGCCGAAGCAATAGACAAAGCCGTCTCGTCTGACGAGGCCCACAGTGGCGGCATACGGCAGCGGCGTGGCTGGTGCATACGAGTCGCTGCGTCGGTCATAGATGAAGGCCGTGGACAGAAAGCCCTCGGGCTCGCCGCCGTAGCCACCTGCGATGTAGATGTGGTGCTCGTCTAGCGCGACCGCCGTGGGGCCACGCGCCGCGAGTGGGTAGGGCGTGAGCTTGCGCCACTGCTTTGCGGTGTTGTCGAAGGCGTAGGACGTGGCGGTGTTGGCGACGGCCTTGGTCTCTGCATTCCAATTCGCACCACCGAAGACGAACAGCTCAGTGCCGAGCACAGCGCAAGCCGCCAAGCCGAAGGCTTTTCCGGGATAGTCGGGCAGCGTGGTGAGAGCTTTCGTCTTCAAGTTTAACGCCAATGTATGGCGCGTGAACCCCTCGACATTGGCGGCATCATGGGTGCCACCCACGATGATGAAGTCATCCTTCACGATGCCGCCAGCACTCAATACGAGGGTCTGCGGCAGCGCGGGTAGGGACTCGGCGGCTGGCTTGGCCTGAGCCACAATGATGATTTTTTGCAGGGGCGCTTGGCCATTGCTGCCGCCGAGAATGACGAGCGAGTCATCGCTTTGCCACGCACTGCACATCGCATAGGCGAGTGGTGCGCTGAGGGAAGCAAGAGTGTCCCAGCGCATCGTCTGCGGATCAAAGCGGCTAATCGACTGTAACCATTGTTTCGTGCCGCCCTCCCAATTCGTGCCGCCCATCACCAGGATACCTTTTTCATCGGCACCGCAGGAGAAGCCGCCACTGGGTGTCGGCATGGGCGGCAATTTCTGCCACTGGGCTACGACGGGGCCAGTGGCCAGGATGAGTGCGAGTGTGAGGGTGCGCATAGAGGTGCGTGGGTGCGTCATGCTGGTGCCATACGGTGGCACCGCAGATAAACTTCGCAGTGTGAGGCTTGCCGAGGCGAGGCTCTGGATCACCCCAGCTCTGCCAGTAATGCCTGGGCGTCCTTTAGATCAGGCGTGTCGAGGCCTTCGGTAAACTTGGCGAGTATCGCGAGCAGAGCGGCCTTTGCTTCATCGTTGCGGCCACGTTTTTTATCGAGCCGTGCCATGCTGGTGGTGGCACGCAACTCGAGTGACAGGGAGGATTGCTCGCGTGCTTTGGCGAGCGATTGGACGAAGTAAGTTTCAGCCTGCTCGGGGGAGTTGTTTTGCAGCAGTAACAGCTCGCCGTTGAGCCGGAAACGCTCGGCTTCCCAATAGCGCTCGTCGGTATCATTGGCGAAGGCCTGCGCCTGTGCCAGCGCGTCCATGCCCGGGGCCCATTCGCGCTGGCGCATGTGCGTCTCGGCCAGCAGGCAAAGGAAATAACCGCGCCCGAGGTTGGAGCCTTTTTCTTGCCAGTAGGCGAGGCCTTTGTGGATGAGTGAGATGCTGGCATGGTACGCGTCGTCTTCATGCGCCATGGCCCAGCCGAGCATCACTTGGTTCCAGCCGATCCAGAACGGGAAACCGTGCTTCTGGCAGTGCTCGATGGCTTTGGTGGCCAGCTCTTTGACGCGCCCAATGTTGCCGCAAAACTGCTCAAGCCAGGTGGCAAAACTTAGCGCGAGCGCGATGGAAAAAGGATGCTTCAACTGCTCAGCAATCGCGATGGCGCGATGGCTCTCTGCCCGTGCCCGATCAGGCTGCCCGAGCATCCATAGATTCCACGAGACGTAGGAGCGGCACGTCACACGCGGATCCACCACATCGTAAATGTCGTTGATAAGTGTGTCGGCGTCGCCTTCAGCACCCGTGGTCGCCGTGATCACGCTGGAGACATGCTCGATGGAGCGCTGATACTGGCCGCGATAAAAGAGTGTTGCGCCCAGGGCTCGATGCGCCGCGATGAGGAAGGCATCGTTCTCCTGGCGTGTGGCGAGTTCGAGCAGCTCCTCGCCTTGGCGCGTGGCGATATGGTATTCAGCCCGCAGCATGTGCAGCCGCCATAAACCATAGCGTGACTGGAAGAGCTGGCCCGGTGTGCCGCACTGCTCGCTGAGTGCGCGAGCACGGGCGTATGTGCGCTCGACTTCCTTGACACCGTAGCCTTTGGTCGCGGTGAGTGAGACACCGAGTGAGATGAGCGCGTTGATTTCAAACTGCCAACGCTGGGCACTGTCCGGCAGGGCTTTGAGCAAGTCATTGGCACGGTTCAGATGCGAGATGGCCTCGGAGTGGGCCGACCGGTTGGCGGCGCTAGAGCCTGCTTTGAGAAGATACGGCACGGCCTGCCATGGCAGGTTGGCTTCCATGTAATGATGGGCCAGCAGCTCCATGTCGGTGTCCACCGTTTGGGGGAAGTGCTCTTCCAGGGCATTGGCGATGAGGCGATGGTAATGCTGTCGCCGTGACTTCACGAGCGACTGGTAGGCAGCCTCCTGCACGAGTGCGTGCTTGAATTTATAGAGGGCATTGTCCCCCTCGTTCGATTGAAACAGCAGCTCTGCATCCACCAACTGCCGCAAGCTGAAGTTCAGCAGTTTATCCTCCAAGGGATAAACATGGCGCATCAGTTCAAAGGTGAATTCGCGGCCCATCACGGCACCGATCTGGGCGATCTCCTTCACTGTGTGCAGTCTGTCCAGACGCGCCATCAGCGAGTCTTGCAGGGTGGTGGGGATGGCGAGTGGCGGCAGTGGGCCGGACAGGGCGAATGAGTCGCCCAGCTCCAGCAACAGCCCAGACTCCATGATCATCTTCGTCAGTTCTTCGACGAACAGAGGCACGCCATCGGTGCGGGCGATGATCTGTTGGATGACTTCTTCCGGCAGCGATTTCCCATGGGCGACGCGCAGGCAGATGGTGCGCACTTGGCTGGGATCCAGTCGTTGCAACGGGATGTGCTTCACTTGCGGATCATCCTGCCACGGGGAGATGAAATCTGGCCGACAGGTGAATAAGGCCAATAGGCGGTGCTCAGGAAGGCAGGCTACCACCTCACGCAAGAGATCCAAAGAGGAAGGATCGGCCCATTGCAAATCTTCCACCACCAGCATCAGCGGCTGCTTTTTGGAGCGCTCGCGGAGGATGTGGATGTAGCTGTCGATGATCGCCCGCTTCTGTTTTTGCGGATCATCGACCGTGGTATAGCCAGCCTCGGGAGGGATGGAAAGCAGCGCGGCGAGGGAGGGCAGGGTTACATCGAGTTCAATCCCGTACTGCCTCAGCAACCCTTCGATTTTCAGCAAGCGATCGCGTGGACGCTCCGTGCGGTCGAACTTCAGTACCACGCGCTCCAGCAGGTCGGCGTAGTGGTGGAAGGCGGTGCTCTTGTGGTAGGGCGAGCACTGGCAGGGCGTGAGCCAAGCACTCGGCACATTGGCGACATGCTCTTTCAGCATTTGCACCAGACGCGATTTCCCGATGCCAGCTTCGCCGACTAGGATGACGGCTTGGCCCTTGCCTTGGTAGCTCTCTTCCCAGCATTCGAGGAGTTCCTGCACCTCGTTTTCTCGGCCTGTGAGTGGTGTGAGGCCGCTGCGCCCTGCAGCTTCCAGGCGGCTGCGTGCTGTGGTTTCATGGGAAACCTCATAGACCTCCATGGGCTGCTCCACGCCCTTGAGCGTATGCACGCCGAGACTGCGACAGGAGAAAAATCCTTCGATGAGCTTCTGCGTTGCGTAGCTCACGACCAGGGTATTGGACTGCGCTACGGACTGCACACGGGCGGCGATATTCAGGGTCTCGCCCAGCGCCATCTGTTGCCAATCCCCAGCGCGATCATCGCCCACGATCATGAGCCCCGTGTGTACGCCCACCCGCACCTGGAGCTTGATCCCGCCCGTGCTGTAATCTCGCTGATTCAGCGCAGACACACCTTCGATGATGGCCAAGCCTGTACGCACGGCGCGGCTGGCATCGTCTTCGTGCGCAGCGGGATAACCGAAGAACATCAAGACGCCGTCGCCGAGGTAGTTGGCCACATGGCCTTCGTAGCTCTTACACACCGCTTTGCACACGTTGTAGTAGTCGTGCATGACGGTGTTGAGATCCTCGGGATCCATCTTCTGCGAGAGCTGGGTGAAGGACACCAAATCGCTGAAAACTACCGTGAGCTGGCGACGCTCCGCCGTCGTGCCATCCGCGGGTGCGACAGCAGCGGAGGCTCGCCGCCTGAAGATACCCGAGGGCGTGTCCTGCGGCGCGATGATCGTCCGCGTCTGGTTCTGCTCACCCAACAGCGGGACGCCGCAGTTGTGGCAAAACTTGGCACCAGCTCCCACTTCGACAAGGCACTTGCTACAACGGCGTTTCAGTTCGCCCCCGCACTGGGTGCAAAACTTTGCCCCCGGTGGGTTCTCTGAGTTGCAGCTTGCGCAGTTCACAGACCGATGATGACAGCCTTGGTTTCGGTGTACAGCTCTAGGGCTTCGCCACTCATTTCACGCCCCCAGCCGGACTGCTTGTAGCCGCCAAAAGGCAGTGCGGAATCGAAGATGTTGTAGCAGTTCACCCACACCGTGCCAGCGCGGTAGGCAGCGGCGACGCGATGCGCACGGCTCACGTCATTAGTCCACACAGCGGCGGCTAGGCCATACGAGGTATCATTCGCACGACGCACCAGATCAGCTTCATCCGTGAAGGCCTCGGCCACCAGCACGGGGCCAAAAATTTCCTCCCGTACCACGCTCATCTCGGGGCGTGTGTTGGTGATCACCGTCGGCTGCACGTAGTAGCCGCAGTCGCCATGCCGCTCGCCACCTGTGAGGAAGGTCGCTCCATCGCGCTTGCCTGCTTCCAGGTAGCTCGTCACGCGGGAGAGCTGTTCCTGCGATACCAGTGGCCCCATTTGCGTATCGGCATCCAAGCCGAAGCCCAGCTTGATCTTCTTGGCCTGCTCGGCAATGCCGCTCACCACCTCATCAAACACATCCTTCTCGGCAAACAAACGTGTGCCCGCGACGCAGCATTGGCCGTGGTTGAAGAACACCGCATTGGCCGCGCCCGCGATGGCATTGGTCAAATTGGGCGCATCTTTGAAGATTACGTTCGGCGACTTACCGCCCAGTTCGAGGCTTACCTTTTTGAGGTTTCCAGCGGCAGCTTGGAGGATCAGCTTGCCCACTTCCGTGGAGCCTGTGAAGGCGACCTTGTCTACATCGCGGTGAGCTGCCAGCGCTGCTCCCGCCGTCTCGCCATAACCCGTGATGATGTTGATGACACCATCCGGCACACCCGCTTCCATCATCAGCTCGCCCAGGCGCAGTGCCGTCAGCGGTGTTTGTTCGGCGGGTTTCAAAATGATGGTGCAACCTGCGGCGAGCGCAGGCCCCAGCTTCCACGCTGCCATCAGCAGGGGGAAATTCCACGGGATGATCTGCCCCACCACACCCACAGGCTCGCGCAAGGAAAAGGCATGGAACTTCGCACCCGGTGCATACGGCACCGAGATGGGCATCGTCTGCCCCGTGATCTTCGTCGCCCAGCCCGCCATGTAGTGGAAGGCATCCGCCGAGAGCGGGATGTCCACGTAGCGTGCCGTCAGGCGAGGCTTGCCATTGTCCAGCGACTCCAGCTCCGCGAGTTCATCCGCATGTTCGAGCATGAGGTCGCCGATTTTCCAAATGATGCGCCCGCGCTCCGACGCCGTCATCGTGTGCCACGGCCCGGATTCAAATGCCTTCCTCGCCGCCACCACCGCACGTTCGACATCTTCCGCATCACCCTCGGCACAGTGAGTCAAGACCTCGCCCGTGGCAGGGTTGTAGGTGGGGAAAGTTTTCCCACTCGCCGAGGCAACCCACTGCCCACCGATGAGCAGCTTGTTCGCACGCTGGATGAAATCCGCATTCGTTGCGCTGATGGGCAACACAGAAAGAGGGGAGGAGATACTTGCGCTCATGTTGGGTTTATAGGCTTGTTTTAGACTTAACTATATGAGTGGGACGGGATAGGAATCTTTCAGCCAGCCCACAAGGCTAGCCAACAAAGGAGACGCGACGGGTAGGTCGAATGCGGGGGCTGTCCAATGGAAGATCAAATAGCAGATGACACATTCGATCAGAGCCCTCGCGCCCTAGCTGATGAAATCCTCAATCCAGCCTAGACCCAGCTCGCCGAGGCTCGCTGGTGCAACCCTAGACCGAATGTCGCAACACCTTCGGTGTTAAAGGCAGTGTGCTGCATGGCAGAAATATTCGAAGACTTGGATGCGATGGCGTCTGGCTATTGCGGGAAATTGGGTCGAGTGGTGCCCATGCAAGATCATACCCACTTCCTTCCGGTGCGAACCACAAGTGCCCAATCCGCAGACGAGGCCGCGCGGCAGTGGCGGGCGGGCCTGCCGAGCGAGTTGCGGGAGAGAAGCTTGGTGCGCAGTGGCCTGCTCCTTTCCTTGGCGGTCGCTGGCTACCTCGCTGGCATGGTGGGTGCCGTTTGGCTGCCGACCTTTTTTGGGCGAACGGTTGCCTTAACCTTGGCGACTGTGATGATCGGCACCTTGTTCGTCATCGGCCATGATGCGGCCCACAACAGCTTGACGCCTTACAACTGGCTGAACCGTCTGCTGGGGCGGTTGGCGCTGCTGCCGGCCTGGCATCCCTACACGTCCTGGGTTTATGCTCACAACACGCTCCACCACGGCGGCACCAATCTGCGCGGCAAGCACCCAGACCTTGTGCCGATGACCCAAGAGGAATACGACCGGTTGCCGCGCTGGCGGCGGCTTCTGGAAAAACTTTACCGCTCTCCGGTAGGGCCAGGTTTCAGCTATCTCTTCGATTTTTACTTGGGCTACATTCTTTTCCCAACCCAGGAGCGCCGCCCGCCACGGCGTCGGCAGTTCGAGTTAGACCGGCTGCTGGTGCTCGGATTCTTTGCCCTGCAAGTCCTGGGAATGTATCTCCTGGCCCGAGGGACACCGGGCCTGTTTTTGCCCCCTCTCGCTTATGCGTTTTTCGATGTGATCCTGTCCTGGGTGATCTGGATTCAGTTCATGGGATACATGACGTTTATCCAGCATACGCATCCCCGGCTGGCCTGGTATGACGATCCGAAGGAGTGGTCTTTTTACCACGTGCAGCTCAAAAGCTCGACGCACGTCGTTTTTCCGTTCCCCATCGAGAAGCTTTTCGTTAACATCATGGATCACGCCGCTCATCACATCGACCCGGCAATTCCGCTTTATCACCTGCCCCAAAGCCAGCGCCTGCTGGAGCAAAGTTGCGAGGAACATGCGGTGGTCATCCGCTGGTCTCCGTGGCAATATCTGGAACTGTGCCGCGTCTGCAAACTCTACGATTTTCAGCGGCATTGCTGGACTGATTTCGAAGGCAATGTCACCTCCGAAACAGGATTGCCCAATCTGGCTTTCAGGGGCGGGAAACTGCCCGAGGCGACAGCAACACCAAGACCGAACATTAAAGTTTGCAGGTCAGACGAGTGTAACGAGGCCTGACACTGCACCTTTTGGATTGAACTTATGTTGGGAAGTCCTGGGCTTCGACGAGGGCGAAATAAAGTGTTTGTCACTCCAAGACGCTTCGCGCCCGAGCAAGTGCTCCAACATCGCGAAGCGTCCTGGAGTGCGGGCGCTTTAGCTAGGCCCATGATTCCACTGCCCATCACAAAGCGCTCGGTACGATCGCGAAGCGCCAGGCGAACTTTGCGGTTGGAATAAAGGGCTCATCCGGGAAGTTCGGGCGCTGGGCGGTATCATGGCGCGGCACTCGATGCTGCCCTGCGCCCTAACTTCCCGGATGAACCAGCCAGAGATTCCGGCCACCGTTCCCGAGAGTCGCCTTTCCCGTCAGGAATTGTCCGCCACCACTCCCGAGAGTCCGGCACCCCACCGGAGAATCTCCGCTGCCACCACCGACACCCTGCGGCATCACCGGAGAATCTCCGCCGCCACTTCACCAGCGCTACCCCCTCGCGGGGGAATCTCCGCCAGCACCCTGCACACTCCGCCGCGTCACCGGAGAATCTCCGCCAGCACCCTGCACACTCCGCCGTGCCACCGGAGAATCTCCGCCAGCACCCTGCACACTCCGCCGTGCCACCGGAGAATCTCCGCCAGCACCACCGAGACTCCTCCACTCCAAGTTTTGTTTCTCGGTAACTATTCAGCCCCTCCCGGAGGGAGGAGAGCTATTAGCCGGTGGTGAAACCACCGGACAATCCCCGGCCCAATCACCACTGCCTCCCCCGCGCCCCCGCGCCCCGGAGGGGCGCGAGAAACCTCCGCATCGCCCACCGCCATTCATCGCCTCTCGCACCCTTCCAGGGCGCAATGCTTTGGATCGGCGCGTTGGGTTCATGGTGTCCGGTGGTTTCACCACCGGCTAATGGCTCTGGTGCCTCCGGCACCGGGAAGATACGGCTTGGGTGCCTCCGGCACCGGGAAGATACGGCTTGGGTGCCTACGGCACCGGGAGGGGGTACGGGCTAATAGGGCTTCGTGGAAACCGCTCAGCCTCACGCCTCGTGATGCAGCTTGTAGGGATACACTTGGCTGCTGTTCCACTGGCAGACGTATAAGTCGCCCGCAGCATCGACACACACGTCGTGGCAGTTGTTGAAGATGGGCTGGTCTTGCAGCATCACCTTCAGGTTCCCATCTTCATACTGGGGCGCTTGGCCACCGGGATTGGACACCACCTTATTAGCCGCATCCAAGATGGTGACGAAACCACGGCCCTGCCACATGCGGTAGTCGTTGGGCTTGGCACCAAAGCAGACGCCGGAATACAGATGCTGACCGTGGATGACGGGGCGGCTGATGTAGGCACCGGGGAGATAGACGCCGCGCACAAATTCGCCGTCCAGGGTGAACCAGTTGAACTCATTGCGAATGCGCTCGGTGATGACGAGCAGGGGCTGGTCGCCGCGCGTGTCGAGGGCGATGCCATGGGCTTGCATGAACTTGCCGGGGTTCACGGGCTGGGTGCTTTTGCCGCCGAACTTGCTCAGGTAGTGGCCTTCTTTATCAAAGCGCAGCACGAACTGTGAACCATAACCATCGGCGACGTAGATGTCGCCATTCGGGCCGATGGCGATCTCGGTGGGGTTGTAGTTGTCCTTCTCGGTGTAGGCTCCGCATTTCGCGGGATGCGGCAGCTCCAGGACGAGCTTGCCATCGAGTGTGGCCTTCACCACGCGGCCTGTGGTGTCGGTGAGGTAGAGGAACTCCGTGCCACTCGCCTCGCGATGCAGGGTGAGTCCGTGGGCACCGCTGAAGCCCAGTGTCCAAGACCCCAGCAATGCGCCTTTGATGTCGTAGATGAGGACGTTGTTTTGTTTGTGATTGGTCAGCAGGAACAGGCGGCCATCACTTGCTTGCACCATTTCGTGGCAATCCTTCACAGGATGTTTGGCGGGGTCGGCCTGGCTCCACAGTTTGTCCACGCGATAGCGGTGCGCCCCGTGGCCAATGATGCTGCCGTGGAATTCAGGAGCAGTCTTGCTCTGCGCTCGGACGTAGGGCGCGGCGAGGATCGAGGCGGCAGCGCTGGCGATAAAAGTGCGGCGTGGCAGTGAGTTCATGGTGGGGTGGTGGAGGGTCAGATGGATCGGCAATAGTACACTAAAGGAAGGACATCCCACCACGCCGCAAAGTTACGCCGCCCGCCGCGACGGCCAGCAGAGCGCCACGCTCGCGGTTACCACGGTGCCGAACATGATGCGCCAGGGGAACTCGATGACGGGCATTGCCTCGGCCCGCCAGAGGCCCTTCCAATCACTGCCGAAGACGATGGCGAGGTCTTTATCCAGTCCGCTCAGGTAGGCCACGACGATGAAGCCGGCGAGCATGGCAATCCCGTTGCCAGCGTCGCTGCCGCGCGTCTTGGTGAAGAGGCCGACCATGAAGACCCCGAGCAGCGAGCCATACGTGTAGCCGAAGATACCGAGGATGATCGGCATGATGCGCAGCCCAGGGTGGTGGGCCTTCACCCACGCAGTGCCGAGCGCGACGACGATGAGCAGGACGGCAAAGATAACGGTGCCAAGTCGCAGCACGCCCACCTTGCCAGCATCCGTCTCGGGCTCGCCAAACCAGCGAAAGTGGAAGTCGCGCACGTAGCTGGTGGCGAGGGAATTCAGCGCGGTGCTCAGCGAGCCCATCGCGGTGGCCAACACGCCTGCGATGACGAGGCCACGCAGGCCCACGGGCATCACATTCAAGATAAAGAAGGGGAAGACCTGCGAGCTATCCGTCTTGCCCGAGATGAGGTTCTTCGGCAGCAGGACATCGGGGTTCTGCTGGAAGTAAACGTAGAGCAGGATGCCGATGCTCAGCACCATGAAGTTCACGGGGATGTCGGCGAGGCCGGAGAGGATGGTGGCCTTGGCACTCTGGCGCTGATTCTTGGCGGTGAGCATCCGCTGCACCATGTCCTGGTCGGTGCCATGCGTGGCGAGGGTCACGAAGGTGCTGCCGAGGAAGGCCGCCCACACGGTGTATTCGGTTTCCAGGATGCCTTTCACCCAACCGAGTACGCCGGGCACCTGCGCGTCGGGCTTGCCCCAGTCGATGACCCAGGGCTCCTGCACCGCGCCGCTCAGCGCGGCCCAACCGCCCGTGTGGCCGAGCAGGAATGACAGGGCAAAACCCAGCGCTGAGAACAGCACGATGATCTGAATCACATCCGTCCAAATGACCGCACGAATGCCACCCAGCGAGGTGTAGAAAGCGGTGAGCACCGTGATGGCGACGAGCGCGACGGCATACAGCCAGAACTCATTCATGGGGGTGATCTGCGGATTCACAAAGACGCGCCACGCGAGCACGATGAGCACCGTGGGCACCCATAGCCGCGTGCCGCTAGCGAGCACACGGGTGACGAGAAACACCGCCGAAGCCCAGCGCCGTGTCCTTGGCCCGAAGCGCACTTCGAGGAACTCATACACGCTCACCACATTGTGGCGATAGTAGGCCGGCACGAACCAGATGCTGACGACCACTCGCGCCAGCAGGTAGCCCGCCATGAGCTGGATGTAGGTGTAGTTGCGCAGCGCGTAGCCCTCGCCCGGTGCGCCGAAGAAAGTGCCCGCGCTGATCTCTGCCGCGAGGATAGAGGCCAGCACCGCCCACCACGCGATCTGTCTGTCGCCCAGCGTGAAGCCTTCGACGCTGCCGCTCTTGCTCCGCTGCGACAGCCCGATGCTGATGATAATGACGAAGTAGGCGAGGATGACGAAGGCGTCGAGAAGGGGGAAAGACATGGGGGAAGAGGGAACATTGAACATCGAACTTTCAACATCGAACATTCAACATCGAAGGATCGATCCTATTCCCCATTCGATGTTCGATGTTCGATGTTCGATGTTGGACGTTCAGTGTTCGGTGTTCATGGCGATCCCCGGCTTCAGCAGCTTGATCTTCCCCTGACGGTAGAGCGCACCGATGGCTTGTTTGAAGGCCTTCTTACTCGCGCCCAGGGCATCCCGTATCGCCTCGGGCGAGCTGTCATCATCCAGTTCCATGCGGCCACCGTTGGCTTCCAGCGCGGCAAGGATTTGATCCGCCAAACTCGTCACGCGGAGCCTGCCCGAGGAGTCGAGCACGAGGTCGATTTTACCATCCTCCCGCACTGCCGCGATGTAGGCCGTGAGGCGCTGGCCAGGATGCACGCGTACGCGCAAGTCTTGATGATAGAGCAGGCCGAGATGCTTACTTTCAACCAGCGCCACATAGCCCAGCGGCGTCTCGCGGGTGATGTAGATCATCACGGGCTCACCGATCTCGTAGCGTGGCGGTTCATTGCTCAGATGGTTCTCGATCCGTGCCGTGGCATGGATGCGGTCGGTCTTTTCATCGACTTGGATATAGACCACCACATCATCACCTTCGCGCACGGGCGACTCTTGCTCGCGATGGGGTAGCAGCAGATCCTTGGGCAAGCCCCAATCCAGGAAGGCACCAATGCTGCGATGCACGCCCGTGACGCGCAGGCTGGCGAACTCGCCCACCTGGGCCAGCGGCTTCTCGGTGGTGGCGACGAGCCGATCCTCAGAGTCGCGGTAGATAAATACGGCGACTTGATCGTCGATGGCTGTGCCCTCGGGCACCAGCCCACGCGGCAGCAGGATGTCGCCCAGCGCCTCCCCATCGAGATAGAAACCATGCGCCGACTGACGTGCGACGCGGAGAGTATTGAATTTGCCAAGGATAGCCATGAGCCGCCATGCATAGCAGGCAAGTGCAGGCCGCGCATCTGGTTCTAATCCTTTGCCTTGACCATGCAGTAGAAATCGTCGCGAGGCTGAGCGAGGGCCGCCAATGCAAGGAAGGTTGAGCTTTTTGGGCCTGAGTGTGGTTTCACCACTCGATGGCGCAAAAAGCTCGGCCTGACGCAGCAGTGGTGGGCCGTAGCCAGCCGCAGTAGATTTCTACTGCATGGTCAAGGCTTAGCCAAAGCATCGCTCTCCGCGCTCGCATTCTACGCCGACACATGCCACGCTCCCGGCCCCCTCCAACCATGCCTGCGCCCAAGCCTCACCCACGTCACGACTCACGCCGCGATCCACGCCAGGACTCTCGGCGTCGCTCCTCGCCGCCACCGCCTGCACCGCTGCTGCCACTGCGGCAGATCATCGCCAGCGTCGAACGTGAGCTGCGCAAGACCGAGGGCAAACCCACCCGCAACGCCGTGCGCGATGCCTGGCGGTTGGAAGATGGCAAGCAAGGCGAGCGCCCCGACTACCTACTGTGGCGGCATACGATGTGCCGCGAGAGCCCGCCGGACAAGCGACGCGACGTCATCGACCTCGCCTTGAAAACGCTGCGGGCCAACACTCCGCACATCCATTGGGCGGGTCTCTGCCTCTCGCTGCCGTTGCTGCTGAGTGATACGCCGAGCCTGCGCCCACGCCCCGAGCAGACCGCCGCCCTCATCGCTGCCGTCGGCAGTCTCCTCGCCACCCTTCGCGAGCCCCTCGCAGGTAGCGAGCATAGCAGCACTCTCGCCAAGTGGCTGGCCAGTGTGGCCCTTGATGCAGCGCAGTCTCGTCTCACGGTCGCCAGCGCGACGCAGCATCTCCAGGCTCTTCAGTCGGCGCTCAGTGCCGCCTCGCCCGAGTGGCGGCCCATGCGCGATCTCGACCTCTCATTCATCACCACCGAGCCACTCTATACTGAGCCCGCCAGCGCCATCATTCGCAGCCTTGTCAGTAGCTTGCATACACTCCTGGCCGTGTTTCAAAACGATGCCCAAAGCGCTGGCTTTGCCCCCAGTCACGATGCCGCGCTGCGCGACCTCGCTCAGTGGCAGCACAGCGCGTGGCGCTTCCTCGCCAGCGCCCGCCCAGCCTCATCACCACCGCGCAAGGAAGAGCTATCCGCCTTGCTCGATGCCGCGCAGTCAGCCCGACTCTCGGGCGATACCTTTGACGCTGCAAGGCTCGCCGCGCTGGCCTTGCATTTGATGCCGCAAGGAACATCGAACACCCAACATCGAACCTCCAACATCGAAGGGGGAGAAGGCGGAAGATCAAACGAGCTGCGAGCCGCAGGGCAGGGGACGCCTCCCCCT
>JANOAR010000202.1:0-43241 GCA_031411235.1 Verrucomicrobiota bacterium | reverse complement strand
GAGGGTGAAGCGAAGCCTGCCTTTGCCATCATCCAACGCGGCAAGACCTGGGACCTGAGCAAGATCGACTTCGACAAGCTGAAGGCCGAGTTCAAAGAGGCGACCTACCGCAACATCGAAATCGCCGACCTCCGCGCCTTCCTCGAAAAGAAGATGGACGAGATGCTGAAGGTGAACAGCACTCGCAAGGACTTCGCCCAGCGCATGCAGGAGATCATCAACCGCTACAATGCAGGCGGGGCATCCAATGAGAACTACTTCGACGAGTTGGTGAAGTTCACCAAAGAGATGAAGTCGGAGGACGAGCGGCATGTCCGCGAAGGCCTCACCGAGGACGAACTGGAGCTGTTCGATCTTTTGAAGAAGGAGAAGATGACGAAGGCCGAGGAGCAAGCGGTCAAGCTGGCGGCAAAGAACCTGCTTGAACGGTTAAAGAAAGGCACACCGCGTGTGCTGGTGCAGGACTGGTTCAAAGACAGCCAGTCCCAGAAGCAAGTGCGATCAACAGTGGAGGAAGTCTTGAACGAGCAACTCCCCGAGACCTACGACCGGGCGATATTCACGGACAAGTGCAACCAGGTGTTTGAACTCATGATCGACTACGCAAGCCACGGTTTGAAGTGGGCAGCGTGACAGAGAATCCAAAGCGATCCAACTTTCGACACCGCGCAAGCTTGTCCGCAACTCAATACAGGCGGCGAAGCCGCGAAGAGGAAGAGGCGGGCAGGCTGCGAAGAAGCAGAAGCGGGCAGGCTGCGAAGAGGCAGAAGCGGGCAAGCTGCGAAGCCGCGAAGCGAACGCCCGCGCTCCCCTCTTCCTTCTCCTGAAAGCCACGAGGGGGACTTATAGAGAAAACGAAGGGCGGGCCACGCGGTCAGCATCTGGCAAGCGAAGTAAAGTCGGCGGGGGATCAAGTTTTTTCCATCATGTTGATGAACATCGCCTCCAGCAATCTCGTCACAAGACCGCTCCGATCATTTTTTATGAAGACCCCACTCACCCTTCGCCTCAGTGGCCTCATGCTGCTGACGCTCGCAGGCTGCAAGCCTGAAACCAACAACACCGCCGCCATTGATGAAACCCGGCGACAGCTCGAAGCTACCCAGGCTGCCTATGCGCAGGATGCCGCCGACATGCAGGGCCGCAGCGAGGAGCTGAAGAAGCAGCTCGCTGAACTCCAGCGTAGCATTCAGGACAAAGAGAACGCGGAGCTGAAAGCCAAGGTGGATGCGATCTCTGCCGAGAATCAAAAGCTCATGGCCGATGCCGAAACCGCGCGCCGCAAGAGTGAAGAACTGAGAGAGCAGCTCGCGGCCACGCCCGTGAGGCCCTTGCCCCGTGTCACGCCCTATGCGCCACCGCCAGTTTCTCAGCCGTGGACTGATCCCAGCGCGGATTACTCGATGTTCTATGACTCGCTCAATCCGCATGGACGCTGGCTGGAAGTGGACGGCTATGGGTATGCCTTCCGTCCGAGTTTGGCGGATCGTTCCTCATGGCGTCCGTATGTCGATGGCCGCTGGGTATCAACCAATCAGGGCTGGGCCTGGGATTCACCCGAGCCCTTCGGCTGGGCCTGCTACCACTATGGGCGATGGGTTCGGCTCTCACGTCTTGGCTGGGTCTGGGTGCCTGGTCGTGAATGGGCTCCAGCGTGGGTTTCATGGCGTTCTGGCAACGATACTGTGGGTTGGGCACCCCTGCCGCCATCAGTTGGCAATGGCAGCATCGGGCACGATTGTGACGAGCGCTACGGCCTCGCGCCCAGCAGTTACACCTTCATTCAGGCGTCTCACTTTGGCCGCTCCAGCTATGTGGATGTGTCCCTCTCGATCAACAATATCACGCAGATCTTCAATCAAACGATCAACGTCACCAACATCGTCCAGGTGCGTGAGCAGAATACGAACATCTTCATGCATCGCGGCGGCCCGGCTCTCGACTGGATCGAGCGCCGCAGTGGCTCACGCATTGAGCGGGCACCCGTGCAAGTCGTCCACTCACTGGAACGTCCTGTTGAGTTCCACTCGGGTCGCAGTGGTGCGCCTTCGTTCATCGCCGCCCCGATGCCTTCTGGCCGTGCAGGTCGCGCCCGCGAACTGCCCAAGAATGCCGAGCGCGTGAGCAGCCCCACGATGGTCGATGCCTGGAAGGACGTGCCTTCCGAGCAGCGCGATGGTTTCCGCCAGGCCATCACTCGTCAGGCTCGCGAACCGCAGCCAAAGCCCGTGCTCGCTATATCAGCGCCGGAAGTTCCTGCTGGCAATCTAACGCCACCGCAGCCCGAAGTGCGACCCTCCATTCCCTTGCCCAACATGCCCGGCACGGCAGGCCGCGATCGTGGCAAAGGTCAGCCCCCTGTGATGCCCAAACTCGAAAACACCCAGGATGCTGCCAACAAGGCCGAACTCGCCCGTCGTGCGGCCGATGCGCGAATGCAGGAGGCCGAAGAAGCACATCAAAAGCAGCTCGCCGAGCAAAAAGCCAGCATGGTCGCCCAGCAGCAGGAACTTGCGCGCAAGCAGGCCGAAGCCGCTGCTCTGCGTGAACAGATGGCCGAGCAGGCAAAGCAGTCCAAAGCCATGCAGGACAAACAGGCTGCCGAGATGAGCGAGAAAGAAGCTGCTGCCCTCAAAGAGAAACAGGCCGCCGAGATGGCTGCACAGGAGAAGGAACTCGCTCGCAAAGAAGCTGAAGCGCTCGCCATGCGTGAGCAGCTCGTCGAGCAGGAAAAGAAAGCCCAGGCTATCAAGGAGCAGCAGGGTGCCGCCATGCGTGAACGCGAAGCCGAGGTGATCAAAGCACGCGAAGCCGAAGAGGCAAAAGCCAAAGGAGCCGCCGAAATGGCCGCCCAACAGCAGGAACTCGCCCGCAAGCAGGCTGAAACCGCCGCCATGCGTGAGCAGCTCATCGAGCAGGAAAAGAAAGCCCAGACTCTCAAGGAGCAGCAGGGTGCCGCCATGCGTGAACGTGAAGCCGAAGTGATCAAAGCACGCGAAGCCGCCATGGCCAAGCAGCAGGAGGCAGCGGAGCAAGCCGAGGCTCTGAAACAACGCGAGATGCAGGCAGCAGGTCAGCAGGAGACGATCCGCAAGCAGGCCGATATGGAAGCACTCAAAGCTCGCGAAGCCGTCATGGCCCAGCAGCAGGCTGCCAAGGAAGAATCCGCCCGCCGTAAGCAAGAAGCCATGCAGCAGCGTCAGGAGGAAGCCGCCGCCATGAAGGCCACTCAAGAAGAGGCGGAACGCCAGCGCGAAGCTGCAACGAAAGCCAAGCAGGAAGCCGCCGAACGTGCTAAACAAGAAGCAGCGACCATGCGCACCCAGCAAGAAGCGGCGGACGGCCAGCGCGAAGCCGCCATGAAAGCCAAGCAGGAAGCCGCAGATCGTGCTCAACGGGAACCCACAGAACGCGAACCCACAGAACGTGCTCAACGCGAACCCACAGAACGCGCTCAGCAAAAGCCCGCACGCCGCGCCGCTGAGGAAGCTGCTCAACGTGCTGCTGAAGAAGCGGCCAAACGCGCCAGTCAACAGTGATGCTGGGCAGTCTCAGTAGAGGCAGGAGAGCTTAAGCTCTCCTGCCCCTCATCAAACCGGACGGGCGGTTTTCTCGCTTCCGGCTTTCCGAAGCTTGTTTTTCTGAAGCCAAGATGTGCGCCTTTAATTGAACTAGCCTCAATACGGCATCAGCGTGATGCAGCGAGTGTCCTTCATTCGCTGCCCCACGGGCGTCCGGGTCATCAGTTCGAACTGCTCGGCCCACTCGCGCATGGCATAAACGGCGTGGCCATAGGGCTTAAAATCACGCAGGCTATAGAGGGTCATTTTGTCAGCTTCATTATCGGCGAACTGGAAGAACAGCTTGCCTGTCTTGGAGTCACGCACCTTGCCTTCGATCGCCATATTCCCCTTGGTGAAGTAGCTCGCGAGTCCCGAAATAGGGCCGACCACAAACTTCAGCGCCGTCTTCACCACGTTGCCTTTGGGGCTGGTGGGATTGAGTTCCACGATGGCCAGTTCCAGCGTCAGCGTATCGTCGCCAGGGCGCTGAGCGATCCTATACCGTGGCTGGGGTGAACGCTGGAAGGCTCCGGAAAACTCGTTGCGCAGCACCAGCGCCATGCCCGCCTCGCGCCGCTCGATGCTGCCAAGGGCGATCTCCTTGCGCACCAGTGGCTTCTTCACCGGGCGCAAATACTGCAAGCTCACGGGGGCCACATACAGCTTTGTTTTCTGCACCGCGCCGACCTCCGCGCGGGTGTCGGGCGTCATCCAGATCTTATGAAAAGGGAGCTGCTTGCGAACATCCATCGCCTGGCCTTGCTGCTCGAAAAACGGCGAGAGCGCAGCGGGTTTCGCCTTGAGCAGGCGATTGGTGGAACGGCACGAGGGCAAGGCTAACAGAGCCAACAAGCAAGCAAGTGTGGAGGCAGAAAAAGCAGAGCGCATATGGAGGAAGAAGCACTGACAGCCGTCTCTGCGCAAGTGTTGGCTTGGGTGCAGCGACCCCATAAAAAAGCCCGCAGTCTGGTGCCAGACTGCGGGCGACCGAGGCGCATGAGCACAGGGCTCACAGGCCATCAGTTTACCTCGATGCGGCGTGGCTTTGCGACTTCTCGCAGCGGCAGACTCAGGGTGAGCACACCGTCGGAAAGCTGGGCACTCAGCTTATCCGCGTCGATGGGTGCTTGGAGCTGAAGCCGCAGCGTGTAGCTGCTGTCGGCCAGCTCGCGGTGCAGTGGTTTCCAGCTCGCTGGCACGCTGTTGGAGCGCTTGCCAGAGACGGTGAGGATGTCTTTGTCGAGGTCAAGGCTGACGCCGTCCTTCGGCACGCCGGGGAGTTCGACGCGGACGCTGAAGGCATCATCGCCGCGAGTGAGGCTGAAGCGAGGCTTGAGCGTTTGCTCAGTGGGTGCCTCGGGCTTGCAGCAAGAGTCGGTAGAAGTGGTGGAGCAGCAGGTATTCATGGTATTTGGAATTGAGGTTTGGGTAGGGTGAGTGGGTTCGTTATTCGATGGTGATAGCGCGGGGTTTTTGCTCGGCAGGCTTGGGCAGCGTGAGCGTGAGCACGCCATCTTCGAGCTTGGCCGAGATCACCTCGGAGCTGATACCCACAGGCATGGATAGGCTACGGGTGAGGGTGAAGGCTTGTTCGCCCTCATCGCTGCGCAACGTCTTGCGAGCGGTGACGGTCAACTCGCGGTCGAGCAACTCGATGGCGATGTCTTCCTTCTTCACGCCGGGGATCTCGAAGCGGGCGAAATAATGATCGGCGTCCTCAAAGAGATCGGTCGCGAGTCGGAGATTGCGCGACGCACTGGGAGACTCGCCCGAGGCAAAAAGCTGGGCAAGGCTGGGTGCGTTAGCGAAGGAACGGCGGAACAAAGCCTCGAAGGGCTGAGCGCGATTCAGGCTGGTGGTAGCGCAGGAGTAGGGGGTGCAGAGTTTCATGGGTGTTTAGGTGTTTGTTGTTGAGTTTGTTTTTTGTCGGATGACAAGGCCATGTCTTTGCAAGCGCTGTGCCAGATGAGCGAAGTGATGCTCTAAGCCTTGTGGAGTCAAGGTTTGGTGATGATTCAGGAAATGCTAGGCGGCGAGATAAAGAGACGTAATAACACTTCGATGCCCTGGCGACGCTTGTCATAAAGAGCCATTTCGACACTTTTTAGCGGAAGCAAAGACAAAGCTTTGCCCAAGGTAGCTCGGTGTTATGCGATGGCCCAAAAAGCCCACAAAAAAGAGGCACCCGGTTTCCCGGGTGCCTCTTGTTGATGATGCTTGCTGTCGGGCGCTGACTACTCTTCCGAGTCTTCGGCGCTAGGCGTCGAAGTATCGCCTTCGGCAGTGACGGTGATCTTCAGGAAGCAGGTGACGTCGTTGTGAATCTTCACATTGACCTCGTGCTTGCCGGTAGCCTTGATGGGCTTGTCCAACTGGATTTGATGGCGGTCGATGGTGACCTTGCCTTGCTCCTCGATCGCCTTGGCGATGTCGATGGTGGTGATGGAACCAAAGGCCTTGCCATTCGCTCCAGTGGAGAGGGTCATCTTCAGCTTGAGACGCTTGATCTTGCCAGCAGTCTTCTCGGCTTCGACAAGCTCTTCAGCTTCACGTTTGGCACGGATTTGTTTGAGCTGATCCACCTGGCGGAGGTTGCCCTTGGTGGCCTCAAGGGCTTTGCCCTGAGGTACGAGGAAGTTACGGGCGAAACCACGTCGCACGGAAACGACATCGGCTTCGGCTCCGAGACCGGAGATTTTCTCTTTGAGAATGACTTGAGTATTGGCCATGACTGGTATGCCTCCTGTTCGGAAGGGCGTGCATCCTACATGGCGTGTCCACCTTGTCAAACGTGAGGGTGAAGGTTTCGAGAAGCGCACCGCCGCCGACCTCACGGCTTCGGCATTACCACGGGTGGCGAAGGCGCAGCAACGGAGTTGCTGAATAGCGGAATGGACTTCTCCACAGACTTCATAAGCCCCCAGCCAAGGGGCACAGCGACGACGAGCCAAGCGATGTATTTCATATTCGATGCCAAGGTTTGAAGGGGTTGCGGCAGACTAGCGGATGTGATGTTTCGGATCGACAGGGCGCACCAGCAAATTGGCCACGAGGCCGATACCGAGCACGCCACACATCATATAAAACGTGCCATTGTAGGCCTCGCCCTTGGGCACACCAGCGGCCACGCGACTGTCGAAAAGTTTATTCACCAGCAGTGGCCCGATCACCGCCGCCATTGACCACGCCGTGATCAGCCGCCCATGAATAGCACCCACTTGGTAGGTTCCGAACATGTCTTTTAAATATGCCGGGATTGTCGCAAACCCACCGCCATACATGCTGATGATGAGGGCCGTGCAGATGACAAAAATCGTGCGGCTCTGCGTGTGCTGTGTCCATGGCAGCACAAAATATAGCACCGCCCCAAGGATGAAATAGATCGCATAGACGACCTTGCGCCCGGTGAAGTCCGACACGGATGACCAGATAAAACGCCCGCTCATATTAAAGATACTCAGCACGCCGGTGAAGCCCGCGCCGATGGCGGCAGAGACGCCGAACATGTCTTGGCAAATGTCTGTCGCGCGGCCCAGAATGCCAATCCCTGCGCTGACGTTCATGCACAGCACCGTCCACAGCAGCCAGAATTGCGGTGTCTTCCACGCGGTGTCCACGGTCACATTCGCGGTGGTGATCATCTCGCTCTGGTTGCTCGCCGTCTTGGCCACAAAGCCCTCGGGTTTCCAGCCCTCCGCTGGCACACGCACGGTGAAGGCACCGAAAAGCATGAAGCAGGCATAAATGGCCGCCATCACCATGAACGCCGAGGAAGCCCCCGAATCATTGCCAAGGGCAAAGCGCTTCATCAGTTCCTGCCCCAGTGGCGAGCCAATCAGCGCCCCACCGCCGAAGCCCATGATGGCCATCCCCGTGGCCATCCCAGGCCGATCAGGAAACCACTTCACCAGTGTCGAGACCGGCGCGATGTAGCCCAACCCCAGACCAATACCACCGACGAAGCCATAGCCAAAAAGAACTAACCAAAGTGACTTCCACTGCGTGCCCAGCGACGCCAGCAGCAGCCCGCCGCAAAAGCACAGACAACTCGCCAGCATGGTTTTGCGCGGCCCACTGCGCTCCACCCATTTGCCAAACGTCGCTGCCGACAAGCCCAGCATCACCAGGGCGATCTGATAAGCATACTGCACGCTCGTGATCGGAACGCCCAGCTCCGCGCTCAGCGGCTTATTGAACACGCTAAAGCCATACACCTGGCCGATGCACATATGAACCGCGATGGCGGCAGGAGGGACAAGCCAACGGGAAAACCCGGGCTTGGCGACGGTAGCTTCGCGGGAGAGAAAACTCATATTATGAAAAGGAAGGCTCTGGTTTTAGCCATGTCACACGCCCCGTGGCAAGCTTTGAACCAAGTCTTTCAAAACAAGCCAAACGCCGCCGACATAGGCGTCCTCACTTAGGCAACGGTAGCTCTAAAAAGAATTCAGCGTGGAATCGTTGAAAAATGGGCGCTGGCGTTGACAGCGAAAGCCAAAACGATGTAGTCTCATCAGTTCCCCCCATTAAATCATCCAGCATCGACGCAGGATGATCACACCCAACTTTTAGCCTTTTCAGCCCTCCTACCCCCGCATGTATTCCAACGAAGAGTATCTGCTCACTCTCCTCCAAGAAGCTGGTCTCGTCGGCGACAAGGAGATGCAAACCGCCCGCGGCAACAAAAAAGGCAACGAGACACTCCTCGAAGCCATGATCCGCACCGGGGCCATCGGCGATGAGCAAATCGCTCAGACCGTGGCCATGAATTCCGGCATGGAGTTCATCGATCTGCACAGCTACATCCCCTCACCCGAACTCAAAGAATCGATCCCCGAGGAAATCGTCCGACGTTATAAAGTCGTGCCCCTCGGCTACAACTACGGCCGCCTCCAGATCGCCGTTTCCGACCCCTATGACTTCGAGACACTCGACGCCCTGCCCCATGCCTTGGGCAATGCCGACATCGAATTCCTCTGCGCCACGCCCGCCCTCATTCGCGAAGTTTTAACCACCCTATACGGCAACGCTGCCGAACTCGCGGGAGCCCGCATCGGCGGCATCGGTGGCGAGACCTCCAAGTCCAACGATGCCCCCATCATCAAGCTGGTGACGAACATGCTGATGGAGGGCTTTAAAAACCGCGCCTCTGACATTCACATCGAGCCGTTGGAGAAGGACATCCGCGTCCGCTACCGTATCGACGGCGTGCTCCACGACGTGGAGCATCATCCCAAGCGCCTGCACTCGGCCATCATCAGCCGTATCAAGATCATGACCGGGTCGATGAACATCGACGAAAAGCGCGTGCCCCAGGATGGGCGCATCCAGGTCGCCTTCAGCGACAAGGAACTCGATCTGCGCGTCTCCATCATCCCCACCAACCACGGCGAGAGCGTCGTCATGCGTATCCTGGATAAATCCTCGCTGCGCCTCGGCCTCGCGGATCTCGGCTTCCTCAGTGATGACCAAGAGAACTTCGAGAAAATGCTGTCTCTGCCCGACGGCATCATCCTCGTCACTGGCCCCACCGGCTCGGGCAAGACGACCACGCTCTACGCGTGCTTGAACTTCATCAATCGGCCCGACCGCAAGATCATCACCGTGGAAGACCCCGTCGAATACCAGCTCGCCGGGATCAACCAAGTCATGGTGAAGGAAGACGTCGGCATGACCTTCGCCGCAGCGCTGCGAGCCATGCTGCGCCAAGCGCCGAACATCATCATGATCGGCGAAATCCGCGACATGGAGACCGCCAGCATCGCCATCAATGCCTCGCTCACCGGGCACTTGGTCTTCAGCACCCTTCACACCAACGATGCCCCCAGCGCCATCGCCCGTCTCAACGACATCGGCATCAAGCCCTTCCTCATCTCCTCCGCCGTCCGTGCCATCATGGCCCAGCGACTGGTGCGCAAACTCTGCGTTGACTGCAAAGTCCCAGGAGCCCTCAGTGAGAAAGAACAGCGCTCGCTACGCATCGACGCTGCCCAGGCCTTCGACGCCACCATCATGGGCCCCAGTGGTTGCAATCGCTGCCGCAAGGCAGGCTTCCGCGGACGTATGGCCATCATCGAAATCCTCAAGCTCGACGACGAAGTGCGCAGCATGGTCAATGAAGAACTGACCACCCCACAAATCCGCAAACGCGCCCGCGAACTCGGCATGAGAACCCTCCGCGAAGACGGCGTACGCAAAGTTTTAGCTGGCATGACCACCGCCGAGGAAGTCATCGAAGCCACCATGTCCGACGCTGACTAGCAGCCCGTCCGTTGTCCCTTCCTTATCCCTTTTACCTTACCCCTTTCACCTTCCCCAAATGACAGCCCAAAACGTAGTGGACATGCTCGAGACGCGAGGCGTCATCGACGACGGCCAAGCCTACGACATCAAGCACGACGCCGTGAGCAGCGGCAAAGACATCCTCAGCGTCATCCTCGAATTCGGCATCTATGCCAGCGAGGATGAATTCTGGGCCGCCGTCGCCGAGGAAATCGGTGCCGAGCACTTTGACCTCAGCACCTTCGAGCCCCCGGCGGAACTCCTCGCCATCATGCCCGGCGGCATGGCCAAGCTTTACGGAGCCTTCCCCATCAGCATCGATAGCGCCAGCATCCACGTCGCCTTTACCGACCCGCTCAATCCCCAGCTCGTCGAAGACCTGCGCTTCGCCCTTGGCAAACCCGTCACCCCTGTCGTCGCTCGCAGCACCCAGGTTCAGACTCTCATCGACAAGCACTACGGCACCACCTCCGGTAGCTTCTCCGAGATCTTCGGCCAGCTCGGCGTCTCCGGTGCCAGTGATGCCAAAGGTATGGAGGCCGAGGCCAACTCCGCCCCCATCGTCCGCTTTGTCGATCTCGTGCTCGCTCAGGCCATCAAAGAAAAGGCCTCCGACATTCACTTCGAGCCCTTCGAGACCGAGTTTAAAATCCGCTACCGCGTCGATGGAGCCCTCTATGAAATGGCACCGCCGCCCGTGCATTTGGCCAATCCCGTCATCTCCCGCGTCAAGGTCATGGCCAGCATGAATATTGCCGAGCGCCGTATCCCGCAGGATGGGCGCATCATGACCACCGTCGAGGGCCGAGCCGTCGATATGCGCGTCTCTACCCTGCCCACCCAACATGGTGAATCCGTCGTGCTACGCGTGCTCGACCGCTCCTCCATTCAGCTCAAGCTCACCGACCTCGGCATGTCCCAGGATCTCTACGAGTACATCCAGGACACCATCCACAAGCCCAACGGCATCTTCATCGTCACTGGCCCCACAGGCGCTGGCAAGACCACCACGCTTTATGCCGCCATGCGTGAGATCAATACCATCGACGCCAAGCTCCTCACCGCCGAAGACCCCGTGGAGTATGAGATGGATGGCATCATGCAAGTCCCCGTCAACGAAGCTGTGGGCCTCACCTTTGCCCGAGCCCTGCGCGCCTTCCTTCGCCAAGACCCCGACCGTATCATGGTCGGAGAAATGCGCGACATGGAGACCGCCCAGATCGCCATTCAAGCATCACTGACAGGTCACTTGGTGCTCAGCACCCTCCACACCAATGACGCAGCAGGAGCCGTCACCCGACTCATCGACATGAACATCGAGCCCTTCCTCGTCGCGGCGACCCTGGAAGGCGTACTCGCCCAGCGACTGCTGCGCAACATCTGCAAATCCTGCCACACCTCCTACAACCCAAGCCAAACCATCTTGAACCAACTCGGCGTCTCCGCTGCCGATGTGGGCGAGAAGCAATTCTTCACAGGCGGTGGCTGTGGCAAATGTGGCAACAGTGGCTACAAAGGCCGTCGCGGCATCTACGAGCTGCTCGACATGAATGATCCCCTCCGCGAACTCATCACCAAGCGTGCCCCCACCCTCGTGCTCAAACAAAAAGCCATCGAAATGGGAATGATCACCCTTCGCCAAGACGGCATCCGTAACGTCTTCGACGGCATCACAACGATTGAAGAAGTGCTCAAATATACATAGTCTGAGGCGAGGAGCAGCCAGGGGTGGAGGGATAAGGTTCAAGGGACAAGGGAAATACAGTCTGAAACGATGAATCCAATCCATCGCCCGACACATAAAACTCCAAAACAACCGCGACAGCCATTCTCCTCCTTGTCCCTTATTCCTTATCCCTTGTCCCTCTCCGCCAGCGTTTTCCTCGCCCCCCACACCGTTTTCTCATCGACAACGCCTTCACGATTCCACTAATCTAGCCCCAGTCTCCTTCACCACATTCGCCACACGTTATGCCCAAGTTCCACTACATCGCCCTCGACCAGAACGGCCAAGAAAGCGCCGGAGTCATTGACGCCTCATCCGAGAATGACGCGATCAACCAACTGCGCTCCCAGCAAATGTACCCCACGCAGGTCGTGCAGGAAGGCAAAGGCGATACCAGCGCAATCAAGAACCGCGCCACCAAATCCGCCACCAAAGGCCCCAAAGGAAAAGCCAGCGCCAAGGCCTCCGGCAATATCGCCGTGAAGAGCAAGACCCTCATGGTCTTCACCCGCCAGCTCGCCACCCTCATCGACTCCGGCCTGCCACTCCTGCGCGGCCTCACTGTGCTCGCCCGCCAAGAGCCTGTGCCTAATATGAAGCGCGCCATCACCACCCTGGCCGACTCCGTGCAGACAGGCAGCACCTTCTCCGAAAGCCTCTCGCAATTTCCCAAGCTCTTCAACAAGCTCTACATCAACATGGTCAAGGCAGGCGAACTCGGCGGTGTGCTCGAAGTCGTCCTCAACCGACTCGCTGAGTACCAAGAAAAAGCTCAGAAGCTGAAGAACAAGATCGTCGCCGCGATGGTCTATCCCCTCATCGTTATGTTGATCGCCACGGTCATCATGATCTTCCTCATGATGTTCATCGTGCCTAAATTTGAAAAGATTTTCGACGACATGATCCCCGGCGGACGCTCCAAGCTGCCCCCTCTCACCCAGGTCGTCATCGGCATCAGCCGAGGCATGTATGAATATATCTGGTACATCCTCATCGTCTTCGCCTTGCTCTTCGTCGTCTGGAAACTCTTCTCCGCCACCCCCGGCGGTAAAATCGCTATCGACCGCTGGAAACTCAAGCTCCCGCTCTTTGGCGACGTGCAGCGCAAGAGCGCTATCTCCCGCTTCAGCCGCACCCTCGGCACCCTCGTCACCTCTGGCGTGCCCATTCTCCAGGCGCTCAATATCACCCGCGAAACCGCCGGCAACCTCATCATCTCGGACGCCATCAACAAAGTGCATGACGCCGTGAAGGAAGGTGAGTCCATGGTCGCCCCCCTGGAAGCCAGCAACGTCTTCCCGCCGATGGTCATTTCCATGGTCGATGTCGGCGAAGAAACAGGCCAACTTCCTGAGATGCTACTCAAGATCGCCGACGTTTATGAAGATGAAGTGGATAACTCCGTCTCCGCCCTCACCTCCATGCTCGAACCCCTCATGATCGTCATGCTCGCCGTCGTCGTCGGCACCATCGTCATGGCCCTCTTCATGCCCCTCATCAGCGTCATCAACAACCTGAACCCAGGCGGTTAATTTTCACCCCACTCCACGTCGAGTATTACCATGAAAACGCCCTCCATCGCCCCTCGCTCAGCCAGAGGATTCACCCTCATCGAACTGATGGTCGTCATCGCCATCATGGCCATGCTCGCCGCCTTTACCCTCATGGGTTTCAGGTATGCCAACAACGCTGCCAAGCGCAACCTGACCATGAGCTTCAAGACCGCCATTGAGGGCGGACTCGAACGTTACTTCACCGACAACGGTGAATACCCAGAGCCCGACGACTCCATTCAGATGGCGGAATTCAATGGTAAAAATTATCCGACAGGTGGAGCCCTGATGCTCTACCAAGCCCTCTCGGGTGATGGCTCCGATGAAATCAAAACAGCTGCTGGCGGCACCAAACCCTCCGATGGCCAGTGGACTACTGCGGAAGTCGGTGAGATGAAAATGAACGAAATGCCCAGGGAACTCTGGAAGCGCACCAGCAACGGCTACATCGTCGTGGATGGTTATGGGCACCCCTTCCAATACACCAAAGGGCCAGTAGCAACTCGCCCTGGGGCGGCCCCGGCTGCAAGCGTCAGCATCAACAACACCTACGACCTCTGGTCTTTTGGTGAAGATGAGAGCAACACACAACGCGTGGACTTGAATACCAAACGTGGCGAGCAAAGCGCTAAGTGGATCAAGAACTGGTAGAACAAAGGCTCCCCCCTTCCCACGCTAGCGCTTCGGCAGTAATTCCATAGCCTCGCTGGGCAGGCTCACCACCTTCAGCCGACTGGCCGCGCCGCGCTCTAGCACGACTAGGCTTTTCGAGCAGCCAAGCTTTTCAGCGAGAAAGCGCAGCAACTCATCATTCGCCTTCCCATCCAGAGGTGGCGCGTGAAGCTTAATCAACAGCACAGGACGCCCCTTTTCATCCATCGTCCACCCAGTGAATTCCGAGCGCTTGGCATTCGGAGTGACGCGGCAGGAGAGGCTGGAAGTGGGGGATGACATGAATCCACCAGCGCTGGTGCAGGATGAATCCAAGTCAAGTTGCCATTGCCTAGCAAAGCGCAGTCATCCCTGGCAGGGTGGCCCAGTAATTGCTAAGGAGAGGCGACATGAAAGAAGCAGAACTGGATACGCATCACAAGGCGCTGAAGATCAACCTCGACCCCCGCTGGTATGGGACGCTGGCAGAGATCGGCGCAGGGCAAGAGGTGGTGCGCTGGTTTTTCCGCGTCGGAGCCGCAGCGGGCACCGTGGCAAAGAGCATCTCGGCCTACGACATGACGGTGAGCGATGCGATCTATGGCAGCAGCGACCGCTACGTCTCTCGCAGTCGCTTGCAGGCGATGCTGGATCGTGAGTTCCAACTCAATGTAGAGCGCCTCAGCGAGAAGCGCGGAGATCACACCGCCTTCTTTGCCTTTGCCGACACGGTGGTCGCCCGCAGCTTCATGGGGGGCAACGAATGCCATGGCTGGATGGGGGTAAAATTCCAGTCTCGCCCGCATGATGAGCCAAGCCAGATACTGATCCATGTGCGAATGCTGGACACCGAGGCCTCGCTGCAACAGGAGGCGCTGGGCGTCGTCGGGGTGAACTTGCTGTTCGGTGCCTTCTTCCTGCACCACGAGCCAGAGCATCTGGTGGAAAGCCTGCTGGATAAGCTGACCACAGGACGCATCGAGATCGACGTGATCGAGTTCAAAGGCATCGAATTCCGTGCTGTGGACAATCGCTTGATCAGCCTCAAGCTCGTGCAGCTTGGGCTCAGCGGCGCGGCGATGTTCGGGGCCAATCGCGAGGTTTTGCAACCCTCTGAGGTGCTCTACAAAAAGGCCGTGCTCGTCGAGCGCGGTAGCTTCCGCCCGCCCACGCATGTGAACTTCGACATGCTGCACTGTGCGCAGGAAAAATTCAGCGCTGATCCCGCCGTCGCTGGAAAACAGGTGCTGCCGATCTTCGAACTGACCATGACCAACTTGCTCAACGGTGGCAAGGATGTGGATCGCCGCGACTTCCTCGCGCGGGCCGATCTACTCGCGGCCTGCGGCATGACGGTGCTGATCTCGGACTACTTCGAGTACTACCGCCTCGCTGCCTACCTCTCCTGGCGGACGAAGGAGCGCGTGGGCATCGTGCTGGGTGTGCCGAGCTTGATCGAGCTGTTCGAGGAGAAGTATTACACGCAGCTTCCGGGCGGCATCCTGGAGTCCTTTGGCAGGCTCTTTAAAAATGACCTCAAGCTCTACGTTTACCCGCTCAAAAATGCCGAATCAGGGGCGCTGAAGACCATTGAAAACCTGGAAGTCGCCCCCGAACTACGCAAGCTCTATGGCTACTTGGCGGATCGCGGCAGCTTTGTAGGGCTGGACAATTTCAACCCCGACTACCTCAGCATCTTCTCCCGCGATGTTTTGAAAAAAATCGCGTCCGGCAATGAGGCGTGGAAGGATATGGTGCCCAAAGACATCGCCGACTTGATCGCCAAACGACGCTTCTTTGGCTACACGGGATAACAAAACATAGAAAAGGGTAAGCTGCCCTCACCGAAAGTGACAGAGGCTTTAAATGCGAATGCCGTAACACCAAAGGTTTAGAAGACCCTGCCTCCGCCAATCCGCTGGGCGCTTATGAAACGTTAGAGTTGTATGAGCACCCTACGGACTCAGCAAAATGATCGGCCCTTCGTTCTCGGCCACGCCGCCCACTTTCTCTACGCTAAGCGCAAACTTGTCCGCCTGCTGGATGTCCAGCGTGGGCTTGAAGTCCACCTTGGCGAAGCCCTTTTCATCCACGCGCACCACGCCTGCATTCACAGGTGTCTTCTTCGACGGATCGACGACCCAGAGCTGGTAGTCCTTGCCTGTCTCCACGGGAGGCATCTTTTCGAGCTTCAGGATGCCTTCCTGCGTCTCGCTGTTCCAGACGACCACGGCCACGCCTTGTTTATATTCCTTCACCGTGGATTGCAGCATCGCGATCTGCATTTTCGCGCTGTCATTGGCCTTCGTCAGCTTCGCCAATTCAACCTTAAGGCCGTCTGCGATCTTCGAGCGCTGGACGAGTTCTACTTTGAGGTCATCTGCGATCTTTGCTCGTTGAGTGAGTTCTTTTTGGAGGGTCTCATTCGCGGCAATGGCGGTGGCCACACTTTGCTGGAGCGTTGCATTGGCAGCCGTGCTTTGAATCAGCTTGTTGCTCAGAGCCTCATCGCGAGCGATCACTTCATCCACGCGCTTCTCCAGGGTTGTGGCCCGTGCTTCTGCCTCAGTGGCTTTCATCATCACGATCTTATTGGTATCGCGAATGCCACGTAGATCATTCCAGAGCACACCACTGACGATGGCAAACCCAGCCGCAGCAGCCCAGCCGAGCGCCGCTGTTCGACGCTGCGGATTTGCCGCCACTCCCTGTGACGGACGCTGGGCACCATCCTGGGTGATGGTCGCCACACTGGCCAGTAAGCGCTCGCGCACCATGGCTGGAGCGACCGCTTGCGGGCCATCCAGAGCCAAGGCGGAAGCCGTAAAATTCAAGTCATCGACGAGGGCTTGTAGCGACACGTCTTGGTTCATGGCTTTGACGAAAGTGATGCGTTCGGCAGCATCCATCTGGCCGAACACATAAGCTGCGGCCTCGTCTTCTCGCGAGTGAGGTGCGTTGGTGTTCATGGTTCGTATCCCTCCTGGGTGAGGCGGTCGCGCAGTTCTAGTAGCGCCCGCCGTATGACTGTCTTCACGGTGCCTAGAGGTTTGCCGGTATTATCGGCGATCTCTTGCTGCGTCCAACCGGTGAAGAAGGCATGGCGCAGCAGGGTTTGTTGTTCGTCTTTCAGTGTCGCCATGACTCGGCGCACGATGTGGCAGTCCTCATGGCGTGCCAGCGCTTGCACCGCAGTGGCATCGTCATGCTGCTCGGGATCGGTCTGCGCGATGACTTGCTCGATCACCCGCGACTGTGTCGCCCCGCGTCGCACACGATCCACAAGGCGCGAGCGGAACAGCATCACCGCCCAGGTGAAAGCTGCGGCGCGTGTGCTGTCGAAGCTAGGAGCCTTGCGCCACAGATGCTCCATGCCTTCCTGTAAAGCATCCTGCGCCTCGTGCTCATTGCCCAACATGCGCAGCGCCATGCTGTATAGTGGCCCCGATACTCGATCATAAAATTGCGCGAACGCAGTCTGATCGCCCATCGCCACTCGCAGGAGCAGTGCATTGTCGGCTTGGGTGTTGTTCTCTCGGTCAGACATGGTTTAGCAGTGTCATGGGGTAGCAGGTCAGCGTGATCACTCAAGGTTATCCGTGCCTGAGTCTGGCTTGGATGCAACTTTTTCAGTAATCTCTGCTGTTTGAACTTTCAGCCCCGCCAGCGCTGGTGGTAACACTTGCCGTGACGTGTATGCGATGGCCGCTGCCGCATCCGATAACTCCTGCACCGCTAGCCGCAGCATCGCATCAGTCTTGATCCCTTGCTCAATGGCGGCCAACTCGGCGTCGTCCAATTGATTGAGCACATAGTCAGCCGCCTGTTCGCGCTGGGACTGATCAAGAGTGGTGGTTTGCATGGAGTTTAGAGCATTGGCCCGGCAGTAGGTTTGGGGGCGATACTGCCGGGCAGTGGAACAACGAATGGCAGGTTAGTCGTGGCTGTGGTTGCGGCCATTCTGCGGCGTTGGAGCGTAGGGGAAGACTTTGTTGTAGCCGACATCATTGCTCGTCACGCGGTCAATATTAGCGGTCGCATCGCCAAAGATTTGTGGCGGGCTAGTGCGCAGATCGCTCAAGACAGCGATGACGGCGATGTCCACCACGTCATCACCGAAGCGTCGGCCATTGGGCCAGCCGCCAGGTAGTGTGCCACCACCAAAGCCAGCCTGCACCGTGCTCGTCAGCGTGTCGCCGCCGAAGATACCGAGGCGATGGAAGCCCGCATCATCCGCCACAGCGCCGGAGTTTGAGCCGCCTGCGAGGCGTGCCGCAGCGGTGGAGAGATCCACGCGGATCACATCGGGGATGAAGATACCCACCAGATCCGTGCGATTCACGCGACGATCCGGAGCGACGCCGAGGATGGTCGCCAGCTCAGGTGCCTTGGCATACTTGGTGTAGCGCAGCGCATCCTCACCCACGGGCGAGCGGTTGTAGTTATCCTTGTCTTGGCCCGCGACGAGTGCTTCGCAAAACAACGGATTGCCCTGTCGGCCCACTTGCACCCAGGCACCGCTGACGGTGTCGGTCGTGTTGCGCAGCACCGTGGTGGACTTGCGCAGCGTCTCGGCCCACACGCCAGCAACCTGTTGGTCACCACCGAGTTCGGTTAGGGGGATGTTCAGCACGATGGTATGCACGTTGAACCCGCCCTGGCTATCGAAGGGCTTATTGGCCCCAGCAAAGCTAAAGTCGAGATCGAAGATGCTCTGCACATCCGCATAGAATCCATCGTCGCGTTGCCCGGCGAAGACTTGGTAGCCAGCGGGATTGGCGAACACCGTTGCCTTGGTGTAGGCATCAAGGTTGGCCTCAGCATCGACGCCTTCGCGTGCCAGGTTTTCGCCACTGTCGCCTTGGTTATACTTTGGCGTGGTCAGTCCCTGGTTGTTGGGTGGCACCAGCGCATCAGCAAAGAGCACAGTCGTCTTGCCTGCCGCAATTTTCTTCACTGTGTAATGCTGTGTGATGTTCTGCGCCGCATCATCCACCGCATTGATCACGCCCAGGTAAGACTGCGCAATGGTGTTGCGGTTCTTGTAGAGGGTGCGGAAGCTGAACTCGTATGTCGTCGGTGCGACCTTTGGATTGGGGTTGGTCGCCGAGGGCAGACTGGTGCCCGTGCCGACCTTCAGGCGATAGAGCACCTTGTCGTCGAAGTTGTACTTATTCGGCCCGATGCCTGGCTCTTCGTGCGGGTAAACGGCGAGCGCGACGGTGAGGTATTTGACCGCCGCCCGCTGGCTTACGAAGGCATACACGTCCGTGGTGTTAGCCGCTGGATCGAGCGTGATGAAGGGCGCGTCCATGTGACTGGAGGCGTAGCTTTGATGTGGCAGGAGCGAGGCTGCAAGCAGCAGTGCCAGGATTTTGTGAAGTGTCGTTTTCATATTTTTAAATGGTTTGGTGAAGAGGTTCAGGCGGTGGTTTAGGGGTGGCTATGGTTGCGTCCGTTCTGCGGCGTGGGGGCGTACGGGAAGACTTTGTTGTAGCCAATGTCATTGCTCATCACGCGGTCGATGTTGGCCGTCGCATCGCCAAAAATTTGCGGTGGGCTGGTGCGCAGATCGCTCAGTACGGCGATCACGCCGATGTCCACCACATCGTCACCGAAGCGCCGACCATTGGGCCAGCCGCCAGGCACAACGCCAGCGCCGAAGCCCGTCTGGATATTCGAGACGAGTGTGTCACCGCCGAAAATACTGAGGCGATGGAAGCCCGCATCATCAGCCACAGCGCCCGAGTTTGCCCCACCCGCCAGCCGCGCAGCCGAAGTGCTAAGATCGACGCGGATGACGTCAGGGATGAAGATGCCCGCGAGGTCAGTGCGGTTGATTTGGCGGTCTGCCTGCGCACCAAGTATGGCGGCCAACTCTGGAGTGAGCGCATACTTTTTGAACGACGCGTTATCCGTCGTGACGGCGTTGCGGTTGTACTTATCCTTGTCGGCGATGGCGATGAATGCCTCGCAGAATAGTGGGTTGCCCTGGCGACCTACTTGCACAAATCCACCTGCAATCGCAGTGCCCGAGGAGCGCAGCACTGAGGTGGAGCGACGGCTCGTGGTGGCCCATACGCCAGCAATTTGCTGGTCGTCACCAAGTTGCTCGATGGGGATGTTCAACACGATGGTATGCACGTTGAACCCACCCTGGCTATCGAAGGGCTTGTTCGCCCCAGCGAAGCTGAAGTCGAGGTCGAAGATGCTCTGCACATCGCCATAGAATCCATCGTCGCGCTGCCCGGCGAAGACTTCATAACCATCGACACTGCGATAGCTGGTCGCCTTCGTATAGGCATCGAGCGCGGCGTAGCTCGCCACGCCTTCTCTGGCTTTATTCTCACCGTCGTCGCCCTGGTTGTAGAGTGGCGTGACGAGGCCTTGGTTGTTTGGTGGCACGAGGCAATCGGCAAACAACAAGGTGCTCGCTGTGCCGGGGCCGACGCGACGCACCGAGTAATGCTGCGTGAGGTTTTGGGCCTCATCATCCACCGCACGGACGACGCCGATGTAGGATTGTGCGATAGTCGCCTTGGTCTTGCTCAACGACTTGAAGCTAAACTCATAGATCGCCGTGGCCGGTGTTTTAGGCGAGGGATTCGTCGCTGTGGGCAAGCTCGCGCCCGTCGCGACGTGGATGCGGTAAAGCACGTTGGGATCAAAGTTATAGCGATTGGGCCCCACACCAGGCTCTTCGTGAGGATAGACCGAGAGCGCAACGGTGAGGTACTTGGTCAGGTTTTTCGAGCTGACGAAGGCATAGACGTCGGTGGTGTTAGCCGCCGGATCGAGTGTGATAAGTGGCGCATCCATGTGGCTGGATGCCCGTCCGCCCGTGGGCAGGAGAGCGACCGCCGCGAGTGCGGTCAAGAGTTTGCGAGTATTGGGTTTCATGAGTTGGATGTCTGTTTTGTTTATTTACTGGCTGACCTCTTGTGGCGGGCCTCACCGTTGATTTCCCACCGCAGCACTAGCGATACTGCGGTCGAGAAAAGCTTGTTCGCTGGGCAGCAGTAGCGCCCGCATGGCTCGCGCCTGGGCCAGCCATTCGCTGGCTTGGGCATCGCCTGCTTGATGGGCGATGATGCCTGCATGGAGGTAGAGCCGCGCCTCGCGAGTGCCCTCGGCCATTGCCTTTCGCACACTGATGAGCGCCGCGACATTCGAGCCCGCAGCCTGCTGCGCCCAGGCCAGAGCATCCCAGGAAAAGACATCGCGCCGCGTCTGCATCTCAGCCTTGGCCAAGTCGAGAGCACGCTCTGTATCAATGCCCTGCGTCGTCAAGTAGAGCGCGAAGGAACGTGGATCACCCGCTTCGCCTGTGCTGCGTAACAACGCCAGCGTCGCATCTGCCTTTGCGGGCTCATTCGCCGCACGATGGGCATCACTCAGCGCCCACAATATCTCAGGCAGTGGTGATAACTTCGCCGCCTTCTCCAGTGCCTCGACGGCATCCTTGGTATTGTTTTTCGAGAGCTGAATGCGACCGATCACAAGCAGCGCCTGTGGGCACTCGGGCAGTATCTCTAGCGCCCGCTGTGCTGCTGGCATCGCAGCCTCCGCATCGCCTTTTTGCCAGAGCAGAAAGGCCAGTCGCGCCGAGCACCACGCCATCGGCTCCGGGTCACGATAGCTACCGCACGCGACGGCCTGCTCCATCATTTCGATAGCACCGACGATGTCGCCTCGCAGCCAGCGCACATGGGAGATGCGTGAGTAGCTAGGCAGGCAAGGCTTGGCATCGATCATGGCCTGGTAGGCTGGCAGCGACTCTTCCACGAGCCCCTGCTCCATCAGCGCATCGGCGAGCAGCGCGTGATCCAGCATCCCCTGGCGCTTCAGCAGTAGCTGCCGGGCAATCTCTTCAGCATCATGAAAGCGGTGCATCGCCAGCAGCGCATGGCCGCGCAGCAGCAGCGCCTGTGGCTGCTTCGGTGCTTCGAGTTCCATCAGGCGAGCGCAAAGCTCGGCCAGTTGATAACCACGCTCATCGTGCGTCACGCGAGCCTCACTGATCCACAACTGCCCGAGCTGTTCCAACCGCTTCAAGTCCTGCGGCTTGTCTTTGAGCACTGCTTGCAGCTTTACGATAGCAGCCGCGACAAGTGATGGTTTCGGTGCAGTGAGGAGTTGCTTCAGTGCATCCTCTTTCGATACCAACGGCGTTGGTGTCATGTGGCCGAGGGCCAAAGAGGACGCAGCGAAAAGGCTGATAAGCAGCACAGCGTGACGAGTTGAATTCATAGTGGCGGGTCATTCGCAACCCGCCAAAAAGCGGATTCAAAAAAGAATACATTTTCCCCAAGCGCCCTCCGTTCAACCTATCGCCAGCGGCCACTCTCCAAAGACGTCACCCACCTACCCATGTACATCAGCACCCAACGCCACCTCTCTCGCCGCACGCTACTGAAAGCCGCAGGTGCCACCATTGGCCTGCCCCTGCTTGATGCTATGATGCCTGCCTTCGCACGCGCTGAAGCTGCCAAGAAAGTCCCCCGCCGCTTCGTCGCCATCCAGACAAACATGGGCATCATCCCGCAGTACTTCTTTCCCGAGAAAAGCGGCAGCGACTACGCGCTCACGCCCTACCTTGAGAAGGTCGCCGCACATCGCCAGCAGATGACGCTCTTCTCTGGGTGTAGCCACCCAGGTGTCACGGGTGGCCATGCGGCGGAGAAATGTTTCCTCACCGGCACGCCGCATCCAGATCGCGGGGGCTTCCGCAATACCGTGTCGCTCGATCAATTCGCCGCTGAGCACATCGGCAATGAAACACGCTTCCCATCGCTCAGCCTCGCGTGCAGCAATGAGGGTGGCCCCACGCTCAGCTACACCCGCAGTGGTGCCCCCATCGCACCTGACAAAAGCCCACGGAAACTCTTTGAAAAACTCTTCGTGCAGGGCAACGCGAAGGAGATCGAAGCCAACGTCGAAGCCCTGCGCCAGGGACGCAGCATGTTGGACTTCGTGGGTGATCAATCGAAGCGCCTGAGCAAAACATTATCGAAAGGCGACCAGCAACGCCTTGACCAGTACTTCACCAGTGTGCGCGAGTTGGAGCAACGCATGACCAGCGCTGAAGCCTGGGAATACAAGCCCAAGCCCGTCGTCAAAGCCAAGGCACCGGAAGACATCGACGATGCCAAGGAATTCGTGCAACGCACCAAGCTCACACTAGGAGTCGCCGCGCTCGCCCTGGAGACCGACTCCTCGCGACTCATCACACTCTTCATCGACACAACCGTCATCCACGCCATCACGCATCACGGCAATCGGCCCGATGCTCTCACCGAACTCAGCGCCCACGAGTCGGCTCAGTTCGGCGCATTGAACGACTTCCTCACCACGCTCGCGAGCGCCAAGGAAGACCAAGAATCGCTGCTCGACCGCACGATGGTTTTATACGGCACGCCGATGGGCAGCGCCAATGCGCACAGCAACATCAACCTCCCCACGCTGCTAGCGGGTGGCGGCTTCAAGCACGGCCAACACCTCTCCTTCGACAAGGTGAACAACTATCCGCTGACCAATCTCTACGTCTCCATCCTGCAACGCTTCGGCATTGAGACGAATGAGTTCTCCACCGGCAAAGGCACGATGCGCGGGCTGGAAATGGTGTGATTGGGTATCGCGAGGCACCTCACAACAGCCGCGCTAAATACTGCCCGGTGCGGCTCTCCGCACACGCGGCGATATGCTCGGGCGTGCCAGCAGCCACAACACTGCCGCCATGGATGCCGCCACCCGGCCCCATGTCGATGACCCAGTCGGCACATTTGATCACATCTAAATTGTGCTCAATGATGACGAGTGTGTTGCCTGCATCGCGTAGTTTTAGCAGCACTAACATGAGCTGATGAATGTCGGCAAAATGCAGCCCCGTCGTCGGTTCATCGAGCAAATAGAGCGTGCGCCCTGTGCTTGTTTTGCCAAGCTCGGCAGCGAGTTTGACGCGCTGCGCTTCGCCGCCAGAGAGCGTTGCGCCGTTCTGCCCGAGGTGCAGGTAACCCAGGCCACAGTCCTGCAAGGCTCGCAGTTTGGGCGCGATTTTTTTGTTCTTATCGAAGAACGCGACGGCCTCGCCCACGGTCATCGCCAGCACCTCGGCGATGGTCTTGCCCTTGTAGGCAATCTCCAAGGTTTCGCTGTTGTAGCGCTGGCCTTTGCACTGCTCGCAGGTGACGAAGACATCGGCAAGAAAGTGCATGTCGATCTTGATGACGCCATCGCCCTCGCATTTTTCACAGCGTCCGCCGGGCGTATTGAAGCTGAAGCGACCCGAGTCATAACCCCGCACGCGAGCCGCAGGCAGCAGCGCAAATAACTCGCGGATGGGTGTGAAGACCCCGGTGTAAGTAGCGGGATTCGAGCGCGGGCTACGGCCTATCGGCTCCTGGTCGATGACGACGATTTTGTCGATGCCATGAATGCCGCTGAGTCGCTCGTGGGCACCAGGTTCATCCTTGGCACCGTAGAAAATGCGAGCCAGGGCACGGCGCAGGATGTGATCCACCAGCGTCGATTTGCCACTGCCGGAAGCACCCGTGACGCAGGTGAAACAACCGAGAGGAAAGCCCACGGTAACGTTGCGCAGGTTGTGCTCGGTGGCGTTGTGGATGGTGAGCATCGTCGTCGCTAGCGCCTGCGGCGTGGGCGTGCGGGGGGGGCGGCGCGTGGAGGAATCCAGCGCCAACGACTCAGGCTGAGCAGGTGCCGGAGCCACGCGTTGCTTCGGCACGGGGATCGTGATGCGCCCGCTCAAATAATCGCCAGTAAGGCAGCCCAGCGTGGCGAGCACCTCGGCGGGCGTGCCCTGCGCGGTGATCTTGCCGCCCTCTGGCCCAGCCTTCGGCCCTAGCTCGATGAGCCAATCGGCAGCACGCATCATGGCATCGTCATGCTCGACCACGAGCACCGTGTTCCCCAGATCGCGCAGATGCTTCAGTGTGCCGATGAGCTTCTCATTATCTGCGGCATGGAGGCCGATGCTTGGCTCATCGAGCACATACAACACACCCGAAAGCCCCGCGCCAATCTGCGTGGCAAGCCGGATGCGCTGCGCCTCACCACCGCTCAGCGTGCCGCTCTCGCGGTTCAGGGCGAGGTAGCCGAGCCCGACCTCATCGAGGAAGGCAAGGCGCTTGCGAATCTCCAGGCGCAGGTCTTCGCAGTAGCTGAGCTGGTGCTCAGTTAAAGAGAGCCCATCGAGCCAGAGCAGCGCCTTGGAGATGCTCAACTCGGTGAAGGCGTGGATGCTCAGCACCAAGGTAGCCTCACTCGATGCTTGAGGTTCGCTATTCGCCGACAACGTCACGGCCAACACCTCGGGGCGCAGCCTTTTGCCCTCGCAGGCATGGCATACTTTGGGGTTCATGAAGCGCGAGAGTTGCCCCTTGAAGGCCTCGCTCTCGGCACTCTCCCACACCCGCTGGAGTTGGGCGAGCAGACCTTCAAAGGGCACTTCATTTGTGCGCTTTTTGCCACTCGCGGCTGCGCCTGTACCCTGCATTAGCGCGTACTTAAATCCTTCGCTCAAGCTTCGATACGGAGCCTTCGTATCGGCTTCAAACTTCATCGCCAAGGCAAGCAACGCCGCCTCATGCATCGCCTGCAATTTAGGCTGCTTGGCCCACCACGACTTCACCGCGCCCTCGGCTAGCGACTTGTCTTTATCCGGCACGATCAGCTCGGCATCGCCCGCCATCAGCGAGCCCACGCCTTCGCACACGGGGCAAGCTCCCGCATGGGTATTGAAACTAAAGTGCTGTGGTGTGAGGCGCTCCAGCACGAAGCCTGTGCGCGGGTTGGCATAGGCCGTGGTGAAGGCTTGCACACGATCCCCAGCGACATCGCTGATGAGAAATTCGATCTGATCCGTGTTCCATTTCAGCGCCGTCTCGATGGCTTCCATCAAACGCGTACGCACGCCTTCACGAATGACCAAGCGATCCACCACAGCCTCCAGCGAACGAGGGGCATGGACGGTCTTCAATACCTCATCCAATTCGCGCACTTCGCCATTGAGCCGCACACGGACGAATCCCTGTCGCTTCAGCTTGTCGAAGATCGCCCGCGCATCGCCCTTCGCCTCGCGGATCAAGGGCGCGAGCACAATCACCTTCGTGCCCTCGGGCAGCACGAGGAGGCTCTCGCCGATCTCCAGCGGTGTATTTTTCACCAGTGGCTCGCCCGTGCTCGGATCATGCGGCTGCCCCGCGATGGCATACAGCACACGCAGGTAATCATAGATTTCTGTGACCGTCGCGATGGTCGAGCGCGGGTTCGGCGACGAGTGCCGCTGCTCGATGGCGACTGCGGGCGATAGGCCTTCGATGAAGTCCACATCAGGCTTTTCAAGCTGATCCAAAAACTGCCGAGCATACGCCGACAAGCTCTGCACATACCGTCGCTGCCCCTCCGCGTACAGCGTATCAAAGGCCAGCGAAGACTTCCCCGAGCCACTCACCCCCGTGATCACCACGAGCTGATGCCGAGGAATGTCCACGTCGATGTTTTGTAAGTTGTGCTGGCGAGCGCCGCGCACGCGGATGAAGTCGGAAGGCATGGGAGAGATAGCGAAGGCAGAGTCGCATCATTCAATGGCCCATGCGGTAGCGCAATAAGGGAGAACATGCACTGGCGCTCAGGCAGCGTGGCACACGCTTCCAGCCTGTGTAGGCTGTCCTACCTTGGGCGGGACAAAACTCGCCTCACCCCAGCCCTTCGATCTTCCAGCCCTCGCGATAGCTTTTCACCAGCGTGGCATTCACCTCAGCGGACGAGGTTTTCATTGCCTGCGCATCCCAGTTCAACCACTCGCCTGGGGTCTGCTCGGCGAGCGTGCCGATAAGCACGATCTCGGTGAGGTTCGCGCCGTGACTGAAGGGATCGCACGAGGGGCGATTCGCGAGGATGGCATCGACCCAGTCGTGGTAGTGATCCTGCTTGGCGATGTCGCGCGGATACTTTTCAGAGGGGAAGTCAGCCTCGGGCATGACAAAGGGACGCGTGCCGTAGGGCTTAAAGATGCTACCTCGCTCGCCGATCCACAGGCCACCCGATTTGGGCAGTGTCTTGATGCCTTTGGGCAGGGGGATGGAGTCGGCGACGGGTGTGTGCTCGCCATCGAGCCAGGTGAGTTTCACTTTGGCATCCACAGCGTGCTCGGCGTTGGCGAATTCATACACCACTTCGCGACTCTCGGCCCAGAGGCCTTTGCCCTGCGGGCCAGTGAAGGTCTGCCGCACACGCGTCGGTGGCGAGAGCTTCAGTCCATCCACGCTGCTATCGAAATGATGGCAGCCCATGTCGCCGAGTTCCCCCACGCCGAAGTCATGCCACGCACGCCAAGTTTGCGGGTGATAGGTCTCATCCAAATAAGGGCGCGAGGCGCTCACACCGATCCACGCATCCCAGTCGAGCGCGGGGGGAATGGCGTCGGACTGCGGGCGTAGTTCGGTGTTCTTGGGCCACCAACTGAGCTTCTTGTTCTCCCAAAAGATGATCTCTTTGATCTTGCCCACGGCCTCGGTTTTGAGCAACTCGACCATCATACGTCCTTCGATGGTGGAGCGGCCCTGGTTGCCGAGTTGGGTCACGACGCCTGCCTTGGCCGCCTCGGCAGCGAGCACGCGACACTCATGCACCGTGGGTGCCATGGGCTTCTGGAGATAGACGTGTTTCTTGGCCCGCAGCGCTGTCACGGCCACGGCGGCGTGCATGTGGTCGGGGATACCGATGGTGATCGCGTCGAAGCGGTCGGCGTTTTTGCTGAGCATCTCGCGCCAATGTTTGTGCCGTGTGGCCTCGGGGAAATCCTTCACCGCCATGGCCATGTGCGCATCGTCCACATCGCACAGCGCGACGATCTTCACCTTCGGATGTGTGGACACACTGCGCATCGTGTTGCCGCCCATGCGGGCCACGCCCACGCTTGCGACTTGGAGGAAGGAGTTGGGCGAGGCACAGCTCGTGATGGCGGGGAAGCCGAGAGCAGTGGCGGAGGCGGCAGCGGACTGGGTGAGGAAGCGACGGCGATTCATGGCCGGGTAAAACGCGGCGCAGGGCGCGGCCTTGCGCCGGGGTAGCGTCAGCGTGTTAGCGCTTCAACTGCGAACGCAGCGCGGCGAGCACGGCCTGCACGGTTTCCAGCTTGGCGGTGCAACGATGGCCCGCCTTCACCAGCACCTCATTTTTAACGCCATCCAAGTGACTGCTGATGTAGGGCACATAACCATCGGTGGTCTCCTCGGGCGTGGGTTTATCCTCCTCCACGGCGATGATCGAGTAGGCAGGCGCACGGAGAGGGCGGGAGTTGATCGCGGCGATAACGGGATGCTTCGTGGCGAGTCCGTTGATGCTATCCGTCCCCAGTTTGTTCATGCCAAGTCGAGCAGGATTGATCGCCTCAATGTCCAGCGTGGCGATGGAGGTGAGCACCTGCACAAGTTGCAGCGGCGTGCGAATGAGCTTGGATCCAAGCCTGCCCAGCCAGCCCTCAGCCAGCTTCACCCCGTGGTGCGGTGTGGCGATGAAGACCACGCCCTTCACCGCTGGATTGGCCTTAAAAAGTAGTGTGTCGCGCATCACAGTCTCGGCCTCGGTGTCCAGCGCGATCTTGCCTGGAGACTTGGTAAACCAAGTGCGCCAAAACGCCTCGCCGGAGTCGATGACCTGCATTCGCGACAGCAGCCCGCCCATGCTGTGCCCCACCAGCAAAAGGTCTGCGGGAGCGTGGCCGGGCTTGCGCTGCTCCAGCTTCTCGCTCGCCTGCTTCAGGCCACTGCGCAGCCTCGCGGCTGAACTCGGCAAGGGCAAGCCCGTGGGATACATGAAACACCAGCACTGCACGCGTGGGCCCAGCTCGGGATCACTCATCAACGCGACGACGAGTGTCTCCCAGATGTGGGGATTGGACATGAGACCATGCACGAGCACGATGGGGATTTTCCCCTCGCGATACGGCTCCAAAGCATACAAGCCCTGCTCCTCTGAGAAGCGCCCTGGGCGAAGCAGCCCAGCGAAGGTGTCGAAAAGAAAAGAGCGCTTGTCCAAGGCATCGTGCGCAGGCGAGGCGAGATCGGCTGCCAGCGCGATACTGCGCTGCCCCACGCGCACGGATTTCACCTCGCGAGGATCATACAAGTGCAGCGTGGCTTCGCGGCTATGCGCGGCATCGGGTTTAAAGTCGAGCACCGCCGTCACAGGCAATTGCTGGCCTTTGCTGAAAACGAACTCAGCATCCGCATCCGCAGCATCATGGTCGCGCACACCGACCAGCGTGGTACCCAGCCCTACTCGCACGGCGGTTGGCACAGGGCAGGCTTTGTTGGACTTCTTCGCCTCCAGCTTATCGAGCAGGCGCGGCTGCCACACATCGCGACGCGACCTGCTGCCCGCGTCGATGCGCACCGTCCATCCGTCCTCGGTTTTCAGGGTGGCAGGCCATGCTGCCGGAGCCTGTCGCGCGGCCAGTTGCCTCACCGTCGCCGCAACGGCTTCATCATATTTCACCAGCGATGCAGCCTCTGGCCCCACCGAGGCGATGCGCTGCCAAGCCGCTGCCGCCTGCTCTACCGACGAGCTGCGGCTGAGCGCAAGAACACTGCGGTGACGCGCCGTGATGCATGATGGCAACGTGAGCAACAGGACAAAGAAACCAACGCGGGCAGGGGAAAGCGAAGCCATGAGGAGAGAGAAATTTGCAGCAGAAGCGCGTGCCATACGCGGGGCCGCTGTGCATTTCAAACCATGATGCTTCTCCATTCCACGATCCCCTCCCCCTGGATCAACTCACTTACTTCGCGCCCTTGATCACGGCATTGAGTTGCTCGCTGAGCAGCGCGTCGATGGAGAGTTTGCGACTCGCGGCCAGGGCTTCGAGCGCTTCCATTTCTTGGAAGCTAAGCTTGAGCGTCGGCTTCAAATAGACCGCGTCAGGCAAGCTGCGCCACTGGGCTGCGGCGGCGGTGAGCTGGGCATCATCGAGCCCGATGGCACGCAGCACTCCCTTGGCCATCATCTGGTTGCCCAGGTAGTTCATGTGGACGCCATCAGTGGTAAGCGGAGTCGTTTTGCCTGCGGCTTTGCGCTCTGCCTGCTCGGCAGCCATGTCGGCATTGAGATCGGCAAGAGGCAGATGGCGCTGTTTGGCCAAGTCGCGGAGGAAGGCATTGTAGGGCGCGAGCTTCACGTTGTTTTCGTTATCGAGCGGCAGGTTGATCTGCGTGGAAGTGAGGATAATGACCTTCACTCCCGCCTTCTCACAGCGATCCACGATGTCCGTGATGTTGGTCTTGTAGTCCGGCAGCAATACACCCCTGGCTCCATGCCACACGTCGTTGACGCCGCAACTCAGCGTCATCCAGTTCGGTTTCTTGCTCAGCACATCCTTCTCAAGCCGCTCGCTCATCTGGTTGGATTTGTGGCCGCCGATGCCAGCCGGAACGAGCTTCACAGCGATCCCATTGGCCGCAAGCCCACTGCCCACCAGCCGCACATAGCCACTGGGTGAATCATTGCCCTGCTGCGTGATCGAGTCGCCCATGAAGGCAATGGTCTCGCCGCTTTTTACCAGCGGCATCCCCGCCTGGGCCAGCGAGGCGATGAATAAGAGAGTGGCAGTAATGAGGAGTGTGGATGGACGCATGAAGGTTGGATGGTTGAGTTGGGTAACTGATCGAGTCGAGGCAGATGAGTCGAGTGGCTAAACCGACCAGTCTTCAACCCGCAAACCTGGCACACGCAGGAATTCGCCAGTGTTGTTGGTCACCACGGTGAGGTCATTGGCCAGAGCAATGGCGGCGATCATGAGGTCGTTGCCGCCAATGATTTGGCGGGTGCGCTCCAGATAGTCGCGGATGTAGGCATAGTGCCTTGCGGCGTTAAGATCGAAAGTGGGACTCAGGAAGGGGTTTAGTGTGGTTTCGATGATGGCTTGGCGTTTCGCGGGGTCATCATATTTTCTCGCTCCGTGGAGCATCTCGGCCCAAACCACGGAGCATACGGCGATGTCTCCGTGGTTGGTGGCCGCAAGCCTTGATCTCACCTTTGCTGAGAAGTTTTTGCGGTAGATAATCCAGATGTTGGTATCGAGCAGGTAGCGCATTAGAGGGCAGACTCGGACTCAGGTGGTGGATCGTCTGGGAAGTCAAAGGGCTCGTTGGCGAAGGCTCCGGCGGTTGCCTCGAAGTAACCTGCTGGCCAACCATTGGCGCTCATGGCAGATTTCTTTGCCTTGCCCTTGCGGAACGTCGTGAGCACATCCCGCACCGCTCGCTCCATTTGCGAAGCGGTCTGCGCGTCCATGCTGGACAGAGTCTGTTCGATTTCGAGGGCTATAGCGCTCATGGTTGAGGGAAGTAACATCGACAAAGGGACTTAAGCAAGTCGTTGGGTGTTTCGGCGAAGTGACTGCTGAGTCGTTGCGAGGCGCGGTCTTGCACCGGGAGACAAGTCAACGTTGGGCTTCGGTGAAAGCGGCAGCCCTGAAATTTCCGCGCTGCTGCACTCACTACCGGGAGGCTTCGCCCAATGATGCGAAGCCTCCGGTGGATGTAACGAGGCACAAAAAAGCAGCGATTCCGTTGCTGGTCGCCGTTGATTTTAAATGGTTGGAACAGGCTGGCAGCTTGTTTCATACTGAGCCTTCGTCGCTGGTGGCGGACTCTGAAGGGAGGGAAGTTCTATTACAGAATGAAGCGCTTGGTGTCCACGCCGCTGGTTTAATTGTCCATCTTCTGGGCCTCGTCTGCGGGTGCCAAGGTGACGATGCCAACGGCCAGCGTTTCGCCACGGTCGAAGAGGGGCGAGCAGTGGGTGCGGGGCAGGTAGCCGACTTTGCCGGAGAGTTCGCGAAGGTCTCACTCTTCCCTATCACCCATGCCGGGCCGCTTCCGACTCGCAGGCCCAAAGATGTCATCCAGGCTACAACCCAGGCGCTTCATGATCTGCTGCAAGCGGCGCAACGTGATGCTCTGCCCGGCTGATTCTAGGCGGTGCAATGTGGATTGCGGCAGGCCAAGCCTACGCGAGAACTCCGCATACGTGCGATCACCTCGCCGCTTGCGCAGATAGTCTCCCAGAAGCTCTTCTAGCGTCTTTGCCACTGGCGAGCGTGGCAGCGTTGGTGTTCCATCTTTGGAATAAATGCTTGTCAGTTGACTCCGAGCTTGTCATTCTTTGCCGCTTAAGTCGAAATACGCGTCTGTTCTTCCGCCACGCTTTGTGGCCTCCTTTAGCCTATCGTCTATGAAATCGATCCTTCTCCTTTTGGCCTCTGCTTTAATTGGCCTTGTCTCCACCTCTACTTCCCAGGCCCAAGTGCCTGGCCTGCTCAACTTCCAGGGACGCGTAGTCGTCAATGCCACCAGCTTCACTGGCACTGGCCAGTTCAAGTTCGCCCTGCTCAACGGCACAACCGGCGAGAGCTTGTGGAGCAACGACGGCACCAGCACCGCTGGCAGCCAGCCCACCGCCGCTGTCAGCCTGCCTGTGTTGAGCGGCCTTTATGCCGTGCTGCTCGGCGACACCACGCTGGCCAACATGACCACCATCCCCGCCAGCGTCTTTGCAGGCAGCGATGTGCGGCTGCGCGTCTGGTTTAACAACGGCACCATCGGCTTCCAACAGATGGCCCCCGATCAACGCATCGCCGCCGTCGGTTATGCCATGCTCGCCGATGGCGTGAAGGATGGAGCCATCACCACGCCCAAGCTCGCTGACAGTGCCATCACCACCGCCAAGCTGGCCGACAGTGCCATCACCACCGCCAAGCTCGGTGCTGCCTCCGTCACCGCTGACAAAATCGCGCCCGGAGCCATGACGGCATCAGGCATCGAAGCCGCCGCCATCACCGCCAGCAAGCTCGCGACCGATGCCGTGACCACCGATGCCATCGCTGCCACTGCCATCGCCGCCGTCCAGCTCGCCCTCAGCAACTACCGAGGTAAGGAAACCGACTCCGACGAAGCCGACACCGAGCAGGTCGGCGACCGAATCAAGCGCGACACCCTGCTAAAGAAAATCAACACCCCGCAGCGCCATCCAGCACGCCGCCGACGGCCTCTGGCCCTACACCGAAGAGTCCAGCACCGCCCCCCGCAAAGCCTTCCTCCTCCCGCCCAACCGCCCGCTAAGTCTGTAACCCCCAAAGCGACCCGCCGACGGCCGGAAGATCGATAGGATAAGTCCATCTTCCGGCCTATCGTTGCATCGCATTATAGCTCGGCAGCTTCGCGATAGGCCAAATATTCACCGCATCATCACCCAAATAACCATCAAAACAGCCTCCTGCCGTCAATAGGGCGGCGAAACCACCACTTTCGTAATTTACTAAATATCACTTTTCAGCCCCGTTTTGGGTCGGAATACATGTTCGGTCAAAATAAATACCACCTCGAAACACCACCGAATGGAAACAGCACTTCTCACCGCATTCATTTCAGCAACTACTGCTCTCGTGGTGATGTTTCTCACCCAGTGGATCACAGTCCGTGAAGATGAGATCAAATTCAGAAGAGAGAAAGCAGAAGAGTTGGCCAAGGAACTTCACGCAATCCTGGAAGGAATTTACAAGATTGCTGATGCGAATGTGTTCACGAGCGACCCAAATGAGGCCACCACTATAAGAACGCAAGCGCAGCTTGTTCGAAGAATGACGGGCTCCCCAGAGCTTGTCATTAAGCTCTACTTTCCATTGCTGGAGAGATATTGGGCTGACCACGACAAAAGCATCGCCACACTGACCGATTTTGTATTCAACAACGTCGGAAACCAGACCGCTGATTGCACTTCCTTCGCACCGTCTGTCCGTGCCGTTTTTACCACTCATGACGTTGTTGTGAAGGCTATTGTGGTTGACTATCCTCAGCTCACTAAAGGGTGGTTTCACACGTTGCAATGCAACTCCAATTGCTGCCGATGACTATCGAATCAAGACCGAACCGTCAAGGCGCTGGTGCCAACCACCGGGCGGCCCTTTCGTCCATGCTTCTCGTAACTCCAACCCGCCATCCCGTTTCCTTGCTCAACGCCGCTCCGGCGATCTGCACAGCTTAGACGTTAGCCGAGCTGTAAACTTCACCGCCAAAACTACTATGCTGATAATGCCTCCCACTGAAGACATCGACTCCGATGAGATTGATAGTTCCGACCGTCTTGTTCATCTCGATGACGAAGACTGCGTTGTTTACATTGAATCACCGCAACATGACAAAACCAAAGGAACATTTGTTTGCGTGAATGACCCACCAGCGGAGGTTTTAATTCCTTCGCATTGGCGTTTGATGCCACTAAACTGCGAAGTGAAGTTAGAGGGATCAGTCAAGGGTTCTAAGGGCCAGGGAATCGAAGTTTGGAACTTTAAGTTTGTAACTGACGCTAATCAAAAAATACCGAGAGGATCATCCCTCGGGTGAGTGCACTTCGATAATCTGTCACCTCACTCGCTTCGTTCATGCTCTCCGCCGCCAGAGCTTGGACGTTCGACCAAGAAACGAAATCATTCACTGCAATACATACATCACCACATGAACAATCCCGAAGAAGATTCAGACTTTGCCGCCTTGCGGCACGAATCCGCCCGCATTATTTCCCAGCACGAGATACTCCATTCACATCACGTTTTGGTATTGACCCCGGAGGGTCGCCCGATAGTCGCACCTGAGCATCAAGCTGAGATTGATTGTGCAGGCATTGTGGTTTCCACGCGAGAGGATGGAAAATGAAATTGACCGCCGAAATCATTGCTCAGATTGGTCAGCCTGTAGCTCGCAATTAAAGCCCCTGAATAGCATCTATTTATCGTTATTTGGAGGCCCACCGCACTAAAGATGGGGCGAACAAAACGAATGCAGGCCTCGGCTCGTATGTCATCGGCGCTCGCCATCGACTGATCCTGTCCGTTCGCGTAAACCCTGTAGGGCGTGACTGCCAGACGCCGAAACTTCAGAAATTAGGCCGGTTGGAACAACTGGCCTGCACCGTCCATCACATCTCAGCCAACCACTTTATGAAAACCCTCCTCAATATTACTCTGTTCTCAATTGGTTCATTCGGTGCCATGGCAACCAATGCAGCGATCCTCAACGGTGTCGGTGCCAACTACACCGGGGAGCTTGGCGATCCGGTCACTGCACAGGGTCTCACACCCAGAAAAGTTTTCACGGCTGTGGCCAAGGCTTCTGCTGGGGGTAATCACAGCCTGTTCGTGAAGACGGATGGCACACTTTGGGCGATGGGAGACAATACTAACGGGCAACTCGGGGATGGAACAACCACACGGCGGATGTCACCGGTTCAGATTGCCACGGGGGTTGTCACGGTATCTGCCGGGGCATTGCATAGTATGTTCATCAAGACAGATGGCACGCTATGGGGCATGGGATATAATAGCAACGGACGGCTTGGCGACGGCACATCCACCCAGAGAACGACACCCGTTCAGGTTGCTACTGGCGTTACCTCCGTTTCAGCCGGAGGCACCCACACCCTATTCGTGAAAACGGACGGTACGCTCTGGGCAAATGGATTGAACACCAACGGGCAGCTTGGTGATGGCACGACTACCTCGAGAACGTCACCGGTGCAGATTGCCACTAGCGTTTCCACCGCTTCTGCTGGAGGCAATCACAGCCTGTTCGTGAAGACGGATGGCACGATCTGGGCGACGGGATTGAACACTAATGGGCAGCTTGGTGATGGCACCACGTCCCAGAGAACGTCACCGGTTCAGATTGCCACAAGTGCGGCAACCATTTCAGCAGGAGCCAACCACAGCCTGTTCGTGAAAACGGATGGCACGCTGTGGGCAACTGGTTTGAACTCCACCGGTCAACTCGGTGATAGCACAACGACTCAGCGAACGACATCGGTGCAAGTCAGCACAGGGGTTGTCTCCGTCTCAGCAGGGAATAACCATACCATGTTCATCAAGGCTGATGGAACTCTTTGGGGAATGGGAAGAGACAATTCTGGGCAACTAGGCGATAGCAAAACAGCATTGGTCACCGCCCCCATTCAGGTCGCGTCGGCAGTTGCATCAATTTCAGCGGGTGATCATTTCACTGAGTTCGTCAAAGTGGATGGAACGCTCTGGGTGATGGGGACTAATGATAGCGGACAGCTTGGTGAGGGCACTCTAAACTACCGATCAACGTCCATTCAAATAGCAAGTGGTGTGTCGTCGGTAGCCGCAGGGCACTATGTTCACACCATGTTTGTGAAAAGCGATGGAACACTCTGGGCGGTGGGTGATAATACTTATGGACAACTCGGGGACGGGACGACCACCAATCAAGTCGCGCCAGAGCAGGTAGCGACGGGTGTAGCATCGGTGGCTGCGGGATACAACCACACGGCCTTCCTAAAGACCGATGGCACACTTTGGGCAATGGGACTCAACTCTGATGGTCGGCTCGGGGATGGCACGACGACGAATCGCTCAATTCCCGTACAGGTGACAAGCGGGGTAGCATTCGTCGCAGCTGGCCATTTCCATACCATGTTTGTGAGGACGGATGGCACGCTCTGGACGATGGGTAATAATTCAAATGGACAGCTCGGAGACGGCACAACGACCAATAGCATACTGCCCCTGCAGGTGGCTACGGGAGTAGTGTCGGTTGCCGCTGGGGCTAATTTTACCGTCTTTGTTAAAACAGATGGCACACTTTGGGCAATGGGTGCCAATAGCAATGGACAGCTTGGAGACGGAACAACAACACAGCGAAATTCTCCAGTTCAGGTAACCACAGGAGTGGCATCAATAGCTGCGGGCGATTCAATAACGATGTATGTGAAGACGGATGCGACCTTGTGGGGAGTGGGCTTCAACGGTTTTGGACAGCTCGGTGATGGTACGACCACTAGTCGCTCGGTGCCCGTGCAGATAGCAAGTGGGGTTTCATCTGTCGCTAGCGGTCAGTACCACTCCATGTTCATCAAAACCGATGGAACTCTTTGGGCTGCTGGATGGAACGGCACTGGTGCTCTGGGAGATGGAACTATAAGTTCTCGTCTCACTCCTGTGCAAGTCGCGACGGGTGTTTCCGCTGTCGCCGCAGGTGGCGTTAATACTTACTTTCTGACGGCCGCTTCTTCTTCAACAGGTTTGTCAGTTGGCCCTGTGTTGCCGTATGGTCAGGCCGCTTCATTCGGCCAACCTGTCACGTTTTCCATCGTGGCCTCGGGATTGCCAACGATCAGTTATCAGTGGCGTCTGAACACCATCAACATCGCCGGTGCAACGAGCAACAGCTACACTGTCCCTGCCGCTGGCACGACAGATGCAGGTAGCTACGACGTGGTGGTGACGAATTCCACAGGCAGCCTCAGCAGCAATGCCGTTGCATTGACCGTTACTGGATCGGACATCTCTATCGAGCAGCCTCTGAACACACCCATCCTCAGTAATGGCTCACAAACCTTTGTCGCGGTGCTTGGCTCATCAAGCAGCCTTACATTCACTCTAAAAAATCCTGGGAATGCTGTCCTTAGTGCCATTTCCGTGAGCGTCGATGGTGCAAACGGAAGCGATTTCTCCATTACTTCCAGTCCCACGGTAGCTGTTGTGTCTGGAGGAAGCACTACGTTCACCGTGCAATTCAATCCATCTGCCAGTGGAAACAAAACCGCCGCGCTTCATATCGGAAACAGCAACATCTACAAGAGTCCCTACAATATCAATCTGGTCGGCCAAGTCCTTTTCACCCAAGCGCAGTATGATACAAACCGCACGGCAGGCCAGACCGACGTGACAACTTCCCCGAACACCTACAGTCTCTATTCACTGCCCCAATACAGTGCTAATCGCACAGCGGGTCAGAACGATGTGATCAGTGCGCCCAACACCTACAGCCTCTACACGCTCTCGCAGGTGCAGGCGCTCAACGTGAGTGCTCCTCTGCTGGTGAAGGATCAGACGACCGGGAACTTCAAGCTGACCATCGGCGTGCAGAAGTCCACGAACCTGACCACGTTCAATGCGTTCCCGATGAGCGGGACGGGTATAACAACGACAGTCAATGCGCAGGGCAAGCTGGAGTTCGTTTTCCCTGTCTCGGAGAACGCAGCGTTCTTTAAGGTGCAGGCAGAGTGAGTGGAGGAAATGGTGTAACCACCGAGCTAACCCGAATCGGATACCAGCCTTGCCTTCTTCCTCGACGGAGACCATCGCGATACCCGACGGCACTGTCTGAACAGCCTCAGCACGGAAATAGAGAGGGTGAACGGTACCGCTGAGCGAGGGCATCATGTCGGTGGCGACTTCAATCACCCGAGGGAAAGAGAAGAAACTTAACGATCGTAGGCTCGGAATCTCTTGCCTCGCGGGCAAGCTCCATCGCTTGCTTGTAGATGAGCTGAGGGATGGCTGGGTTTGTCATGGAAGTTACAATTGGGGACGCGGAAATCATGGGTCAAATTCGACTTCTCACAAGCTACGGAAACAAAGAAGCGTCGATGATGGCCAGAACGTCTTCCAGCACTTCAGTGGGGGCGCGTTCGATGAACTTGAGCTGGCGTGAACGGTAATCGAGGGACTTCATTTGCTCGCACATGATGAAGCCCGTTAACGAGGTGCGGCCAGCAATGGGCACATGGAAAGGGACGCTGCGGTCGGTGTTGGTTATGGGGCAGCAGAAGGCCATGCCCGTGCCCGAATTGAAGGCATCTTTGCTGACCACCAACGCGGGTCGCCGTCCCTTCTGTTCATGGCCCGATTGCGGGTCGAAGGTGAGCGCGACTAGGTCTCCTTGTTTTGGAATATAAGCAGCCATCACCAAACCTCCTGGCCCTGTGTGCTCCACTCCATCTCCTGGGGCTTGTAATTCTTTGGCATGGCCGCAACCAAGTCTTCGATGCGGTGCCTGCCACGGACTAATCGCACAGGCTTCACCGCTTTCACGATCAGTGCATCCTTCTTGGCATTGATGTTCAGTTCGACTTCGGCCCCGTCCTCAATGCCCAGGGTATTGAGCAAAACTTTTGGAACTCGGATACCTTGGCTGTTGCCCCACTTTTGCAGCGTCGTTGTCATTGGTGGTAGTATAGCCTTCGGCTAGACATGGCAAGTTTCGTTTTCGCTCATTAGCGCTGGCGGTTTTGGCTGGCTGCGCGGGCTCAAGGTCGAGCGAGTAGATCGGGATATTCGTATCAATGAAGCACATGGCGGGTGTGCAGTTCGTCGCGGCTGAGGTTGTGCGCGGGGTTGAGGCTGATGCAGCGGGAGCGCATCTCAGCGCGGAGTTCTTCCTCTTCGCGCTGCAGGCGCTGGAACTCGGATTCCGTTCCTTCGCTGCCTGTGAGGCGGATGATAAAAGCTTTGAACAAGGCGGAGATCGAGGTGGATTGTTCGACGGCCTTGATGCGGGCCTTCCGAAAAAGCTTGTCGCCTAGGCTGATAGTGATCTTCATGGCAATGGCAGGGAAACACAGTTTCACAAAGCGGGCAATGGTGGTTTCTTGATGCCTGTGGACGTAGCAGCATCGAACGCAGAGTTTGATTGGGGGAAGCCTTTCTGGAGTGCGGCTGGCGGGGGATTTCGGGGCTGCCGCCTTGTTTGGGGCGGTGGGTAGCAGCAGAGCGAGGTGTCTGCCGAATCGTTGCGAGGCGCGGTCTTGAAACTGGGGAACAAGCCAACGTTGGGCTTCGACGACAGCGGCAGCCCCCTAAATCCCCCCGCCTGCCGCACTCCAGAAAGGCTTCCCCCAATGATGCTTAGCGGTGGGTGCAACAAGGCACAAAAAAGCGGCGACTCCGTTACTGGAGTCGCCGCTGATTTCGTAGCTTATGGGGAACAGGCTGGAAGCCTGTTTCACACTGGGGGTTAGCCTTCGTCGCTGGGGGCGGACTCGGTGCTGCCTTCGCCGCCTTCGGCGGCTTTTTTGTCGCCCAGCTTCATGGCGGCTTTGCGGCTCATTTTCACGCGGCCTTTGTCGTCAACGCCGACGCACATGGCGGTGACCATGTCGCCAGTTTTGACGACTTCTTCGACGGTCTTCACGCGGAAGTCGGCGAGTTCGCTGATGTGGATGAGGCCGTCCTTCTTGCCACCGAGGTTCATGAAGGCTCCGAAGTTGGTCGTGCTGACCACCTTGCCGGTGTAGATCTTGCCGACTTCAATTTCAGCGCCGATGCCGCTGACCATTTCGATGGCGCGGTCGAGGCTTTCCTTGCGGTTGGCGTAGATATAGACGGTGCCATCGTCGTTGATGGTGATCTCGGCACCGGATTCGGCCTGGATGCCTTTGATGTTTTTGCCACCAGGGCCGATGAGTTCGCCGATCTTGTCGGGGTTGATTTTGACGATCTCGATGCGGGGCGCGTAGGGGCTCAGGGGCTTGACGTCGGCGATGATGCCGTTCATGACCTTGAGGATGTCGGTGCGGCCTGTCTTGGCTTTGATGATGGCTTCTTCGAGGATGCGCAGGGGCAGGCCGGGGAGCTTGAGGTCGAGCTGGTAACCGGTGACGCCTTCGCTGGTGCCGCAGAGTTTGAAGTCCATGTCGCCGAAGTGATCTTCGCTGCCGATGATGTCGAGCATCGTCAGGTAGCGGGTCATGGTGTCGCCGTCGAACTCGCTGACGAGGCCGACGGAGATGCCTGCGACGGGCCGGATGAGGGGCACACCTGCGTCGAGGAGGGCCATGACGCCGGAGCAAACGCTGGCCATCGAAGTGGAGCCGTTGGACTCCATGACTTCGCTGCTGATGCGCATAGCGTAGGGGAACTTGTCCTTCGAGGGAATGACAGGTTCGATGCTGCGCTCTGCGAGGGCTCCGTGGCCGATTTCGCGCCGGTTCTGCCCACCGAAGCGGCCAGTTTCACCAACGCTGAAGGGAGGGAAGTTGTAGTGCAGGATGAAGCGCTTGGTGTCCACACCGCCGGTGTAGTTGTCCATGTCCTGAGCCTCGTCCGCTGGGGCGAGGGTGGCGATGGCGAGGGCTTGCGTTTCGCCACGGGCGAAGAGGGCGGAGCCATGCGTGCGGGGGAGGTAGCCGACTTCGCCGGAGAGGTGGCGGAGGTCGTCAATGCCGCGTCCGTCGCAACGGCTTTGCTTGTCGAGGATGGAGATGCGGAAGGCTTTCTTCTGGATGTAGTCGAAGGCTTGGCCGATCTCAAAGCCGGTGGCGGCTGGGAAGGCGGCTTTGATGGCGGTTTCGACTTCGTCCTTGAGGCCACCCACGGCTTTGCCACGGGCGACTTTGCTGGGGGTGTAGAGGGCGGCTTCGATGCGGTCGCCGGCGATGGCGTAGGCGATTTCGAGCAGCTCGTCTTTGACCAGCATGAGGGGGACGACGCGCTTGGCCTTGGCGGCAGCGGCGGCGAGCTTTTCCTGGGCTTCGACGAGGATGGCGACTTGGGTTTGGGCGAAGTAAAGGGCCTTCACAAAGTCAGCCTCGGGCAGCTCATTGGCGGCGCCTTCGATCATGATTACGTCGGTTTTGTTGCCGACATAGACGAGGTCGAGGTCACTATCGAGACGCTGATCGTTGGTCGGGTTGACCACGAATTCACCGTTGATGCGGCCTACGCGGACGGCTCCGACAGGGCCAGCGAAGGGGATGTCGCTGACGCAAAGGGCCGCCGATGCGCCATTGATGGCGAGGATGTCGGAGTCATTTTCGCCGTCGGCGCTGAGGAGCAGAGCGACGATCTGCGTGTCGTAGTAGTAGCCCTTGGGGAAGAGCGGACGCAGAGGACGGTCGGTCATGCGGCAGGTGAGGATTTCCTTTTCCGTCGGACGTCCTTCGCGCTTGAAATAACCGCCTGGAAACATACCGGCAGCTGAGGCCTTCTCTTTGTATTCGACGGAGAGCGGGAAGAAATCCTGCCCGTCCTTCACCTTCGTAGCGGAGACCGCTGTGACGATGACGATGGTGTCTCCGAGACGAACGGTCACGGCTCCGTCGGCGAGCTTAGCAAGCTTGCCAGTTTGGATTTCGATGGTGCCCTGTGCGAGGGCGGCGGTTTGTGTGTGTATGGCCATATCTTGGCTGTGTTTTCTATTTTGTTGTGTTGGGGAAAGGGGCGGCGGCGAAAATTATGAATTCTGAGTTCAGAATGATGAATGCCGCTGTTGTTGCTGAGCGGGCATGAAACCCACTAGGTCAGGCGAATGAGCGGATCTTGAGAATCAAAGATAGGCTCAAGCGCCTGTTCGCGATGGCGGGCGCAACGCTGCCTTCGAGGAGGCTAGCCGATGGGCGACCCGCAAAACGAACGAAGGGTGACGAGCATCGTCACCCTTCGTGAAATTGATGTTAGCGGCGCAGCTTGAGGCTGGTCAGCAGGCCCTTGTAGCGGTCTTCTGCTGTCAGCTTGAGATAGTCGAGCAGCTTGCGGCGACGGGCGACCATACGGAGCAGGCCACGGCGTGTGCTGTGATCCATCGAGTGCTTGCCGAGGTGCTCGGTGAGGTAATTGATACGATCGGTGAGGCGTGCAATTTGCACGTCTGCGCTGCCTGTGTCTTTGCCGTGGAGCTGGAAAGGCTTGGAGTCTTGGAATACTACTTGGCTCATGTTGTCGGTGTGTGGGCTAGCCAACTTGGCTGGCCTTGGTGTTGGATCTTCTGGATTTGAAGGGCGTGATTGAACCACACCTTGTTATCTTGGCAAGGGAAACTTCTGCGATGAGGCAGGGCTTTTTGCCGCATCACGCCTCTCGGATACCGCCACTATTAGGCACTCATTTTGCTCCTCGACACGGCCTTGATTCCGCACAAAGTCGCCGCCCCAGTCTGCGGCTAGGGCGTTGTCCAAGCCGCCCGCTTGCTTTGCGTCTCACAAAGGAAGCGCGTCGTGACACACCTCATCATCTTAACGACCTACCATCCCCATCCCAAAAACATGTCGGCTTATACTACCTGCACCGTCCCCGCTGGAGACAAAATCACCATCTCGAATGGCAAACTCAGCGTCCCCAATCAGCCTATCGTTCCCTTCATCAGGGGTGACGGCACAGGTCGCGATATTTGGGCTTCGAGCGTGCGAGTCTTCGACGCCGCAGTGGAGAAAGCCTACGGCGGCAGCAAGAAAATCGCGTGGATGGAAGTGCTCGCTGGCGAGGCCTCCAAGACCAAGCATGATAACTGGCTGCCCGACGATACGGTTGAGGCTTTTCGCGAGTTCCTTGTCGGCATCAAAGGCCCTTTGACGACTCCTGTGGGCGGCGGCATTCGCTCGCTGAATGTAGCACTGCGCCAGATGCTCGATCTCTACGTTTGCCTGCGCCCTGTGCAGTGGTTTACCGGCGTGCCCTCGCCTGTGAAACATCCCGAAAAGGTCAATATGGTGATCTTCCGCGAGAATACCGAGGACATCTACGCAGGCATTGATTTCCAAGCGGGCGGCGACATGGCAATGAAGACGCTGGAGTTCATCAAAACGAATTACCCCAAGGAGTTCAGCAAGATCCGCTTCGGCAATGAAGACATGGCGAGCGTGGGCATCGGCATC
>JANOAR010000201.1:0-6940 GCA_031411235.1 Verrucomicrobiota bacterium | reverse complement strand
CCCATGGTGATGAACGGCACACCCGCCGAGCACAGCATCGTCGCCATCAGACTGCGCCGCACACGCCTGCGCATGGTCTTCACCGCCGCCTCATCACTCGGCCCCTCGCAGCCGTAGTTGGCAGAGTGGTTATCGTTATCGCCATCGCGACCTTGCTCGCCATTGGCCAAGTTATACTTGCGCTCATAACTCACCAGATCAGCCATCGTGAAGCCATCGTGCGAGGTTAAAAAATTCACACTCGCCAGCGGCCCACGTTTGGCCCGGCCATACAAGTCCTCGCTGCCGCAGAGCCGCTTGGCAAACTCCGGCACCATGCCCGCATCGCCACGCCAAAAGCGCCGCACCGCATCGCGATACTTGCCATTCAACTCTCGCCACGGCTTCGGGAAATACCCCACCTGGTAGCTATCCATTTGGCCCACATCCCAGGGCTCAGCGATCAGCTTCACACCGGCGAGCACCGGATCCTGAGCCAGTGCGGTGAAGAACGCTCCATGAATATCGAAGCCTCCCGGCCCGCGCCCCACCGTAGTCGCCAGATCAAAGCGGAAGCCATCCACATGCATCTCCTGCACCCAGTAGCGCAGGCTATCCATGATCAACCGCAGCGCCGCGGGTTGCCATGCCGCGACGGTGTTGCCGCAGCCCGTGCAGTCGAACAGCATACCGCCCGCATCGCGAGCATAGTAGGCCGCATCATCCAGGCCGCGCAGTGACAGCAGCGGCCCACCAGCTCCCCCTTCCGCTGTGTGATTGAAGACCACGTCCAGGATCACCTCCATGCCAGCGGCGTGCAGCGTGCGCACCATCGTCTTGAATTCATCCACCACGCCCTGGCCATCCTGCGCCGCCGCGTACTCAGCATGGGGCGCTAGAAAGCCCAGGGTGTTATAGCCCCAGTAGTTGGTCAGCCCTTTCTCCACCAGCCAGCCATCATCCAAGTGCTGATGCACGGGCAACAGTTGCACAGCGGTGATGCCCAGCGCCTTCAGGTAGTCGATAACCACAGGCTCGCACAGCCCGGCATACGTGCCACGCAGCTCGGCAGGCACCCGTGGATGTAGCTTGGTGAAGCCCCTCACATGCAGCTCATAGATCAGGGTCTCGCTCCACGGCACTGCAGGCGGCGTGTCGCCAAGCCAGTCGTAGTGATCGTCGATCACCGCCGCCTTCAGCATCGTCGCACCATTGTCGAGACAACCCGGCAAAGCCTCGCGCCCGGCGTGGCTGTGCATGTCCGCACGGCCATCGGCACAGCCCACGATCACTTTAGCATAGGGATCAACGAGCAGCTTTTTAGCATTCATCGCGGCCGATGTGCCATGCGCCCGGAAGCCATACAGAGTGCCCGGCTTTACCCCTGCGACAAAGGCGCACCACACGTCGCCTTCGCTGCGAGAGAGCCGCACGCGAGCTATTTCATGATCCGGCTGGGCAGCCTCATAGAGGCACAAATCCACCGCATGAGCAGCGGCGGAATACACCGCGAAATTGGTGCCGCGAGGTGAAGGTGTCGCGCCGAGTGGGAAAGATTTGCCTGGGAGAAGCTGCAACGTGTGAACCATGAGTAGTGACTGCCCATAACCCGTACGACGCGACAGCGCAACGTCGCTGGGCGAACTGCCATGACGCACTACTTCACCGCAAAGGTCGCCGTCACTCCTGGCATTGCCTTCGCAATAAGTTGGCCTTCCACTTCGCCCAGCACACACATCGCCGTGGCCAAGGCATCGCTCGTCGTCGCATCCGGCGCGATCACACTGCACGCGATGCGCGTCGTCAAACCCAGGCCCGTCTTCACATCGACAATGTGTGAGTAGCTCTGCCCCGCGATCTCCACCGACTGATGCAAATCGCCCGAGGTCGAGATGCCGCAATTGTGCAGCCGCAGATGTTTGAGTTGATCCGTAGGCTCGGCGCTCGCGAAGGTGCGCACCGCGATGTCCCAGCCCTCGGGTTCGCCCGGTGGCGCGTCACCCACGGCGATGTCGCCACTCGCCGCGACCACCGCGCTAGCAATGCCCTGCGCACGCAGCACCGCCAGCGCCGCATCCGCAGCATAACCCTTGGCGATGCCACCAAGATCGAGCTGCATCCCTGACTTGGTCAATGTCACGGTCTTCGTTTTGGCATCGAGCACGATGAGCTGGAAACCCGTCAACGCCTTGGCTTTGGCCCTATCCGCCACCGTGGGCAGCACGCCCTTGCGCTTCGCTCTTCGCCATTGATTCGTCATATGCCCAGCGCTGATGTCGAAGGCACCACGGCTGAGTTTTGCAATCGCCTGCGACTTCTCGATAACGCTGAAGAGATCGTCGCTGACCCGCATCGAGCCCGCTCGGCAGAGGCGTGTGAGTTCGCTGTCCGGCAAGTAGTCGGAGCAAATAACATTCAGAGCATCAACGCGTTGGAAGGCCAATTTTGCAGCCTTCGCCGCGTGCTCAGGTTTATCGGCATAGAGGTCGATGCGAAACAACGTGCCCATCGCCGGATGAGTGAACGTGTGTTTCGCAAGTTCAGCAGCAATGAGGTCAGAGGAGAACCACAGCCAAGCCGTAACGATGAGGTGAGGGAATCGCGTCATCATGCTCAGCTTTCATCGAGTGATCAGCCACCACACCGTCTTCTGCTCAGCCTTGATCTCGAAGCCTGTTGCCTTCTCCGCGACAATGCTCTTCACCGTGCCCATTGCATCCAGCGCCTCCACCTTCCAGTCGGCAGCCTCGCCGGGCAGATCAACTTTTGCCTGCACCCCCAGCACCAAAGCTGGCCCTGTGCCCCAGGCCTTGCCAAGGCTGCGGCGCTCCGCATCCCAGCCCATGCCAGGATTCTCCGCACGATTGAGGGCACAGAGCCAGAGCTTCTTGGACGTGGCTAGAGGCGCACCATCGAGCGCGGCGAGCATCACTGTGGCGTTGGCTTCTGGGCCAGTGGCTTGCACGGAGACTGGAGCTTTGCCCGCGCTCGCAGGTGAAGCCGTGAGCTTGCCCGACCACACCTGAGCGCCGTCACCATTGAGGTGCAGCCAAGGCAGTTGGGTATCTCGCACCAGTCTTCCATCATCCGAGTGCTTGGGCTTGGCGATGTCGCCGTGGCCCAGGATCACGAGATGGCGATCACCTTTGCCGATGGGCTCAGCCTTGTTGGAAAGGCCCATGTCCACCCGATGTTTCCAAGCCTCGGCACCCGTCAAAGGTGGGTTGCCATTGGCCAAGCCAGGCGTGGCCCACAGATCGCGCCAGCTTCCCCATACATCGCCAGACTTCTGTGCCACATAGTCCAGGATGCTACCGTCGCCCACATCCAGGCTCGTCGGCGTGTGCATCTCGGCAATCAACCCCTTCCTAAATACCAGCGCCGCCAGCGGCATAAACGCCTGCTTCCCCGGATGCCCTGGCAAGTCGAAAAAGCTCGTGATGCGGTCGCTCTCCAGCTTCGCCGCGTTCTTGAAGTTGAAGTGATACAGCGCACTCCAATCCTGCAAACACGCCATCGCCGCGAACAGCGGGAACGTCTCTGCGGCGTAGTCATTCGGCGCTGGCGTGTCATACTCGCTCACGCTGTAAGGCTTGCCAGCAGGGCGTTGCATCGCCATCTCAGCGAGTGTGCCACCCGCTTCGTCAGCGAGCTGCGAGACGTTGTTGATCTCCCAGTCGCCCATGTCCCAGGACTTATGCGGAAAGGAAGGATGATGCCAGTAGCCATGCGTATCGACCATGTCGCTGACAAGCCATTCGCGCCGTGCGCCGACGATACCGCCAAAGAGCACCTGCGAGTGCGTGATCATTTGTTTCGCCCCGATCTCGTCGCGAATGAAAGCTTTCATGCCCAGCGCGTGCTCCACTTCGAGGTCGATGAGAAAGGCAAAGAAGTCCTTCTTCACGGCAGCGTTCGAGCCGCGCTCGGCTAGCGGGATGTTGCTCGCTTCAAAGGTCTGCTCGGGCTTCAAAAAACCACTGGGCACGGAGCACAGCGAGACGTCGGCGAGGTCGATGCTGGTGACTTTATTGAGCAGGCCAAAGGCGATGCGGTTCTGTCCATCGGGCAGCGTGTTGTGCGGCATGAAATCCAAGCTGTAATCCTTCCAATCAGGCGTCAGCGTGACCTGCTCTTGCAACCCCAAGTTCGCCCACGGCGGAGCACTGTTCTGGGCATTCACAGCGATAGTTGCTGCCTGCGCACTGCGAGCGCGGAACTTCAGCCGATAGCCAGTCTTCTCATCGAACCGCAGCCCAGGCTGACTGAGCTGAATAGACCAAGCCACGCTGCCACTCTGCGTGGTCGTCCAGCGGATACCTTTTGCCCCAGCCGCAAGCGCTTCAAAGCCACCCTTCGCGCCATTGTTGTGCTCCACGCCCCAGCCCTTGGTCATCGCGGCGAAGTCGCCATTCGTGATGAGGTTTGCCCCCGTGTGACCATCGTTCACGCCCCAGCTTTGGCGCAGCGCCTCGGTGCTCGCATAGGTTTTGCGCAGGTGCTTCACGAACAATTCGCGCAACTCGCTGCTAAAGGGGGCAGGCAGGGCATTGACCCACCATGGATTGAGCACCAGCGAGTTCTCGTTGTTCATCTCGACGACCGCAATGCCGGGCTCGTCCTTGTAGGCACGGCCCGTGTGCGGGTTCACATGGTTCAACAGTTGCCTCGCGTAGTCTTTGAAGCGCTCGATGAACGGCGGGTGGAAATGGTCGAGCCCCTTCGAGTAACTCGGTGCCCCCTCAGGCGTGCCGGAATACGTGCGGCTGACGTGCAAATTGAGGTTCACGTAGATGCCCTTGGCGATGAATTCCGCGATCAGCCGATCCAGCTTTGCGAGCTTGTCGGCGCTGAGTTTATTGGCCTCATTGTCTTCGATGATGGAGTCGCCCCAACCGTTGTCCATGTGATGCAGCCGCACCACGTTGATGCCGTTTTTTGCGAGGTGCGCAGCGATGCTCTTGGCGATGGCTTCCTCTTGGAAACAGGCCGCGCCGCAGAAATTCGTGCCGAACAGTCGCACCGTCTCGCCCTTGTTATTAACGATGCGCTCACCCTCCGCACGGAGGAAACCCGACTTGCCCGCTGGCATCTCATTCAGCCAAGTCAGGTCGATGGGCGTGGCAGTGGCGTCGTGGGTCGAGATGGTGAAGGGGAACCATCCAGGGGTGTTGGGCGTGATAGGCTCGGCAGCAATGCCAAGCGAAGCGATGCAGCAAAGTAAGTGCGGGAGAAAGCGAGACATGCAGTGCCCGCTAACCGAGCGAGACAGTGAGCGCAAGCGAGGAGCGCTCGCCGCACTTCACCCCAGCAAGTACTGGCTCACGCAGCCATCGCTGGCCTGCGAAGTCGTCGCGCTGAAGTCCGCCAAGTAGCCACGCGTATGCCGAATCCCGTGCGCACCGCTGCGCCGCGCCTCCAGATTGGCATGGACGGTGATTTCGCCTTTGAGCAAATCGAACTCGATTTCATCACCGTCCTTCACACTGCCGATGGGGCCGCCCACCGCGGCCTCGGGCGAGCAATGCACGCCGATGCTGCCATGCGAAACTCCGCTGACTCGCGTATCGCTGACCAGCGCGACTTTGCCATCCAGCTCAGGCAGAGCGAGGGCGGAGGTGGCCACCAGCACCTCGGGCATACCGCTGGCGACAGGGCCGAGATGGCGCAGCACCACGACATGACCGGGCTTGATGCGGCCCTCCTGTGCCGCATCGGCGACAGCCCTGGCTTCGGTGAAACAGATCGCGCGGCCTTTGAAGTGCGGCGGCTGGTTGTTGCAGACTTTGAAGACAATGCCGTCGGGCGCGAGATTGCCGAAGCATACTTGCATGTCGGCGTAGGCTTTGAACGGCGCCTCGATAGGCGCGATGAGTTCCTGGTCACTCGGCACATCGGGCGCATCGGCCACGTTCTCGGCGAGAGTTTTGCCTGTGACAGTCATCGCGCTGCCATCGAGGACGCCTGCTTTTAGCAAGTGCTTCAGCAGCATCGCGGTGCCGCCGATGCGATGCAGATCGGCCATGGTGCCCTTGCCACGCGGGGCAAAGTTGCACAGCACAGGCGTGCGGCGGCAGATGGCCTGCACATCGCGCAGGGTGAAGTCCACACCCGCCTCGCGAGCCACGGCAAGTATGTGGATGACGCCGTTGGTGCTGCCGCCGATGGCCGCGATGGCGCTCATGGCGTTGGTGAAGGCCAGCTTGGTGAGAATGTCGCGAGGCCGCAGATTGCGTTCCAGCAGCAGGCGCACCGCATCGCCGACACGGCGGCACTCGGCACGTTTCAAATCATCCACCGCAGGAATGGAAGAGCTGTTGGGCAGCATCAGCCCGAGGGCTTCAGAAGCGATGCCCCAGGTATTGAAGGAGGCCGCGATACCACACCCGCCAGCCCCTGGACAGGCCACACGGATGATGCTCTCGGACTCCTCGCGGGTGATCGCCCCCGCGTTGGCTTGAGCCTGCGAATCGTAGGCATCGAGGATCGTCACCGACTTGCCCGCATGGCAGCCGGGTAAGATGCTGCCACCGCTGACGATGAGCCCCGGCATGTTCGTGCGCGCCAGAGCCATGGCAAATCCAGGGCCATTCTTGTCGCAATGATGCACGCCGATCATGGCGTCATAGCAGTGCGAGGTGCAGACCATTTCCGCGCCATTCGCGATCATGTTGCGCGAGGGCAGCGAGGCATTCCCGCCTTCGTGCCCCTGCGTGATGTTATCGCTCACCCCCGTGACGCCAAAGGGAAATCCGATCAAGCCAGCATCATTGCAGCCCTGTTGCAGCAGCTTCGCCAGCTCATGCGCGTGGACGTTGCAGAGGTTGCCATCCAGCAGCGGCGTACCAATGCCAACTTGAGCCTTATCAAAATCTTCCGGCTTGAAGCCAAGGCCCCAGAAAAAAGCGTTAACGCCGCGTTGCCAGCCGTGGGTGAGCGAGGAGGAGTTCCAGTTGAGCAT
>JANOAR010000200.1:0-20892 GCA_031411235.1 Verrucomicrobiota bacterium | reverse complement strand
CACTCGCGTGTAGTCTTCAAGGCTCTTTTTCATCAGTCGTGGCTCCATCAGCCACGGTGTCCTCATTTATGAGGCATCGACTCTATCCCTGCCTCCCGGTCGCTACCCTTTCGGTGTCCTTTTCAATGAGGCACTGCGATGGCCATGGCTAAGGGAGAGAAGCATTGACATCCCAGGGCCAACTTTTAAACTCCAGCCGAAATTAAGCGGTAAATCTGCCGCAGCGGAGCAACACTGGGACAGGGCGGAGGTCATTGGAACATGAGTCAATTCGATCAAGACGACGAGCGGCGCCCGCACCCGGCGCTTCATTCAGAAAAGATCATCAGCGACCGGAAGATATTCTTCCTCGACCTGAAGGAGAATGACCGGGGTCGATTCATCAAAATCACCGAGGACGTACGAGGCAGGCGCGACACCATCATGCTGCCCTGCGAAGTGGCGCGTGATTTTCTCGAAGCTCTCCAGCGCGTGCTGGAAGCCGATGCTGAGTTGGAGTAGGCACCACATGTCTCCATCATTGGAGGCTTCCCTGTCCTACTTGGTCTGTGGCCTTACGCGGGTAATTCGTGTGATACGCAGCTCATTCACAGGCACATCCAGCCAATAGGCCACCAAGACAGGACGAATCGCTTTGATGCTGATGTGCCTGCCGGTTTCGTCAGCGAAATGAAAGTCCTCCGAGGTGTGTGGATGTTCGTGACAAAGACGATCCAAAGAGTCCAGCAATCGCCGCCGCTGTGCTGCTGGCAACGCAAGGATTGTCTCAACGGCTTTACCATCCAGGACGAGCTTGGGAGTCGGTGGCATGGTTATTTGCCTGCGCGTTCAAGGGCGTCATGGCGTGCCACCAACTCTTCAAAGGACACTTTTTTGCCACTGTCCATACGGCTTGAGGCGTCGGCTACGGCAGCACGATAACCTGCATCTTCTTCGTTCTCCAGATGCTGGATGTAGGCAGCTACATAGAACCGCTCATCCTCGGTCATCTGGTCGATTTGTTGTTTGATCGCTGCGACGGACATGTGGCGAGTTTAAGCCTAACGAGGGCTTCAGCAAGAAGCCATTCGAGTGTCCAAGCCGCCGTGTGCCAAGCTTACCGCGCATCCATACCCGCATTCCCCGGCAAGTCAGCGAAGACCAAACAGCCTGCGCTTGTCTGTGTGGTGCCAGTGATCGTGACGCGTGCATTTTGGCCGATGAGTGTTGCTGCCTGGTTCACCACGACCATCGCGCCATCGGGCAGGTAGCCCACGGCTTGATGACGATCTTTGCCTGGTTTTACCAAGCTGATCTCCAGCTCATCGCCGACGCAGAGCTGGCGCTCTAGCGAACGACTGAGTTCATTCAAGCTCAGCACAGTGATGCCGCGTAGCCGTGCGACTTTGGCGAGATTTTCATCGTTGGTCAGCAGTCGCGCGTTTAGCTCGCGGGCTAGGTTTACCAGTCGCGTGTCCACAGGCAAGGTGTCGCCGCTGCCGTCCTCATGGATAGTGAGGTCGAGCTCGCGCAGCTCGCGCATCTGTTGCAAAATAAGCAGCCCACGTTTGCCGCGCTCGGACTTGATGACATCGCGCGAGTCGGCGAGGCGCTGAAGTTCATCCAACACGAGACGTGGAATGACCAGCGTGCCATTGAGGAAGCCTGTCTGATAAAGGGTCGGGATGCGGCCATCAATGACGATGTTCGTATCAAGCAGCAACGGCTCGCCTTCCGAGGCATCGCGGCGGAAGCGAACGTAGGGGATGACGAAGGCAAATTCATCGCGATCGCTGCGCAGGGCGAGGGTGACACCGAGAAAGGCCAGCGAAGCATAGATGCACACGCGCAGGCTTTCGCGCAGTGTGTCACCATCGCGAAAGGACTGGAACCAAGTCATTTCAAAAATGCCGACTTGGGTGATCAACCACGCGCCGAATAGGCCAATGAGCAGGCCAAAGATAGCATACGAGAAATGGCGAAAGCTGAACTTTCCCAGCGAGGCATCGAGGAGGATGACACAGCCGCCTAGAGCCATGCCAATGAGCGCCCCAGCCCAGCCGCGTTGCTGAAAACTAAGCGCAATCACGGTGCCCAGTCCGGTGGAGACGAGAAAGAAGACAGCGCGCACCACGCGGATGGACCAGGGTGTGTTCATGAATAAATGGAGAGAAAGCCGTGCAGACTATCCCAAGTAAAGCCCTGGCGTCAAAAAACTCGCAACCTCAGTTGCTCAGCGGCGTTGTGAATGACCCTCGCCCGCCGCATATAAAAATACCTCAAAGCTCTCCATGAAAAGAACCGACTTCATCCTTCGCGCTGCCGCCTTCTTGGCTTTGACGCTGGCCTTCGCCCTGCCACAGGCCCGTGCCGACGACAAGCCCGTGACCTACCAGGCCACCATCACAGGTATTGTTTGCAACGGCTGCAAAGACCACATCCGCGAGTCCTTCACCAAACTCGAAGGCGTGTCTGGCGTCGAGATCACCACGGGCACTGCGCCCGGCACTCATGCCGTGACGGTGACTTCAAGTGCCGTCAATCTCACCAAGGAGCAAGCCATCGCCACGCTCGGCGAGCAGGCCAGTACCTATGGAGTGCAGACTTGGGAGAAGAAGTAACCCAGGCCCGGAGCGATGACGCTACTGTGCGGCAAGGCCTCGAAAGCCATTGCCAGCGAAGGCCCAGCCCTTACAATCCAAGCCCAATGGCTGCCCAAAAACCCAAGGACACACCCAAAGCGCCACCTCCAACCACGCCGCCCGTGCCCGAGGTGCCAGCGGACATTGAGAAGGAATACGCTGGCTCGCCGCCCACGCGCAAGACCCTCATCGAGAAGCTCGACAACTGGTCCGACTGGTCGAGTTGGGATGCCTTCTACCGCACTTACTCGGGCTTCGTCTGGCATGTCGCACGCAAGTCTGGCCTCACTGACGATGAAGCCCACGACGTTGTGCAAGAGACCTTCATCGGCGTGGCGAAGAACCTACAAAAACGCAAATTCGACACCTCGCTCGGCTCCTTCAAGAGCTTCCTGTTGAACCAAGCACGCTGGCGCATTCTCGACCAATTCCGTCGGCGCAAGAAGACCTGGTACCGCGAGATTTGCCTGCAAAACGATGAAGACGATGATCGCCGCACCTCGCCGTTAGAACGCTGTGCCGACCCCAATGGCGTGGAGTTGGAGAAGCTGTGGGACAAGGAATGGCAAGACCAAATCATGGAACTCGCCCTGCGCCGTGTGCGCTCGCTCGTCTCCCCACGGCAGTATCAAATTTTCTCCTGCTACGTGCTCAAAGGCTGGAGCCCCGAGCGGGTGAAGGAAGAACTCGGCGTCAATGCCGCACAGGTCTATCTCGCTAAACACCGAGTTGGCCGCATCCTCAAAATTGAAGCCGCCAAACTCGCCGAGGGCAACGAGCGCCTCTAAGCCGACTCCCATGTTCTGGCGACTCATCTCGGCCCTCATCCTCACCTTCTGGGCGGTGATGACGGCCATGCTCATCCGCCAGACTTACTTTCCCTCGGAGCCGCAGCTCGCCGCCATCTCGCCCATGGTCATTTTTCAGCGGCATGAGGAGCACCACGCCATCGTCAACACGCTGCAACTCACGCGTGGGGCAGAAAGGCTTGGCCAAGGCACCTTCAACATCCGCTCCTGGGCACCCCATGGAGCGCAAGCTCCCCACGGCTACACTTTGGAAGCGGGTGGCATGATCGATGGCAAAGCCTGGAGCGATAGCGGCACCGTCTCGTGGCGCTTCGACGGCGATGTGCATCACGACCAGCGCTGGGAGCGGCTCGATCTGCGCGTGCGCGTCGCAGGCACCGATACCACCGTGATATTCAGTTGGAAGGCAGGCGACGAGCAGCCCCACCTCGAAGTGCTCAAAGCTGGGCAGCAAATTTTAAACCTCCAGGGCGCTCTCGCCCAGGGTGCCACAGCGCAGGGCATCCCCGGCATCGGCAGTCTGGCGATGCTCCCCGGCATGAAAAGCCAAGCCACCCTGGAGAGCCTCATCCAGCTCACCGCCAACAATGGCCGCATGGATCTCGCAGGCAGTTCTCGCCATTGTCGCGTGCTCAATGTCACGATCCTGGGCCTCTACCACGCCAAAGCCTACTTCACCGAAGTCGGCGAACTAGCCCGCATCGACTTGCCCCAAAGCTACCAATTCATCGACCCGATGCTCAGTGGACTGGTGCCATAGGCGAGGGGGTTTGATGACTTACTGATGAGTTCGCGGGATAGCCTACAATTCTGGCGCGGCTTTCGTGCTGTGGCTGCGTTGCTCGCTCGTTGGCTATTGCTCAATAGCCGCCTCGCTCGCGCCTTGCCACAACCCGAAATCCATCACCAGCCTTTGTAGCCTATCCCACGAACCCATCAGTATTTCCCTGCATCGGCGCAGCGCCATAAGTACCAAGCGGCCAGCGTGCGCTGCGGTGCCCAGCGCTCGGCATATTCGCCCAGGGCCTTGGGTTTGGGCATCTCTTCGAGCCCCATCGCGAGGCGGAAACCATTGCGCACGCCGTAGTCATCGCAGGGGAAGACATCCTCGCGGCCCAGGGTGAAGATGAGCAGCATCTCCACCGTCCAGCGGCCCACACCGCGCACGGCGACGAGCCGGGCGATGAGTTCATTATCGGGTAATTTCAGCGCCGCTGCTCGCGTGGGCACTAGGCCACTCTGAGTCTTCTCTGCGATGTCGCGGATCGCGCGGATCTTGCCAAAGGAGAAGCCCGTGCTGCGCAGTTCCTCATCACTGGCCGCAAGGATATGAGCAGGCTTGGGAAATCGTACACCGGGAAACAACGCCTTGAAGCGCCGCATGATCGACTCTGCCGCCTTGGCATGGAGTTGTTGATGCGCCACGGCATGAACCAACGCCTCGTAGGGCGAGCGCTTTGCGACTTCAAGAGCGTAGGGGCCGTGCGCTTTGATAAGGCGGCGCATGACGGGGCAACGTTTGCTGAGAGCGGCTTCGGGAGTGAGCATGGGAGGTAGAAAGGATGAAATTATGTGGGCCTGCTTTTCAGGCGTATCTCCGCCATCGCCCACAGCGCATGTTCTTGGATCAGTGGATGCGCATCGTTCGCTGCGATCTCCAGCGCAGGGATGTCCTCCAGCGTGCCAGTATTTCCCAGTGCCACGCAGACGTTGCGCAGGAAGGCGGGGCGCTTGATGCGTTTGATGGGGCTGGCTTTAAAGAGCAGGCGAAAGGCATCGTCATCGAGCGCCAGGAAGTCGCGCAGACGATGCTGAAATATCGACTCGCGAGCTTGAAACGTCGCCTCGTGTGAGACTTGGGCAAAGCGGTTCCAAGGGCAGGCGGTAAGGCAGTCATCGCAGCCGTAGATGCGGTTGCCGATGGCGCGGCGTAGCTCCACGGGGATGCTGCCTTTGCTTTCGATAGTGAGGTAGCTGATGCAGCGGCGAGCATCCATGCGCTGTGGTGCGGTGATGGCGTTCGTCGGGCAGGCGACCATGCAGCGGGTGCATTTGCCGCAGAGATTCTTGGCCGGGGTGTCGGCAGGCAACGGCAGCGTCGTGATGATGCTGGCGAGGAAGAACCAAGTGCCCAGGGCGCGATGAATCTGCATGGTGCTCTTGCCATTCCAGCCGAGGCCGCTCTCGCTGGCGAAGTCTCGCTCCAGCACGGGGCCTGTATCCACGTAGTAGCGCTGAGTGCCGCCGTGGGCCTCCAGCAGCGTGTTCAACTCACGCAGCCTAGCCTGCATCATGTCGTGGTAATCGTCGTTCCAGGCGTAGCGGGCGATGCGGTAGCCAGCTTGGCTCGCGGCTTCGTTGTCACCCTGGTAGTAGTTCATGGCGAGCATGATGACGGCCTGCGCCCCAGGCACAACCTCGCGTGGATCGCCCCGGCGCTCCAGGTTCCGCGCCATCCATGCCATGTCGCCATAGGTGCCAGCGGCGACCCATGCCTCGAAGACATCACGGTGCGCCGCTGGCAGCGCAGGGGCGATGCGGCACTCGGCGAAACCCAAGCGCTGGGCGGCGGCGAGGAGCGTGAGTTTGAGCGAGAGCATGGGATTCTCAAGTAACGAATGCAGGAGTGTGGCGCTTCCCGACTCAGGGGTTCGTTATTCGCGCAAAAAGGCCGCTCACCGCGATGATCAGTGCTGGGATCGCAGGTGGGCACCAGGTGAGGTTGCTCTGGAAAGCGAGGTAGCTGGTGGTGAGAGCGAGAAACAGGAGCAGTAGCATTCGCGATAAAACCTTGGCCTTGGGGCGATACAGGAGGTGCAGGCCGAGTAGGGTAGCGATGGCCCAGGCGATGGCTTGCTGCCATGCTGGCCATTCGCGGAGACGCGGCAGGGCGAGGGCTTCTGCAATAGCTTGGGCCTGGGGCGCGGCGCTATCGAGACCGAGGACGATGAGCTTGCCCGTGCCGAGAGTTTTGGCCAGCTCGCTGCCAGTGTCATCCGCGATGGTGGGGGTGAGCAAATCCAGGGCATTAAGGCTCGGGACTCGTGGCGACTCCTTGGCAGCAAGGGGCAGTGTAGCGCGTGGGCCGAGCGGCACAAAGACACCCTCACCAAGGTGCAAACCTGCGCCGGGGCCTGTGCTGAGGCGTTGCTGGCTGAAGGGGGTGCGGGTGGCAGCGGTGAGTGCCTGGAGGGCGAGCGAGGGGACGCTGCGCTGGGCGAGTCGGTAGGCCAACGCGACTGGCTCCGGTTCGGTACTATTGTGGCAGCCGAGTTCGACTTGGGCAGCGATCTCGGGCGCAGGCGCGGTGCGCACCTCGGAGGCTAGTGGTAGGAGTTGTTGGGCATCATGGACGTTTTGCAGTGCGGGCAATCGCTGCAAAGCTGGGCCTTCGGCGACGGTATCCTTGGCCGTGGTGATGTCGATGCCGACGATGACGCGTGGTAGCGGCAGCAGGTTCTGCGCGAGTTCAGAGATGAAGGGTGGCGCAGGTTCGCTCCAGCTCAGCGGGGCCGCGATAACCAGCACTGAGGGCGCATGGGCACTGAGCGCTTGCAGCATCATTTGATAGTCGATGGGCAGCGGTGGCCAGGCGGCATACTCAGCTTTGTCGGACTCGTGGATGTGGGCAAAAACCACGTTATCGAGCTTGGCGGGATCTGGCACAAAGCGGTCGCGAGCATTGGCCAGCAGAAAGTCGAGGAAGTGCTCGTCCACTTGGCGGAATTGCCCATGCTGCTGCTTGCCATGCAACCAGTGGGCAAGGCAGAAAATGAGAGCGAGGAGGGCAAGAGGGCGGTACATGCGTGCGGTGTCAGTCACGCGTAGGCGATGACGGCGTGCAGCACAAAATTTTTCGCGTAGCGAATACGGCTGCCCAGAGCCCACGGGCTAAGTGGTTCGCACCTTTCGCCAGCTACCTAGCTCTATTCACGGGACGACGCGCAACGGGTTTGAGCGTTTTTGAAGTGCTGGAGCCTGTTTTTGCCACGGGTTTGGTAGGCGGTGATTTGTGCTTCACCACAGGCTTGAGCAGGGGCGTCCGTGCGGCGTTTTGTTTCAGATCACGCAACTCTTTTTCGACGGTGGCAAGCCGACGCGAAGTGCTATCGAGCTTCTTCGCGATGAGGCGGGCGACGAATTCAAAGAGGGCGGCGTGGAAGGCGGGGTCTTCCTCGCGCGGGTGGATGTCCTGGAGGAATTTTTGATCCACCGCGAGGCAGACCGAGCGCGACGAGGCGACGACGGAGGCGAGGCGCTTGTCATGGTTCACCAGTGCAAGTTCACCAAAGACTTCGCCCGAGCGGGTGATGGCGGCTACGACCTTGCCGCCGATACGGACTTCTAACTGGCCGCTCAGCAGCACGTAGAAGCGCGAGTCGATGGTGCCTTCTTCAATGATGGAGTCGCCGATCTCGCACTCCAAAAGGCTGCTGGAATTAAGAACGTCTTCGAGCTGTTCGTCGCTAAAGCTGTTCAGGAACGGCACCGCTTGGAGGGCGGCGGGCACGTTCCCTTCGTCGTGGATGTAGGCAAATTCTTTCATCTGGATTTATGTGCCGAGTTTGGCAGACACATGCACCGATGAACAGATATTATTGATTGGGCTATGGCTTTTTTGCCTTGTTCCGCGCCTCTAGTTTTTCTTTGAACTTACGTATTTTCGGCCCCACCACGGCTTGGCAGTAGCCTGCGTTGGGGTTCAGCGCAAAGTAGTCCTGGTGATCCTCCTCGGCGCGGTAGAATTTTTTTAACGGCACGACTTGGGTGACGATGGGATCGGGGTATTTGCCCTTGGCGTCGGCGATGGCTTGTTCGGCCTGTTTTTTCTCCTCGTCATTGTTGTAGAGCACAATGCTGCGGTACTGGGTACCTGCATCATGGCCTTGCCGATTCAGCGTGGTGGGGTCGTGGAGATCGAGGAAGAGGTCGATGACGTCTTTATAGGTCAGCACAGCGGTGTCATACTCGACCTGCACGACTTCTGCGTGGCCCGTCTCGCCGGTGCATACTTCCTTATACTTGGGGTTCTCCGTGGTGCCGCCAGCGTAGCCACTGACGACTTTCACCACGCCAGGCACGATTTTGTAGGCACCCTCGACGCACCAGAAACAGCCTCCTCCGACGGTGGCGATGGCTGTTTTGGCAGGCTTGGGCGCATCGGCAGCGTGGGCAGCTTGGGCAGGTGTGAGCAGGGATGACATGGTGAGGACAGTGGTGGCGAGGAAGTTACGTTTCATCGTGGCGTGAGAGTAGAGTGGGCACAGTTTATTTCAAAAGAATCGTCAGCGGCGTGTGCCCGATGCTTTGTTGCCTCATCATACGTGCGTCAAGCGACTGAGCTTCAGCTTCTGAAGAAAATATGAACAAGGTCGCGCGGCCTTGCACTAATGCCCGACTGCGCAAGCAGTAGCATTTTCCCGCTCGGGAGGCGGGGAAAAGCATCAACCAAAACCAACCAAGACAAAGACGGGCTGGAGGCAACTCCAGCCCGTTCCTTTACAGGTGTATGCCTCGCCGACTTTGCCCTTCGGCTCAGTAGAGCAAGAAGGCAATATCGCTATCGCTCAGTGCCGAGGTGTCCTGGCTAGCGAGGAGTTCATCCATGTGATCGAGGCTGGCCAGCGGAGCCGTCATTTCCTCGGCGATGAATTCCATCTCCTTGGCATTGAATTCGATGCTCGTCGCGGAAGCGGCGACGACGGCAGGGGCTGACTGAGGCACCCAGGCCCAGGCACCAAAGCCCAAGGCGAGGGCGAGGGCGACTGCCGCCGTGGCACCGAGCAGCGCGGGCTGCCGCCACACAGCGCCTTCGGCGGCTGACCACCAGCCACAGACGCGTGCCCACAGGCCGTGTTCTTGCGGGGTCTGGCGTGCAACGCGCAGGACGTTTTGTGCGAAGTTGCCACGCGGCTCTACTGGCTTGGCCTTGCCAAGCAGTTTCCAAAGGGGGTCATTGGGTGTGAAGTCGTCCATAAGAGGAACCGAGGCGCGTGGACTCGGTAGATCAGTGTTGTATTAAGTCGAAGTGGAACGGTGGTCACAGCTATCCGTTGCGCCCGAATTTCAAAAACTTTGCCGCCAGAACATGGCATGAACACGGCTAGGCTGAAAGGTTTCTAGCTTTAGCGCGTTCACCCAGCCGCCCAAAACCTGCCCCCGCCATGAAGATACTGTCCCCGTTCCTTGTTCTCGCCGCCATCATCTGCCTAGGCACCCACTCCCCTGCCGCTGATGCCAAGTCACAGGCCGCCGAGATCGACAAGCTCGTCGCTGCCGATCTAGCAAAAAATAAGCAGCAGCCCAATCCCCTCGCCAGCGACGAAGTCTTTATCCGGCGTGTGTACCTCGATGTCGTGGGCCGTGTGCCGACGAAAAAGGAAACCCTGGAGTTCCTCAACTCCCAGGAGTCCAACAAACGCGCCGCCCTCATTGACACCCTCCTCGCTTCCGATGGTTATGTGGCGGGTTCCTACAACTTCTGGGCCGACGTGCTGCGCATGAAGACCAACCCGTACGCAAGCGGCCAGAGCGCCCCTGCTGGCTACGCCTGGGAGCGCTGGATGAAGGACTCCCTGCGCGACAACAAACCCTACGATGTGATGGTGCGCGAGCTACTCACCGCCAGCGGCAAGAGCTATGAAAACGGCGCGATGGGCTTCTACATCCGCGACTACAACATGCCGCTCGATAACATGGCCGTCACCACGCAAGTCTTCCTCGGCACCTCCATGGTCTGTGCCCAGTGCCACAACCATCCCTTCGATAAATGGACGCAGATGGACTACTACCAAATGGCCGCCCACACCAACGGCATGGTCGGCAGCAACGGCCTGAGCAATCCCCTGCTCGCCAATGCCTTCTATGGTCGCCAGCCCACCGCCGCAAAAAAGGGCAAAGGCAAAGGTGCCCCCATGATCGACAAAGCCATCCTCGGCGACCTCTCCCGTAAAGAAGTCAGCCGTGCCATGAACGAAATCCTCCGCCCCCTGCGCTACAACACCGTGGTGGAAAAGAAGGTGCCCCTCGCCCTACCACACGACTACAAGTATGACGATGCCAAGCCCAAGGCCGTCATCGAGCCCACCATCCCCGCCGCCTTTTCCAAAGAAGGCAAAATCACCAAAGACGGCGAAATGCCCGAGATCGCCTATGCCTCGTGGCTGACCAGCAAGGACAACCCCCGCTTCACCACCGTCATCGCCAATCGCTTGTGGCGGAAGCTCTTCGGCGTCGGCGTCATCGACCCCGTGGACGAGATCACTGACTCCACCGTACCCAGCAACCCCGCGCTGATGACCTACCTGGAGACCACGATGAAAGACCTCAACTACGACATGAAGGCCTACCTGCGCATCCTGCTCAACAGCAAGACTTACCAAGCTGCCGCCTACGCCAAGGATCTCGAACTCGGCGAGCAATTCCATTTTCCCGGCCCCCTCGTCCGCCGCATGACGGCTGAGCAAGTCTGGGACAGCATGGTCGCCCTCTACAAGCCCGGTGCCGACGTGCCAAACCGCTCGCATATCATTGACACCGAAGTCGCCCTGCGCCGCATCGAATGGCTCGACCGTGCGCTCAATGCCCTCACCCCACAGGAGCTAGGTGCCGCGACAAAAGAAGTCGTGGCCATCCAGGCCAAGCTTGCCAACGACGTGCGCAAAGCCCAAGAGCAGCTCACCGAGGCCAATAAAAGCCACGATGAAGATGCCATCCGCAAGGCTAAGCAAACCGTCTCCAGGCAGCGCAAGACCCTCGACGAAGAAATCGAAAAAGTCGTCTATACCACGGGCTTCAAAAAGTTCGCCGAACTCGCCCGTGAAGGGAAACTCAAAGAGCAAGTCACCGATCCCGACTTCGCCCAGGAAATCCAAGCCGTGCTCAAAGCCAAGAACGGCAAAGACCTCGAAATCGACGAAGCCCTCGCCGTCCTCGCTCGGCAGCAGCGCAGCAAATATGATGCCTTGGTGAAAAGCCGTGCCAAAGCAGACGCTGAGAAGCTCGAAGTGGACAGCAAAGGCGAGACCGCCCTGCTCAAGCTCTGGGAGCAGTCCCGCGATTCCACCATCCTCCGCGCCAGCGACCTCAAAAGCCCCGCGCCCAACGGCCACTTCCTCCGCGAGTTCGGCCAGAGCGACCGTGAACTCATCGAAAACTCCAATGACGAAGCCACCGTGGGCCAATCGCTCATGATGCTCAACGGCAAGTATTTCAAGTGGCTCGCCAACCCCTACACCATCATCAGTCGCCAACTCAACAGCGCCAAAACAGACGCCGACGCCATCGACACCATCTACCTCAGCCTACTCAGCCGCCGCGCCAGCGCTGAAGAGCAAGCCGTGCTTGCACCCATCATGGAAAACAAAGGCCAGCAAGGCCGCGACGAAGCCCTGTGGGCCGTGCTCAACACCCGACAGTTTTTGTTTGTGCAGTAACCAGCGCAAAGCACAATCTCCACCACTATGGGCTGGGGCTACTACGACTACGAAGATAAGAATGCGCTAAAGGCAGCCGCCGAAAAGCAACTCACCAAGCGACGCAAGGCAGGCGAGCCGCTCACCGCCATCCTGCCCACAGCCAAGCGCGACATCAGCACGACCTTCTGGGGACAGGCCTGGAACAAGAACTTGATGGCCTACTCCGACCTTGAAAGCCGGATGCCACGCGGGCGCACCTACCTGCGTGGGGGCAAAGTGCTCGACCTCAAAATCGAGTCCGGCAAAGTCAGCAGCACCGTCCACGGCAGTAGCCTGTACGACGTGAGCATCAGCATCACTGCGCTCGAAAAAACAGCCTGGGAGCAGCTTCGCAGTGACTGCGCCGGGCAGATCGGCACACTCGTGGAGTTGCTCAGTGGCAAGCTCAGCGATGGCGTCATGCGGCGCGTCACCGACCTCGAAACGGGCCTTTTCCCCAAGGCCAAGCAGATCAAAATCAACTGCTCCTGCCCTGACTACGCGGGATGCTGCAAGCACGCAGCCGCTACACTCTACGCCGTGAGCGTGAGGCTCGACGAGCGCCCCGAGCTGCTCTTCACCCTGCGCGGTGTTGATGCCAAAGAATGGATCGGCGTGTCCAGCACCGACGCCGTCCAAGCATTGACGGGCAGCGCAAGTGTCGCCGGCGACCTCGGCGACGCCGATCTCTCCGCGCTCTTCGGCATCGAACTCGGCGATGTCGAAGTGGCTAGCAACATCCTCAGCGAAGTGATAGCCAAGCCAAAAACGAAGCCCGTGAAGAAGGCTAGCGCAGGCAAAAAACAGACCATCACCAAGGGCAAAGCCACGGCGAAAAAAGCACGGAAGTAGAGCCGCCATTGAGCCCATCAACCCACTTCCACTTTTTAGTTACGGCGTCGCTGACGGCCCACGCAATCGCCACTGCACCAACCTTGGTGGCACCGTCGCCAGCGTCATTTGCAGCACCGCATTTTCCCCTTCCGGCACGATCTCGATCCCCGGCCCACTCGCACTCAGCTTCCCCAGCGCCATGGTCACAGGCTCCAAATAAAGCGCGGGCGTCGGCAACTGCTGCATCAACAACTGCGCCGCCATCGCCCCTGTACACAGCGCACGGCGCGGCGCATAGGCCACCAAGATTTCAAACTGCGCCTGACGCTGCGTCATACTCGGCTGCTGGTGCAGTTGCGCGATCAGATTGCTCTCCTGCTCAGCCGAGGGCAGCAGCGCCGGGTCACTCCACTCACGCTTACTTTGCAACGCCTGCCACAGCGCCACCTCGCAGCGCAGGTGACCCGCCAGCGACACAGGCCCGAGAGGTGTCCAGTCGCGCAAAAAACGCGCCAACGGCGGTGCTACATCAGCCCTAGGCGCAGCCAGTTGATCCAAAAAATAAGCCGCCACCGCATCCCGCTGCAACTCGCTCGCCACGGGCATCGCCGTGAGCAGCGGCCCTGTGAAGGCCCCACCCGGCGCAGCAGCACCGAGCCCATATTCCTCCAGCGCCGTCAGCAGTGCCAAGTAGCGCTTTACCCGCGCCGCCTGCACCGCGCCGCCCAAGCTCCAGTGTGTGTCGCGCAGCAGGGTCGCCAGGGCGATAACATCGCGGTGGAACAGCCCATCTACCTTGGCTTCCTGCTGCCTCTTCAAATCCTCAGCCAGCAGCGCATAGGCAGCTTCCATAGCCTCGACTACCACCGTGTGCGGGCTATCGAGCGGCACATTCGGCGGTGGTTCGGAGCCACGCTTTTTTTGTTCATCAGGCACCGCACGTAGCGCCGCCAGCCTAGCCTCATCACCACTTGCCGCCGAGCCCTGCATCGCCGCCACCCACCACATCGCCCCTTGCTCTAGTGTGCGCCGTTCCGTGATCGACATCACCTCGCTTATCTGTTCGAGAGACGTCGCAACCCCCGCCGCTTGGGCTTCTGCCTGGGCCACGCGCAACTGCGTCGTCGCGCTTCGAGCCGCATAAAATATCCCCGCAGCGCCGAGGCCCAGCCCAAGCAGTCCCCCAGCCAACGCCACTCGACCAAAGCGCACCCCCGCCGCCTGCATCGCTAGCAACTGCGCCCGTGGCCCCGACCTCGTTACCCGCCGCAGCACGCTCGCCCACGTCAGCCGATGCTGCGCCGAAGTCGGGGAGACAGGCGCGAGCAGACCACTTGCCACATGGCGAGCCAGCTCCTCAGCGGCCAAGCGCCGCTCGTGTTCAAATAGTTGGCTAGGCTCTGGCAGCACCGCAGAGGCTCCCGCCGCCCGCACCCTGAATCTCGCCAAATGCGCCTGCCACTGCTCCGCCAAAGTCGCCGTCTTCGCCGTCACCCAGGCCTCGGTGTTGAGTGGTCGAGGCAGCGACTCCCGCACGGGCACCGCGTGGGTCTCCAAGCTCCAGCCATCCGCTCGATACGAGCGAAACACCACACACGGCCCAGCCTGCCCAGCGCTCAATACTGCGACCGCATCGAAGCCCGAGTGAGTGTAGTAGCACTCCAAGCTCTCCGCCTGGGGCACGGCTGCCGCTCGCCGAGCGAGGCAAAAAACATAACGAAACCCCAGCGTCTCCAGCGCCCGATGCCCGGCTTCCATCATCCCCCGCTCAGGTTCAGGCAAGCCCGTCGCATCGCCCACTGCCACGGCTGGAGGCCGGAAACGCAAGCCACGCATCGCCAGCACCGCGATCGCAACTAAGCCAACAACCACGCAAACCATCAGCCCCAAAAGAGCAAAAAGGGGACTGATGGCGGATGGCAGGGAAGGCATACGGATGAGCCCGCTACGCAACACGCGAAGCAGGGCGATGCAACCCCCTCCAAGCCTCTTCCCACGGGCCTTGTGAAATTTTTCACAAAATCGCCTTGCTGCTCCCTTTCGCGCTCCGATACTCGCGAGCCTTTAGCCCCTTTTTTACCCTATGTCAGAAGCCGTCAGCGCCCCCGCAGCCCCGCCTCCCGTGGACATGGTCAATGTGCAAATCAATGGCACTTGGCGCAAGTTCCCCAAGGGCACGCGCATGATCGAAGCCTGCAAGCAAGTGGAAGCCGCCGTGCCCCACTACTGCTACCACCCCAAGCTCTCCTCGCCTGGCAACTGCCGTATGTGTCTGGTTGAAATGGGGATGCCGCCACGTCCCACGCCCGGCCAGGAGCCAGCGAAGGATGAGCACGGAATGCCCGTCATCGGCTGGATGCCACGCGCCGTCATCGCCTGCGCCAACACCGTCGCCGAGGGCATGGGCATCCGCACGGAAGGCCACCTCACCGAGGAGTGCCGACGCGGCGTCATGGAGCTGCTGCTCATCAATCACCCGCTCGACTGCCCCATCTGCGACCAAGCCGGCGAGTGCCGTTTGCAAGAGTTCAGCGTCGAGCACGGACAGGGCGAAAGCCGCTTCCGTGAAGACAAAACGAAGAAGCCGAAGAACGTCGATATTGGCCCACGCATCCGCCTGGATGACGAGCGCTGCATCATGTGCTCGCGCTGCGTTCGCTTTTCTGCCGAGATTGTCGATGACCCCGTGCTCGGTTTCACCGAGCGCGGCACCCACACCACGCTGAGCATCCATCCCGGCAAGCGCTTGGAGAACAACTACTCGCTCAACACCGTCGATATTTGCCCCGTCGGCGCACTCACCTCGAATGACTTTCGCTTCCAGCAGCGCGTGTGGTTCATGAAGGAAACCAACAGCCTCTGCACCCAATGCGGCCGTGGCTGCAACACCGAGATCAGCGCCCGAGGCGACACCATTTACCGTCAGACACCGCGCGAAAATAACGACGTGAACAGCACCTGGATGTGCGACCAAGGCCGCCTCGATTTCCACTTCGTCAACAGCGAGCACCGCCTCACCGACCCCATGGTGAAGACCAACGGCCAGCACGAGATCACGACGTGGAAGAAGACCATCGCCAGCCTCGCCGAAGCCCTGCGCGGCAGCGACGGCAACGAGATCGCTATCATCGCAAGCGCGCGCATGACCAACGAAGAACTTTATCTGGTGAAGCAACTCCAAGCCGCCACCCAGGCCAAGTATTTCGACGCCATCCCCCGCACTGGTGGTGCCGATAACTACCTGCGTGCCGACGACATGAACCCCAACACCAACGGCCTGCGCACCATCCTCGGTTTCGAGCCTGGAGCCCAGCTCGACACCATCCAACGAGCCGTGCGCTCGGGCGTGGTGAAGGTCGTCATCGCCCTCGGCGAGAACCTCATCAAAGCCGGCTTCGACCGCGAAGCGCTGAGTAAGTTGAAGTTGCTCGCCAGCAGCCACATCCTCGCCAACGCCACTGCCGAGCTGTCGCATTTCGTCCTGCCCGGTGCCAGCTACGCCGAGAAGCGCGGCAGCATGATCAACGTCACCGGCAGACTGCAACGCCTCAACGCCGCCGTGAAAAGCCCCGGCCAGGCTCGCGACGACTGGGAAATCCTGCGCGACCTCGTGCTCGCTCTGACAGGCAATAACGGCCTGCACAGCGCCGATGATGTCTTCAAGCAGCTCGCCAACGACTACCCCCTTTTCCAAGGCCTCACCCTCAGCCGCCTCGGCGATATGGGCATCCAAGTCATGGAGACAGGCCAGACGGTGCCCGTTTTGGAGCGCGAAAAAGAGCGCAAGTCAAAGGGCATCATCGTGGGCTAGGCGGTGACTACTTCTTCACCCCGCGTAGGTGCTCATCGAACCAGTCGGCAAACTGCGTGTAATCCGGTTGGCGATCCGGCCAGCCGTGAGCGGCACCGGGTTTGACGACAAGTTGGGCGATGACTCCCGCTTCCTTGGCTTTGGCGACGAAAGTTTCGGCCTGCTGAATGGGGACGAGGAAATCTTGATCGCCGTGAATGATGAAGGTGGGCGGGAGTTTCGCGGTGATGTGGTAGATGGGCGAGACTTCCTTGCCCAGACGCTGGCGGCCTTCAGGTGTATCGGACTCGGCACCGAAGGCACCTTTGTAATTCTTGAGCGTGCCCACACCGACAGCGTCTTCGTTGGGCTTGCCGTAGTTGAGGAAATCGGTGGGCGGGTAGAGGCAGGCGATGGCTTGGATAGCGCTGCTTTCGCGATCAATCGGGTCTTTCGCCTTTGGATCACCGGGGCCGCCATACACGCCCATCGTGAGCGAGAGATGCCCGCCTGCACTGCCGCCGCTGATGCCGAGCTTATCAGGGTTCACGGCCCACTTCGCAGCGTTGTGTCGGATGAAGCGGATGGCGCGATGAATGTCCTGCGTGATCTCCGGGATGATGAACTTCGGCTGGCAGCCGTGGCGCACGGAGAAGACCGTGTAGCCGCGTTCCAGAAAGGGCACGTAGTAGTCCGGCGTGTTCGGCGAATAGCCGGAAACCCAGCCGCCGCTGACCATATAGACGATGCCAAATCCATTCGGCTTCTCGGGCTTGATGACATCCAGCGTAAGCGCCACGCCAAACTTGCGGCCATAGACGACATCCTCCATACGCGTGTGCGTCGGCATGACGGGACGCTTGACCTGAGCGTGGAGTGAAAGGCTGCCGAGTAGTAGAACGAAGGCGAGGAGGCGGGAGATGGATTTCATGAGTATGAACGATGGAGCGATGCCAGTGGCCTGAAGCACACTCGGCACAACGGCTGACAAAACGCTGCAATGGATCAATCATTCCATATCGCCATGGAAATCCAGCATGAGCGGAATAAACCGCCAATGGCGTAAAAATATCGGCTCAGATGACTTTGCCGATTGGCAGCCTCCCCCCTTCTTGATAGCTTTTCCCGATATTCAAAAACGGAAGGCGAGCGAATGGCGGAACGATACAAGATCTACGAGAAGCTGGGGGCAGGTGGCAATGGAGCCGTCTATCGCGCCTATGACGGTCAACTAAAGCGTTGGGTCGCGATCAAACGCCTGCTAAGCGCAAGCGAAGCCGCAAGCAATGACCCCAACGCCACCGAGCTGCGCAAGGAGGCCGATACACTCGCCGCGCTGCGCAATGCCAACATCGTCACCATCTTCGATGTTGCCACCGACGCCGAAGGTTTGTTCATCGTCATGGAGCTGCTGGAAGGCCCCGATCTCTCCGATGCTATCGCCCACGGGCCTCTGATGCTGGATGACTTCAAGCAGCTCGCAGAGCAGTCCCTGGAAGCCCTGCTCGTAGCCCACCAGCACCGCGTGCTGCACCGCGACATCAAGCCCGAAAACATCAAGGTCGAGCGGCTGCCCGGCGGGCGTTTGCAAGCCAAGATCATCGACTTCGGCCTAGCACGCGCAGGCTTCACCGCACGCAAGCAAACCGAGGATCAAGACGGCTCCGTGATGGGCTCCATCTACTACATGGCCCCCGAGCAGCTCAGCCGCGAGGCCACTGATGCACGCACCGACTTGTATGCCCTGGGTTGTGTTTTCTATGAGGCACTCTCCTCCCGCAAGGCCTTCGATGGCAAGGATGTGATGGATGTGATCGACAAGCACATCGACCACGAATACACCCCGCTCGCCGTCATCTGCCCCTACCTGCCGCAATGGCTGACCTACTGGGTGAATCGCCTCATGGCCCGCCAGCCCGATGACCGCCCGGCGACTGCACAGCAGGCCATCGAGGAATTCCGTGCTTGGGAAAAGTTACCCGCCCAGCCCGGCGTCGCTCCGTGGATGCCCATGCAGATGTATCAGCCCGCCTATGGCTATGCACCGCAGCAGCCCCAGTATCCCACGGGCAATGTGCCTGCCCACACCACTGGTTACTACCCTGTGCCACAGGACACCAACACGGTGCAACTGACCCCAGGCTATGACACGCAACCGATCTACGCCACCGCCGTCCCCGCCACCCAGAGTGCTGCGGTGCCCAGTCGTCCGAGTCCAGGCCCACGTCCCAAAGGCGGCCCACGTCCTGCGCCAAAACCCATCACCGTCACCCCGCCAGCCAGTCTCCTTCAAGCTCATAAAACGAAGCTCATCATCGCCGCTGCTGTCGTCGCCCTACTCGCCATCGGCTTCATGCTTTTCGGAGGAAAATCACCAGCCCCTGGCAAAGGTACCGCAGGCAAACCAAGCAGCCCTTCCAGCTCGGCCATCAGCCTAACGGCAGGCCCACCACGCGAGGATATTTATCCCCAGGATCGCGCCTTTCTCCAGCCGGATGCGATGCGTGTCCTGCATCTCAATGCCAGAGTCGGCACCCGTGGGTATGGCAAGGATAGCAGCGGCAAATTCACCCTCATCAGCAATGGCGGCGATAAATTTGCCGTTGTCTGGGACGACCTGAGCAAGCGCGGCGACAACAATCTCCTCCGCAGCCCCATGCTAAAGCCCGAGTACAGTCCTGAAAAGGTCAACTGGACTAGTCCAGACGAAACCCTCAAAGGCGACCGCCGAGCCCTGTGGTTCCCCGGCACCGATGGCAAGACTACCAGCCTCAGTTCTGTGACCGACGCGAAAGCCATCGACCTCTTTCCCTTCGGCACCGTCAGCGGGAATTACCGCGCGGGCTTCACCCTCGCGGTCGTCTTTTCCGCCTCGCCGAAACTGCTGCCTGGTCGCGTCATCCGTATCGCTAGCCGCGACGGCCAAGCCGAAGTCAGCCTGCGCGTGATGCAGAACCGCGCCATACGCGCCAGCTTCATCTCCGGCGGCAAGACCATCGACTGCGAGTCCAGCGGCATCGACGGCACCCAGCCCTGCCTTGCCGTACTGACCTGGAGCGGTGAAACCTCCGAGGTGCAACTCCGCACCCGTGAAGCTCGCGGCACCACCCACCGCAGTGAATTGGTCAAGCAAGCTCTGCCTGTCCAACCACTTTCAAACATCACGATCGGGCCTAATTTTGATGCCGAGAAAAACACCTTCATCCCTGGAAATGGCTTCGAGGGAAACATCGCCGAAGTCATCCTCTTCTCCACCACACTCAAAGAAGACCAACTCGCCCTCCTCGACAAAGATCTGCGCGACTACTACTTCCAAGCCAAGCCCGGCAGCAGCAATCCAACCAAAAATAAAGACCTCGCCGACTGGAAAGTAGGCGAGGAGAAAATCATCTTTAACGGCAAAGACCTCGGCGGCTGGAGAGGCAGAACCGACATCTGGAGTGTCCAAGACGGAGCCCTCACCGGCAAAGGCAACCCCCAGCACCCCAGCGGGGCCACCCTCGCCTACATCCACTGGGATCAAGGCACCGTGAAGGACTTCCAGTTGAGTTGCCAGTTCAAGTCCACCCCCGACAACAACGGCATCATGTACCGCGCCAACGTCGGGCGCGACTCACCCGCCGGCTTAGAATTGATCGGTTACCAAGCCGACATCGACCTGAGCGGCAACCGCCTGCGCACAGGCACTCTCTACGAAGTCAGCGGGCGCGGTACCCTCGTTGGTACCATTGGCCAATCGGGCACTCTCAAAGACAATGCCGATGTCAAAAAAGTCACCCTCGCCCTCAAGGACAAAGCCCTCGGTGACCCCAATGAACTGGTGAAACTACTCAAACCCAATGACTGGAACGAATACGTCATCGTCGCCGATGGCAACCGCCTCCAGCACCGCATCAACGGCACGCCTTTCATCGACGTCATTGATGAAGGCCACGGCGCCCTCAAAAGCGGCGTCATCGGCTTTGAGCTAGCACTCAAAACCAAGCAAGTCGTTCAGTTCAAAGACATCAAGCTCAAACGGTTGCGGTAGCTTGCTGATCGATAACCACCGCCTCGCCCAGTCTCACTAGCGCGGCTTCCATTGTCCCTTTTGTGCGAGCATGAACGCGCAAAAGCGGCTCGCCGAAGGCAACCTCGGCACCGACTTTGAGCATCTGATCACAGCCCACGGCGAAGTCGATGGAATCGCTCGCTTTGGCTCTGCCGCCGCCTAGCTCTAGGATGACTTGGCCGATGATGCCTGCATCCATGCGCTGCACGATGCCGCTGCGTGGGGCTTTCATTTCGGTGATGAAGGGCGCGTGATGGAGCTGCTCAATGTGCTCCAGTTTTGCCACATCGCCGCCTTGCGCGTGAACCATCTGTTGGAACTTCGCCCAGGC
>JANOAR010000199.1:0-7942 GCA_031411235.1 Verrucomicrobiota bacterium | reverse complement strand
TCCTTGCCCTGCTCGCTGCGGTATTACTGCCCACGCTGGCTTGCAAACCCAAGCCCACCGCCTTGGCTGCCTCCGCCTCCACAGCGCCGACAGCAGGTAGCAGCAGCCTCATCGCCCATGCCGAGCGCTTTGGCTTTGCCGCTCATCTGCCGCGCAGCACCGAGGGCTACATCGCCACGCTCAATATCCCTGCCCACATGGCAGCGCTGCGCAGCACGACTTACTTCCGCGACGTCACCGCCTACCTCGACGATAAAACCCCCGCGCCCTCCGTGCAGCCCACGCGGCTCACGTCCAAGCCCTTCCCGCTTGATGCCGTGCTGAGCGACGAGACCTTCGTCGCGCTGGGACAGGGCGGCACCGCCTCACTCACTGCCGTGCGCGACCTCATGGAACTGGTGCAGGAGGCACAGTACCGCAGCTACATGGCAGGCACCGCGCTCATCGCAGGCGAGCCAGCCGATGCCGCCTCCCCTGGCGAGTCCACCACCATCACCAATGTCCTCGCCGCCATCCTCAGCGATGCCTCCATGCTCAGCCGCGTGGAGGCCGCCTTGTTAGCGTTTGAAGTGCCGCCGCTAATGTTCGGCATCAAGTCATCCCACCCTACCCAGCTCCTTGCGCAAATTTTCGACAGTGAGCAAGAGCAACGCGCCCAGGCCAATCCACTGAACAAAGTCTTCCATGTGAGCAGCGAAAAAGGCGGCCAGTTCACCCTCATCGAAACCACGGGCCGCGCCCACCTGACCGATAGCATGGTGAGCGATCTCCTCGCTCGCCTACCGAACGAACCCACCGAGCAGGCCAAAGCGCTGCGCACAGGCATTGCCAAAATCTGTGCCAACTTGCAGGCCAAAAAACTCTGCCTCGCCTACGGCATCGTGCAGGGTCACGTCATCATCGCCACCGGCAGCCAGCGCCCCAGCTTAGAGTTTGTGAGCGATCCTGCCGCCTCGCTGCTAGCGCGGCCCGAGTTAGCCTTTGCGCAACCCTTTGCTCAGAAGCCCTTGGTGAGCCTGTTCTTTATCGAAGGCGGTGCCCTCCAGGCGGTGCGCTCCACAGCACCGCTCCAGCCCATCGTGCGTGGCCTCGTATCCGGGCTGGGCGAGAGCGAAGTCTTCGCCAAAATACTGCCCGCACTCCAGCCCCGCCTCGATGCCCTCGCCACTGCCGAGCGGGCGCTACGCACCCAGTCCTACTCCACCGCCGTCGGCGTCGTGTGGTGGGATAAAGGCCTGCATCTTGAGGCCAGAGGCGGCAGCGATGCCGCGCGCCTCGTCGCTGGCCAGCCACTGAAATACACCTCGCTGCTTACCGACCCCGGCGTGCTCTTTGGCATCGACATGCAACTCTCGCCCACCATCGCCGCCCACACGCGCACCACCTTTGAAGCCCTCGCCAGCCTCCTCTACACCAGCGCCCAGCAGATGATCCAAGCCGGGCTCGGCGGTGCCCCCACGAAGACCATGAGCACCCTCGTCGAAAGCCAACTGCTGCCGCCACTCCTCAGCCTCTATGACGCCTCGAAGACCATGACAAAAACAGGCCTGGGCAACGAGCAAGCCTGGCTCCTCGACCTCGGTGGCCAGCTCGCCCCCATGCCCGGCGTCGCCACCGAGCAGGCAAAACCCGATGCCCCCATGCTCCGCGCCATCGGCGTATTGGAAGTCGCCGACCGCGCCTCACTCGCTGCGGGCTGGGCACAGATGAGCGCCCAACTCACGCAGTCCATGAAGGCCAATCCCCTGCTCTTCGGCGCGAGCCCCCCCCTGCCAGAGAGCTTGGCACACCACGGCATGACGACCTACTTCTACCCTCTGCCACTGCCCTCGCCCGACCTCTTCCCCTGCGTTTCCATCAATGACCGCGTGCTCCTCCTCGGCAGTGCCAGGAGCCTGAATGAAGAAACCGCACGGCACCTGCTGCATGTGCGCCCCAGCGACGAAATCGCGGCCCTGCGCTGGCGATTCAGCTTCGCCAAACTACGCGCCGTGATGAAGACCTACACCCCGCTACTGCCCAAGCCCGAAGCGAAGGGCGAGATCAAGTCACTCAACCAATGGCTCGCCCCCTTCGATGCCTTATCCGGCAAAGTTTGGGCCGAAGAAGGCAACACCCGCACCCGCATCGACTGGGAAATGCGCGATGTGCTGAAGTACGACTGAAGTCCATCTTGTCATTCCCATGACAGGCGTGGTAGCGAAGCCAGCAGAGAGGGATAAGGGGCAAGGTCCAAGGGATAAGGGGAGTGGCTTCGCGCTTGAATTCAAAACCACAACCCAGCGACGAAGAGCACACCCGAAGGCACTCCCCTTATCCCTTCAACCTTGCCCCTTGTACCTCCGACAGCTCATCGCGAAGCCACCGCTCAGTACAGCACCCGCACCAGATACAGCCCATCCGCAGGAGCGCAGTGGTGGCTCTTTGGCCCACCGCTTGGGTTTGCCAGCAAGTCCTCGAACCACGCCAGCGACTCTCGCCCCTGCGCCACCCGCACCATGCTGCCCACCAGCATCCGCACCATTTTATAGAGAAAGCCATCGCCCTCGAACTCGATGAGCACCTCGCCCTCTACCTCACGCACCTCGACGCGATGAATCGTGCGCGTCGTCGCCAGCGCATCACCGCGATGCTTAGCCTCCTTCGCGTCGCCACGATTGGCCGAGAGTCGGGCAAAATTGTGCGTGCCATGCAATCGCCGTGCGCCGTCATTCAGCAGCCCCACATCCAGCGCCCCATAGACCTGCCACGCCCGCCCATCATCAAACGGGCTCTGCACCGCGTCACGCACGAGGCGGTAGCGATACACCTTCCCACGAGCCCCATAGCGAGCATGAAAATCCGCCGCCACAGGCTCGCAATGCAGCACTCGGATCGATCGCGGTAGCCGGGCATTCAGCGCTCGCACCCAGGCCTCGGGAGTAAGTTGCCGCGTCGCTGGAATATCTGCATGAGCCACCTGCGCTAGCGCATGAACTCCAGCATCCGTACGCCCCGAGCCATGCACCCGCGTCGGCGAGCCGACGATACCCGCCAGAGTCTCCTCCACACGATCCTGCACACCCCGACCATTCGGTTGGCTCTGCCAACCAGCCCAACTCGCGCCATCGTAGCACAGGGTGAAGCGGTAACGCTGGAGCCCAGCATTCACCGCCTCTTCCCCCCGCGCCTCGGCTCCGACTCCCACTCGAATTCCGCCACACTCTCGGGCAATAAAAACCCCTCCGGCCCGCGCTGGCTATTCAGGTGATCTTGCAGAATGACCACCGCCGCAAGCATGTCCACCGTGCCATCTTTAGCATCCACCTTCTGGCCCGAGCGCTTCAGTGCCCGCTCCGCCGTCACCGAAGACAAACGCTCATCGACGAAAGCGATGGGCACCGCGTGTTGCAGTGCCTTGCCCAGTTGATCCGCGAAGGCCTCCACTCGCTGCGCGGCCTCGCCACGCTGCCCACTCATGTGAAAGGGCATACCGATGACGATGCTCGCCACGCGTTTTTCCTTCACTAGGCGCACGATCTCCTCGATGGCACGCGGCGAGGCGTCCAGCGTGCGCAGAGGATTGGCCACCAGCTCCAGCTCATCGCTGAGCGCCAGCCCGATGCGGACGGTTCCATGATCAATAGCAAGTATGCGAGGCATGAGCCGCTCAATGGCGGCGGCGGGCGCGCTGCGCAAGGGGCGAGCGCAGCGGGGTTCAGCAGGGGTGGTGGTGTTCCAGGCCGCCATTTCACGAGCAACAGAATGGTTCTGATGGACGACAGGCACGTTCTGCTGCGGAAGCGGCGAAGTCAGATGCGCAACAGCTTCGTGCTGATGCGGAAGCGCACCGTACCGATGGATAGCGAAATGATCCTGATGGGGAACCGACTCGGGGTGATGGACGCCGGGACGGTTCTGCTGGGCAACAAGCGCGTCCTGATGGACGACAGACTCGCGCTGCCAAGGAAGCGGATTGTTCTGATGGACGACAGAATCGCTCGGCTGCGGAAGCGAACGATTCGGATGCGGAACAGAATGATTCTGTTCCCCATCCGAACGACTCTGATGGACGACGAAACGAGCCTGTGACCGTGAAAACCGGGGGAAACGCCCGACTCCAGCATCGCCACACCGCAGCCAGCACGCGAGACACCTGCGCTCCAGTTTCCAGAAAGCCCGCTTGGATGTGAAGGTGGAACAGTCAGGGACGCTGGAATTGACCGGCTTGCTGAATTGGCTATTCTTCCGCCATGAGCTACGTCATCCATCACCGCTCCAAGGAGGAAATCGACGCCATGATCCGCCACATGGAGGCATGGTCGAAGAAAAACCTGCGCACCCGCAAGCAGTCCCGCGATTTTCTGATCCGGGCCGGCCTGCTGGACAAGCAGGGCATCTTATCGAAGCGCTTCGGTGGCAAAGGGGAATGAAAGCGCCCGCCTTCATCCTGGGTTACCATGGCTGCGACCGTGCGGTGGGTGAGGCGGTGCTCGCTGGTGAACTGGATCTCAAACCCAGCGCCAACCCCTATGACTGGCTCAGCATGGGGATTTATTTTTGGGAAAACAATCCCGTGCGCGGACTGGCCTGGGCCAAGATCGCTGCCCGGCATGGCAAACGCACGGCCCAGCCGATCCGCGAGCCTTTTGTAATCGGCGCGGTGATAGATCCGGGCAACTGCCTGGATTTGCTGGAGACGGAATCTATTGAGCTGCTCACCAAAGCTTATGCGGAGATGACGCTACGATTTCGCGAAGTGGGCCAGCGCCTGCCAGTGAATCGAGGCACTGGGACGGACTACCCGCTACGCTATCTCGATTGTGCTGTGATCAACTATTTGCACCAGCAGGTAGAACAGTCCGGCCTGCCACGCCTTGATTCCGTGCGCGCCGCCTTTGTGGAAGGCGAGCCGATTTACAAGGGTGCGGGGTTTCACCGCCACACGCACACTCAGATTTGCGTGCGGAGCAGCGCGAGCATCGTCGGCTATTTCAGGCCACGTCTCGCGACAGGTGCCATCCAAGACACAGGCATCACTTCGGCATGAGCATTTGCCAGGCGGCTTTGACCACCCAACCGCTTTTTTCTAAGGCCTCACGCGCGGCAGCTTCATCGCACTGCGTGAGCTGCTGGACGATGCGCACGGCTCGCACGCGGAGCTTCATGTTCGAGGGATTGAGATCGACCATGAGGTTGCTGATGACTTTGCCAGAGTGCGTCATGGCGAGCGTGGTGAAGATGTTCAGCAGGAGCTTGGTCGCGGTGCCACTCTTCAGCCGCGTGGAGCCTGTGAGCACCTCGGGGCCGAGATCGGGGGCGATGATCACGTCGGGCTGAAAGAGGGGGCTTGTGCGTTTTTGACCTCTGGCGGCAGCATTTTTCGCCTCGCGTTGCGCGAGCTTTTTGAATCCTGGATGAAAACATACCAGGGCGGTGAAAGCCCCGCGCGTTGAGGCTTCGGCGAGGGCTCCCCAGACGAAGGGGGTGCGGCCACTGGCAGCGATGCCGATGACGATGTCCTTCTTTCCCACGCCGCGATGGCGTATCGCTTCCATGCCAGCGGCGGGGTCGTCCTCGGCTCCTTCCACAGCACTCCACAGCGCCCGCTGCCCGCCTGCGATGATGCCCTGCACTTGCTCGCGTGGGGCGCGGAATGTCGGTGGGCATTCACTGGCGTCGAGCACGCCGAGGCGTCCGCTGGTGCCAGCTCCGACATAAAATAAGTGACCGCCGTGGGCGAAGGTGGCGATGATTCTCTCCACCACCGAGGCGATGGCTTTGCGCTCCTTCAGCAGGGCGGCGGGTATCATCGCATCCTCGCTGAGCATCAAGTCGATGGCCTTGGGCAAAGCCAGCGTATCGAGTTGCATGGAGCGCGGGTTGCGCTGCTCGGTGGGCGATAACGCTAGCAGTGTTTTGTCGAAGGCTGGGTGGTCAAAGGGCAGGCTCGGTATTAGGCTGGGCTGGGCTTGCAGGGGTAAGAGGGTTTTGCTGAGTTGTATAGCATCGCTGCCTGTGCCGAGCCCGGCTGTGGCGCATTCGATGGCCAGGGCCACTGCGCCCCAGGCGCTGCCTCGCTCGACCTTGGTGACGCTGCTGCCGGGCCAGCGCACGAGCAGTCGTTGTGCCACATCTTTGGCGAAGGCAGGGTTTTTTAGCAGTACGCCGCCGTTGAAAACGAACTGCACAGGGTCGCCCTCTTTGACCAGTCGGCCCGCACAGGCGGCACCGTCAGCGGCTAGAGATTCTGCGGCTTCTGCCAGCAAACCCTGCGCGGTGAGATCGCGTTTTTTGGCCGCAGCAAAGACGGCAAGTGCGACGCCAGCGATGTCGGTTTTTTTGGCCTCCATCGACCAGGGGATGAGGTCTTCGGGCTCGTTGAGCAACAGGTGTTGCAGGACGTGCTCACCGAGCACGGGCCAGCGCCCCACATGGTCATACTGCGACATCAGCGCCTTCAGCGCACGCTGGCCGATGTCGCAAGCGCTGCCGCGATCGCCGATGATGTGGCCTCGGCCACCGATCTTGGCCGTGCGGCCATCCGCGGTGCGTCCGTAGCAGCAGCTTCCGGTGCCACTGAGCACCAGCACACGGGCGGTCACGCCTTTCTTTGCCGGGGCGGCTGCGAGTGCCGTTTGCAGGTCATCACCCGCAATGCAAGGCACACGTGGCCACACGCGGGTGGCGGCGTGGCGGATGCGCTGGCGATCCACCTCGGAGCGTGCTCCCGCTAGGCCGATGCCGATGGCCGCCAGCGCGGCGTCAGGCACACGGGGCAATTTTTCTGCGATGCCGCGAAACAGCCAGAGCAACTGTCGATCTGAGATCATGCGCAGATTCGCCGGGCCACCTGCGACCTCGGCAAGCGCCTTGCCCTGGGCGTCGGCAAGCACGGCCGTGGAGCGTGTGCCGCCGCCTTCGATACCTAAGTAGAGTGGTGTGAATGATGGCATGGTCAAAATGAAAGGGGTGAGGGATGAGACTAGCGCTGGCCATGAAGTGAACGACGCCGAGGCGAGCATTGCCGCGTTTGCTTTCGATGTCTTGATTCGTCGTTGCGTTATCGGGCCATTCGGATTGTAAAATGTTGAGCAAGTGGGGGAACTCGGTTTTGATCACGCTCATGCCCCAAGACCCCACGGCCAACGAACTCGCAGCGCTCATGCGAGCCGACCTCGACGCTATCGAGAGGACGCACATGCCCTTTGGCAAGTTCGGGCCTGCGGCCTTCCCGCCCGATGGCGTGCCGCTCTACGACTTACCAGCGGAGTATTTGGGCTGGTTCGCCCACAAGCCCAACGGCTGGCCCAAGGGGAAGCTGGGCAAGCTGATGGAGATCGTCTTCAACATGAAAGCCGATGGCTCCGACATCGTCTTCGACCCGATGCGAAAAAGAGCGGGTGGCAGGACGCCGCTGCGCAGTGAGAGGCCGAAGCGGTTCGACTTTGGCGAGAGCTAAGCGTGAGATTGGCGTGATAGCAAAGCATGGGGAGAGGGATAAGGAATAAGGAACAAGGGATAAGGGGAGTGGCTTCGCGCCTGAATTCAAAACCACTGTCCCGCTATGAAGAGCACACCTGAAGGCACTCCCCTTATCCCTTATTCCTTGTTCCTTATCCCTCCGACAGCTCATTGCGAAGCCATGGCTAAGCCACCCACTGCGTTGCTATATCGGCCCATGCCAGCATGGCGGAAGCACTCGCGGCGTTGACCCCTAGCCAGCGGCGATGCACGATAGCGGCATGAGCGCTACTCCAGCACCAAGCACGCCCCGCCGTCGCACAGCGGCAGAATCTTTTGAGAAGACCCCAACCACGATTTTCGCCAACTCAGCGGCTGCGGCTGCGGCGCTGGCTTGCGAGGTGAAAGAGCTGATCCTCGCCAAGAATCGCACGGGCAAGCCCGCCGTGCTGGGCATGGCCACGGGCTCAACGCCGGTGCCCTTCTACCGCGAACTGAT
>JANOAR010000198.1:0-32708 GCA_031411235.1 Verrucomicrobiota bacterium | reverse complement strand
GCGGTTTGGAGAGGGCGGGACTGTATTGGAAAATACCGAGCCCCCGTCGCCGAACCGCATTAGGCCAAGGATGGGTGAAGAGAGTCGCCGATCAATCGCAGCGTTCGGGTTGAAGAATACTGAGCCCGCCGTCGCCAAGCTGCATCAGGCCGGGCGTTGGTGAAGATAGCCGCCGATCAAACGCGGCGTTCGGGATAATACCTCGTTTAGCTTCACTTTTTGGTGCGCCCCCACTCAATAAGAGTGCCGCTCTTCGCAGCAAGACATTCATATCGGCGAGTTGATTCCGCTGATCTGTTCGCAGCGCCAAAATCCCTCGTCATCCTGAAATAATGGGCTTCGAAGAGCGTAGAAGCCACAAACCCAAACTCCATCATGACCTCATCCCTTCAGCGATACCGCCTTGTCACTGCCCTTGCCCTAAGCCTGCCCTTTGCGATCTCGGCGGCACCTGCGCCAGTTGCACCAGCGCCCGCCGCTGCCCCGGCCACAGCCGCTCTCGACTTCACCCGCGATGTGCAACCCCTTCTCGAAAGCCGTTGCCTGGAGTGCCACAATGCCAAGAAAATCAAAGGCAAGTTGCTCATGGACACCGCCGCCAACATGCTCAAAGGCGGCGAGAATGGCCCCCTCTTCGTAGCAGGCAAAGCCGCAGAAAGTGCCCTCATCAAGCGCATCAGCCTGCCAGCGGGTGACGACGAGATCATGCCGCCCAAAGGCGATCCCCTCGCCGCGAACGAACTCGACATCCTCAAGCGCTGGATCAACGAAGGCGCGAACGTGCCCGCAGGACTCACGATGACCGTGAAGACCAGCGCCGAAATCAAAGCCGTCGCCGCCCTCGCTGAAAAGTTGCCCCAGCTACAGAGCATCGAAATCCTCCCCAACGCCTTCACCCTCGAAACCCAGCGCGACAGCCACAAAGTCATCGTCATGGCCCGCTTCACAGACGGCACCACGAAGGACGTGACCAAACAAAGCAACCTGCACTTGGCCGATGCCAAGTCCGCCTCCCTCACAGGCGATGTCTTGAAGCCTATCGCCGACGGCAGCACCGAAGTCGTCGCCACACTCGGCACCCAGACTGTGAAAGCCGCCGTCGTCGTGAAGGACGCCACCAAAGATCGTGCCGTCTCCTTCAATCTCGACATCATGCCCATCTTCATGCGCTCCGGTTGCAACCAAGGCGGCTGCCACGGTGCCGCCAAGGGCAAGGACGGCTTCCGCCTCTCGCTCTTCGGCTTCGACCCCGATGGCGACTTCACCCGCATCACCCGCGAAATGGTGGGCCGCCGCATCAACCTCGCCATCCCTGAGGAAAGCACCATCATCGAGAAGTCGATAGGCAGCGTCCCGCACACGGGCAACCAGTGCTTCGACGAGACCACTTCGTATTATAAGAACATGCTGGAATGGATCACCAACGGCACGCCCAAAGATCCTGCCACCATGGCCACCGTTACTGGCATCGACATCTTCCCCAAACAGGCCGTACTCGAAGGCAAAGACACCGCACAGCAGATCACCGTGCGTGCCACCTACTCCGATGGCACTGACCGCGACGTGACCGACCTCGCGCTCTTCATGTCCAACAATGACCCCACGGCCTCGGTCAACAAAGGTGGCCTCGTGACCTCTGGCGACCGTGGTGAAGCCTTCGTTCTTGCCCGCTTCAACGTCTTCTCCATCACCTCGCAAATCCTCGTCATCCCTGACCACCTCAAGTACGAGCGCCCTGCCCTCACCGAGGTCAACTACATCGACAAGCTCTCCAATGAGAAGCTCCACAAGCTGCGTATCCTGCCCTCCGGCCAGTGCTCCGACGAGGACTTCGTTCGCCGCATCTACCTTGATGTCGTGGGCCTCATCCCCACCGCCGAAGAGCATCTCGCCTTCGTCTCCGATAAAACCCCCAACAAGCGCGAAGCCCTCATCAACACCCTCCTCGAACGCAAAGAATTCACTGAAGTCTGGGTGATGAAATGGGCTGAGCTTCTGCAAGTGCGCAGCGGCGTGAACAACAACACGGCACCCTTCTATAAAAACGCGCTACTCTACTACAACTGGCTCCAGGACAGCATCGCCAAAAACAAGCCCCTCAACGAAATCGTCGTCGAGCTACTCTCCGCCTCCGGCGGCACCGTCTCCAATCCAGCGGTCAACTATTACCAGATGGAGATCGACCCCATCAAGACCACCGAGAACATCGCCCAGGTCTTCATGGGCATGAGAATCCAGTGCGCCCAGTGCCACAACCACCCCTTCGACCGCTGGACGCTGAATGACTACTATGGCTTCAAGTCCTTCTTCATGCAGATCGGGCGCAAACAAACCGATGACCCTCAGGAAGTCGTCATCTTCAACAGCAAGGGCGGCGAAGCCACCCACCCCGTCACCAACGCCCGCGTCGCCCCCAAATTCCTCGGTGGCAACGCCCCCGAACTCAAGGCTGGCGAAGATCGCCGCGTCGCCATGGCCAAATGGATCGCCTCGCCCGAGAACACCTACTTCTCCCGCAACATCGCCAACATTATCTGGTCGCACTTCTTTGGTGTCGGCATCGTCGATCCCGTCGATGACGTCCGCATCAGCAACCCTCCATCGAACCCTGAACTCATCGACGAACTCGCCAAAAAGCTCACCACCTACAACTTCGACATGCGCAAGTTTGTGAAGGACATCACCATGTCGCAGACATACCAGCGCACCTCCTTGGTCAACGAAAGCAACGAGAGCGACAAGCGCAACTTCGCCCACGCCCTCGTCCGCCGGGTACGTGCCGAGGTGCTGCTCGACGCCGTCTCGCGCATCACCAACGTGCCCAACAAATTCCAGGGCCTGCCCCTCGGAGCCCGCGCCGTGCAGATCGCCGACGGTGCCATCAGCAACTACTTCCTGACCACCTTTGGTCGCGCCAGCCGCACCACGGTGTGTTCCTGCGAAGTGAAAATGGAGCCCAATCTCTCACAAGCCTTGCACCTCATGAACGGTGACGCTGTGAATGACCGCATCAAACAAGGCAAGGTCGTCGCCGACGCCATCAAGGCAGGCAAGCAAGACAAAGAAATCGTCGAGAGCCTCTACCTCACCGTCTTTGGGCGCTCGCCCAACAGCAAGGAAGTCGGCATCGTCAGCAAAGCCATCTCCGACTCCCCCGACACCCGCCAACTCGTTCTCGAAGACCTTTTCTGGGCGCTGTTGAACTCCAAGGAGTTTTACTTCAATCACTAGTATTCAAGGCAGTTGCAAAGCCTCCAATGGGAGAAGCAAGTTTGAAGTAACGGTTCAAGTTTCGCCTGTTGGAGCTTGATACCAAGCCACCTCAATCCGAACGCCTCGCTAGCGACAGTTACGCGGCGTTCGGGCTTAAAGCGCAGGTGGAGGATTCCGCAGACCGCTGCGCCAGACCTCGGGTATGGCATCGACGCCCAGCACGTAGCCCAGGATGCCGCCAACCAAGACGCCGCGTGCTGCACTGTCGCCACCAGCCATGACGTTCTCGATCATGGCTTCCTCATAACTTGTCTCATAACGACGCAGTAGCAGTATCGAAGCAGCCAGGGCTTGATCCAGATCGCAGCTCTGCCCCAGTGACTCGATGGCCGCGCCCGTGCTCAGTTTTTCAAGCCGAGAGGAGTCGGCGCGGATCGCAGCATCACGCACAAACTGCGCGGAATCACCCAGCGCACCATCGAGCGACATGCCCAGATCCAACCCCGCGAGCAAGCCGCCAATAATGCGGCCTATAAAAGCCACCGTCTCCTGCGTCTCCACGCTGCGATGAGTCAGGCGCATCTGGAGTTGCGCAGCAGCCACCAGCTCGCGCTCGCTATCGCCACGCGCTAGGCCCACGGCGAACAACGGCATGGCGCGCACTGGCCCCGCCAGCTCACCAGAGATGGCTGCCGCCTGCAGCGGAGCAATGCCGTCCTGAAGATTGTTCAGCGTGGTGCGCGTCGCCTTATCCTTGTAGCTCAGCGTGGCTGGATTTTCATAAAACGCACGCCACTCGGCGCTGAAGTCATCCACATCGAACAGGCCACTGTGCTTATCCACCGAGTGCGCCAGGAGCAGCATCTGGTCGCCGAGGTGGGTGTAGTCTCCAGCCACCTTACCAGGGTGATAGTTCGTGCCTGGCGCGTGCAGAGCTGTCACTCGGGGCCACCTCTTGGCGATCTCGGCACGATCATAAATCCAGTGCGGCCCGAGGGCTAGGGAGTCGCCAACAAAGGCACCGAGTAACATGCCATTAACGTGCTTCGCGAGGGTAGGGTCAGTTGTCATAAATCGAGTGCCCACAAGGCACAGGGGCTACGCCTATGACAACTGGTCAGATGAACAAAATAATGCGAGCACAGGGTACTGGAGATTACCATTCACCGACACCGGAGGTGCATAAACATCGCTGAAAGCGACACGCTGCCACCATGTCTTTGCAAGCTGGCTCATGTAATGGAGAGCCTGCATTCGGCTGTCGGCACCAACCAATGTCACCTATTTGTCACTTGCTCTCCTAGCGTGGCAACTGTTGAAGAGTGCGTGTCGTTCCTGTTACAAACCCAACACTGCCATGCCCAAAAAGAAGACGCTTGTTCCTGTGACCCAAAAAGCCTCGCCGCCGAAGCGCAAGTGCTGGGTCGGCTTTGACCTTGGCGGCACAAAAATGCTGGCCTGTGTGCTGGATGACAACTCGCGCATCCTCGGCTCGGCCCGAAAGTCAACCAACGGCACGGATGGCGCGGTGAAGGGGACGAAGCGCATCATCCAGTTGATCCGCGAGGCCTTGGCAGCCGCTGGGCTGGAAGCGGGCAGCGTACAAGGCATCGGCATCGGTTGCCCAGGACTGGTCGATCCAAGCAAGGGCACGCTGCTGACGGCATCGAACATGGGCTGGAAAAATGTGGCGCTGCGCAAGCTGCTGAACGCTGAATTTAAATGCCCGGTGGCAGTGCTGAATGACGTAGATGCAGGGACGTTTGGCGAGTTCAAGCTCGGTGCAGGACGTGGATCACGCTCGCTGCTGGGCGTGTTCCCCGGTACTGGGCTGGGCGCTGGCTTCGTTTATAATGGCCAGTTGGTGCGAGGGAAAACGATCTCGTGCATGGAGTTTGGCAATGTCATCTTCCCCGGCACCCATTTGGGTTCAGCGCAGTTCGGCACGGTCATTTTAGAAGACCTCACCAGCCGCCTCGCGCTAGCTTCAACCGCCAGCGTAGCCTGCTATCGCGGCCAGCTCCCCGACATGGATCGCAAGACGGGTGGCAGCCTGCGCGAGATCAAGAGCAAGGTGCTAGCGGCCAGCTTCAACGAAGGTGATGAGGTGGCGATGCAGATGTTCCGCAACTCCATGCGCTACCTCGGCATGGGCGTCGCCACCGTGGTGAATCTGTTCGCGCCCGACCACATCACACTCGGCGGTGGCGTGGTCGAGGAACTGCCCAGCCTCTACATCAATGCGCTGAAAGAGGAGGTCGCCCGCTACGCGATGCCCGAGCTAGCGAAGGGGGTAAAATACTCCTTCGCCAAACTCGGTGGCAATGCCGTGGCCATCGGCTCGGTGGCGTATTTGCGGGAGTTTGGAGAGTCTTAAATCCCACCGCGACTATGATCACTCCCAGCGCCCCTTCCATTCGCGAGATCGCCGTCGTCTATCTCGGTGCCGCATCGCTCTCGATGATCATCGGCGAACGCCAGGCCGATGGCACGGTGTCCTCGCCCGAGTATCTGGATCGGCCACTGCCCGTGGCTCGCGATATTTTTCGCAGTGGCACTGTATCGCGTGCGACGATGGAGCAGGCCGCAGCCATCCTGCGTGATTACATGAAGACAGTGAAGGAGTTTGGCCTACCGCTCAGCCAGGTGCGGCTCTACACCACCAATCTGCTCTCGGAGGCGACCAACCCAGAGATCTTTCTCAATCGGCTGCAAGTGACAACAGGCTGCGAGGTACGCCTCATCGACGAAGGCGACATGACAAGGCTTGTCTATCTAGCCGCGCTACGCCTACTGAAGAAGCACCCCAGACTGGCCGAGGGCAACACACTCGTCTCACACATCGGCCCCGGAAACACCCGTGCGCTACATTTCAAAAAGGGCCGCATCGCTGCCTATACAAGCTACCGGCTGGGCATCTTCCGCGCCCGCGAGGCCATCGCAGCGCTGGACGAGATGGGCAATGAGAAGCAACTGCTGCACATTGAGGAGAACATCAAAGGCGTCGTCGATCATCTCGCCCAGGACTTCGCCGGCCTGCCCATCGAGCACCATGTGGCCATCGGCGCGGAGATACAAAGCGTAGCTCCGCACATCGCTGCCGAAAAGAATGGTGCCTGCTGTCTGCCCGAGGCAGCGCTAGCCGCCTTTGCCGAGAAGCTCGCGCGCCTGTCGCCCGATGAAATGGTGCGCAGCCTCAGCGTCCACTACACGGGCAGCGAAGGCATCCTGCCCGCGCTGAAGACCAATCTCGCCCTGGGTCGCCGCTTTGGTGACAAAGAAATGTGGGTGCCCGCGACCGACTTCCAGCGCGATCTGCTCACCGACATGATGGCCGAGGGAGCACCCTCGGCGACCTTTCAAGAAGACGTGATCGCCTCCGCCTGCGAGGTGGCAAAGAAGTTCAAAGTCGATCTCGCGCACGCGCAGCACGTCAGTGGATTTGCCCAGCAAATCTTCCGCGAGTTGAAGCATTTGCACGGCCTCGATCCGAAGCACGAGCTGCTGCTACGTGTCGCCGCCGTACTGCACGAGGTGGGCATGTTTGTGAGCGCACGCGAGCACCACAAGCACAGCATGTACCTCATCCTGAACACCGAGCTGTTCGGCGTGAGCACGGCGGATCGCACCATCGTGGCCCTGCTAGCGAGGTATCACCGCCGCTACAATCCCGAGCACAATCACCCGCATTTCTCCGAGCTGGATCGCACGGAGCGCATGGTCGTCTTCAAACTTGCCGCCATGCTGCGCATCGCCGACTCGCTGGATCGCAGCCACTCGCAACGGATCAAAAGCATCGTCCTGCGCCCTGTGAATGGGCGGCTCACCATTGTGACTCCTGGTGTCGCTGATACGACGGTGGAGCAGCTCGCGATAGGATCCAAGTGCGATCTCTTCAGCGAAATCTTCGGCATGGAAATCATGCTGAGCCGCACATGATGCCGAGACCAGAGGTCTATCGCATCACTTCCAGGCGCTTCTTCAGCAAATCTTTCTGAGTCGCTCCGCCTAGCTTTGCCTGCGTCTCGGCCATGTAGTTCCACTCGCTAGTGTTCTTCGTGGGTCGCTGCGTTTGGTAATAGAGGCCGAATTTCCCAGGCGCAGGCAGGTCAGCGAGTTTAAAGGCCGCGCCCTCGTCGGTGACGTCGTGCTGGGTTTCGTCGATGGTATCCCACACACCGCCTTTGCGCGGTTGGCTGTCATCGAAGGCGGCAGGGAAGAACATCGTGCATTCGCTCAGGCACTCCACCACGCTGAAGCCATCGTGTAGAATCGCACGCTCAAAGACATTCATCATGTGCGCGACTTGCATGGCGTGCGTGCGGGCGATGAAGGTCGCGCCACTGGCCAGCAGTTGCTTCATTGGGTTGATGGGACGGTCAAAGCCACCCTGGGGGTCGGTCTTGGACTTGCGGCCCTGCGGGGTCGTCGGGCTCGTCTGGTTCTTCGTCAGACCATAGACAAAATTGTCCATGATCACATATGTGAGCTTGATGTTTTTGCGTGCCGCGTGGTTGAGATGATTGCCACCGATGGAGAAGCCATCACCATCGCCGCCGAAGACAAAAACATGCACATCGGGCCGACTCAGCGAGATGCCTGTGGCCAGAGGCAGAGCGCGTCCGTGGATAAAGTGAATGCCGTGGCTGTTGACGAAATAAGGGAAGCGGCTGGAGCAACCGATGCCTGCCACGCAGACGATTTTCTCATGCGGGTACTGCAGCTTCTCCAGCACCTTGTAGAAGGCCGCGAGCACTGCAAAATCACCGCACCCAGGGCACCATGTAGGATGGTCTGCGGTGAGGATTTTTTTGGTCAGCTTCTCAGTAGGAGCGATGGCGGCAGGTGCTTCAGCGACAGCGGAGGACATGATTTTGTGGTTGGGAATGAGAGGCAAGATTAACGAGTCGGGCTTGGGCGGTCAATCATGGTGGTAAAAAAAGAAGGCCTTCATTTACGGCTGGAAAATGCTCCAGCGGACGATGCGCATCGGCGTATGGAACCACGCATTCTTTTCAGCGGGCACTTGGATAATGATGACTCGACCGATCAAAGGGTCGGCTTCGATCCAACGCTGATCACCGAGGTAGGCCATGATGTGTACGCCCTCCCGAGTCACAGCGAGGCCGCCAGGGAGGAGCTTGCCGGGGTCGAGTTGATTGAGACTGGGAGCATCGAAGAGCGCCGTGGTCAGCCCATCCCTTGCCTCACCCAAGGCGCTGGCAGTGCAGTCGTGCCACCAGAGCGAGAGCGAGCGGCGGACTAATCCTGCATCCAACTCAAGGAGCCCACGCCAGAACAACGCGTCGATGAGGCCTCGGCGAATCAAGCCAGAGCAGTCGATGCCCTTGAGGCTCTCGCCGCCCCAGAAATAAGGCACGCCATCATAGCGGCGAAGGCCTGCGACGTAGTCACGGCGAAGCGATCCAGCAGGAGGTAACTCGCGCCCCGGTAAGGCTAGAAACACAGCAACCAAGAGGCTGGCGCCGAGAAGCATCAAGCGCCATAGGCGACGATGCCAACAGAGGGCGATGGGGCCACCAGCCACGATGAACAAGAGGCAAAGTCCGCAAGCACGGGTCAACCGAGTGCTCAGCGGGAAAAACACCAACGCGATGAACCCCACCAACGCGGCAAGCCATAATAGGCGTAGCAGTCGTGATGGGGCTGGAGCGCTCATGGAGTCGTCGGGCTCGCTGCTTTCACAACGGCCTCACCCAGATGTTGCGGAAGCGATCGGGGACACTGTTCTTGTGATCCTGGAAGCGGAACGGGGCCTTGTCTGGGAAGGTGCCGTCGTAGTTGGTGACCTTCTTGTGCTGAGTCGGGCCGAGGATGCGGGTATGGTTCTGCACCACGATGCCATTGATGATGGTGGTGATGTGAGCGGGCTCAATGACCTTGCCCTTGTCGAGCTTTGGCGCGGTGAAAATGATGTCGTAGGTCTGCCATTCGCCCGCCTTACGCACGGCATTCACTAGCGGCGGAGTTTGTCCATAGATGCCGCCCGACATGCCGTCGGCATAGGTGGGGTTGTTGTCGCAGTCGAGGATTTGTGTCTCATAGCGATCCATGAAGAAGACGCCTGCATTGCCCTTTTTTTGGCTATTGCCAGCGGTCTTGGGGTCGCTCTTCCACTCGATATGGAACTGGCAACTGGCGAAGCTTTCCTTGGTCCAAATATCGCCGCCCTGGACGATGAGTTCACCGTTCTCGATCTTCCACGGGCACTCGGCACCATCCTTGCCGAGGAACTTGGAAACATCCTTGCCATCGAAGAGCACTACCGCGTCGGCAGGGGCATCGGCTGCCGTTGCTCCGGGTGCCACGGCCTTGGGGCGAGGGCGGTCGATGTCGTGAACCTTCCAGGGGCTGCCGGGAAAAATAAGGGGCGTGTCGGAGTAGCCGATGGGCGAGGGTTTATTGTCGTCGGGTTGGGCTTTTTTGTCTTCGGCGTGAGCCGTCAGCGCCGCTGCAAGTGCAAGCGCGAGGTAGGTCGTAGAGGTCATGGAGTTATGGATCATGGGCGGCAGAAAACGGCTAGCTTGTGGCAATGTTTCAGTGGGTGTTTCTTACTCAGTGACAACGTTTTAGAGTTCGTCCGCTCAGGGGAAGGTCGCAAACTGGTGGGTCGTTATGTAGTCCACGATGGTGTACTTACCTTGGTTGTACTGGGAGAGAACCCAGACCGTTGAATACGTGCCCTTGGGCGGTGGGGTGTACTTCGCGGTGAGTTTTAAGTTCGTGTACGAATAACCCGCTTCGAGGCCATCCTTGACCACATAACCGATCGAGTGGCCAACCAAGTTGCCTCCACGATATGGGGCATCGGTTGCCCAAATGGATATCTTGAGACTGCCTGTTTTGCCCTTGCTGCGATGACTTATTTTACCCACCGAGAGGGCCACGGTGCCTTCGTTGGGATTGGACTGCCAACTGCATGTGCTCATGGTGAAAGCCTTGAAGGGAGCGAGTGTGAGCGCATTGGGCATATTGCGATAGTCCACGATGCCAAAGGCATTGTTGCTGAATTCGGAGAGCGTTAATGTGATGAAATAGGTGCCCTTGGTGGAAGGCGGTCTGTAGGTGACGACCTTGCGCAGGTCGCGATAGTACTGCCCTGCTTTAAGTGGCGTCAGCTTGTAGGTTCCCAGTTGTTTGCCACTGATCGAGCCGCCTTTGTAGGGGCTAGTCGTCGCCCAGAGCACCACTTGCAACGTGCCTGTGCCAGCGGTGCTGACGGAGTTGTCGATCAGGCCCGTGGTGATGGCGAGCGATTCGCCATTATTAACGAACTCATACCCTACGGAGCCATTGAATCTTGGTTTGGCATCCACTTGCCCACAGACAAGGAGTGCTACGACTGCGGAGAGAATGACGGGGAGACGCATTGTGGAGCAAGTATTAGCAACACCGCCTTTAATCGCGAGCCAATTTATGACAGTGCTCGCCATCGCATCGCCCTGTCAGAACCGCTGCTGGGGGCTCGTTGTGAGTGTATGGCTATCACTCGTTTGTTATTGTTTCTCATCCTGCCCACATGGCTTCACGCCGAGGGCAAGCTCACCGTCACTTGGCTACACATGCCTGTGCATGGGCTCGCCGTGGTCATGGAGACGCCCTCCGGCAAAGCCTTTCTCATCGACACCGGCGGGGTGAACGATAAGACCGATTACAATGCGGGGCGCGACACCATCGCACCCTTTTTGAAAGCCCATGGCCACAGCGAAATCGAAGGCGTCTCCATCAGCCATCCGCATGGCGACCACTACGGCGGCGTGGAGTGGCTAATCAACAACTGGAAGCTCAAAAACTACATCGACCACGGCTATGAAGGGCGCGGCCAGACGCTGTCCTACACAAGGCTGCGCGGCCTCGCAGTGTCGCGAGGTGGCGTGCATCGTGCGGTTCACTTGGGCGATAAGTTAGAGCTGGATGCGGCCCTATCCGTGGAGGTGTTATCGCCGCCTGCGGGCTTTCTTGACCCCAACAGCGACCCGACCAAGGTCAGCGACCACGGCCTTCTCAACTCCAACTCCATCGTGCTGCGCGTGCAGCATGGGAAGAACGTCTTCATCTTCCCCGGCGACTCGTATGGCGGTACTTTCGAGAAGGCCATGAAAGCCAACGTCCCACCTGAAAAACTGAAGGCCACCGTGCTCACCGCGAACCATCACGGCTTCAATCCCGGCTTTGACTTCCCCAAGATGGTGATGCCGCAATACGTCGTCGCCTCCTGCCTCCCCGACTACCCAGCCAATGCCAATACGCCCAACACGCGCTCACCTGGCGACAAGGCCATCGAGGTCTATGGTGCGCTCGGTGCCCAGGTTTTCGTTACTGCTTTTCATGGCAACATCACGGCGGTGAGTGATGGCGAAACGGTGACGGTTACGAAGCAGCACGAGCGAGTGAAATGAACCCGGGTATTGCAACCGCATCCGCGACCCAGTAACATCAAGCCATGACTGAAGGCATCATCATTGACCCCAACATCTGCAATGGTCGTCCCGTGGTGAAAGGGACTAGAATCACTGTGCAGACCATCATGGAGTTTCTCGCTGCTGGTGATTCCGAAGATGATCTTCTCGATGAGTATCCAAGTCTCACTCGTGATGACATAAGAGCATGCATGGGCTGGGCCTCACGATTGATGGCCAATCATTTTCAAATAGCCACACTGGTGTGAAAGGCTTTCTACTGGACGAAAATCTTCCGTCGCGATTGACGTTCACGCCATCGCTTCCAGTCACTCATGCTTCGCACCTGGGGCAAATCCAAGCGACTCGGAGCTATGGCTTCATGCGACTCAAAACCAGTGGGTTATCGTTTCTAAAGACGCTGATTTCTCTGATCGAATTCTTGTTTCCTCGCCTCCGCCTTGGATCGTCCATTTGCGATTTAGTAACATGAGACGCGACGCCTATCATGCCTTCCTGGCATCCGTGTGGGCACGGATTGAGGCACTACTGCCAGCACACAAACTGGTGTGTGTTTATACAGATCGCATCGAGGCATTCTCATGAGCGGCATCGTCGGCCACAGCCTGTATGCCGTGCTCGGACTGAAGGCCGCCGCTCAGCGCAAGCTACCGCTCGTCAATCTCGCTCGGCGGCACTTCGCTAGCTGTGTCGCAGGGGCCTACATCGGCAGCGACATCCAGGTGATGCCCGAGGCCATCTGCGTGGATACGGGGCGCGAGGTGGGCTTTGGCACCGTGCCTTTGGAGAAAAGCCCGATCACAGGCGGTGCCGTGCGCCAGTTCAAGCTCGCCACGCCGGGTGGTGCGCTAACGCCGCGCGAGGTACACGAGCGCTTCTATGGCCGCGCGCATCTTGTGTTTGGCTTCGTGCAGAAGGACAAGTCATTTCATGTGCCGTGGGATCATTTGCCCGATTACTTTGCCGCCGTTTTTGATGATGCCTTTGACCTCTTCGGCCCCGGTGAGCGACAGCTCGCGTATGCGCTCGGCTGGATCGTCCATGTGGTGAGCGATAGCCTGATCAAAGGCATCCAACCCGGCATCACATTGAACCTCGTCGATGGCCGCTACACCGCACGCAATCGGCCTGTGCAAGACCTCATCAGCTTCCACGAGATCGGGGTTAAAGAGTTCCACTTGAACTGGCCTGCCCTGTTCAGCGACATGGCCGACACGCCCATCGAGCCTCTGCAAACGCACTACATGCGCTGTGCCAAATCACAGGGCCACCTCGGCAAGCTCTTCACCGACGGCTGGCTCCCTGATGCCGAGCCCACCATCCGCGCCGTGCTTACCGAGAACCGTCGCTGGCTGCGCCATCACGCCGACGATGTTTTAGCCGACATGAAACTCACCAACGGCGAGTGCCATGACCACATCCACCAGCTCGTCGGCCTGACCTATGCCGAGATGATCGAAGCCGCCGACAAGGCCCACTTCCGCCACACACTCTGGCAAATCGGAGAGCAGATCGCGACGATGTTCGAGGCCGTGTCGCATCGCTGTGCGAAGCTAGCTGCCCTGCCTGCGGATGACGGGATGGGGTGGGATGAGATCACCAAGCAGTGGCGTGTGGATAGGTGATGCGGCGGCAGCGGAGCCCAGCGCTCCTGTCTCTATCGTAGCGTTCGCGTTGAAGGATGTGCCCTCGCTGCACGTTCCCTGCGGCTGCCATGAAATACACCACACTGCTGCTTTTTTCCTGCCTCGCTGTTGCGGGGCTTTATCCACGGCTTGCCATTGCCGATAGGCCAGTGGATGCCGCTAAAGCAAAGGCTGCGACGGAAGACTACCAGCGCTGGGACAAAGATCACAACGGCATCGTTTCGCGCGATGAGTTGCCGAAGAATTTGCTGGGTGGTTTTGCCACGGCAGATACGGATCGCAGCGGCGGCATCTCACTGGCTGAGCACCTCGACATGCTGCAACGCTTGCAGGGCAAAGGTGGCGCAAAAGGCACTGCCAAATCAGCAGCCAAACCTCTGCCCACGAACATCGAAGTGCAGCGTGACATCGCCTATGCCGACACGGATAACCCGCGCCAAAAGCTCGATCTGTATTTGCCCAAGCAGCGGGCCGCGAATGCCAAGCCGCTACCCGTGATCGTATGGATACACGGCGGCGGCTGGAAGGCTGGCGACAAGAGCAGTGGAGCGAGACAACTCGCCCCCTTCGTTGCCACGGGCGACTACGTCGGCGTGTCGGTCGGCTATCGACTCACCGACACGGCACAATGGCCCGCTCAAATCAACGACTGCAAAGCGGCGCTCCGCTGGATCAAAGGCAATGCCGCTCGCCTTGGCTTGGATGCCCAGCACATCGGCATCTGGGGCAGCTCGGCGGGGGGGCATTTGGTCAGTATCCTGGGCACAGCGGGCGATGTGCCAGCGCTGGAAGGCACGCTGGGTAGCAACGGCAAGGAGACCAGCCGTGTGCAGTGCGTGGTGAATTTCTATGGCCCCGAGAACTTCGTCACGATGGTCACTCAGGAGAGCACTATCGACCGCACGGTGCCGGGGTATCCCGAGGCATTGCTCATCGGCGGACGGGTACAGGACAAGCCCGAGGCGGCGCGAGATTCCTCCCCTGTGACCTACATCTCCAAGGATGATCCACCCTTCCTCACCGCGCACGGTACGCGCGATCCGTTGGTGCCTTTTGTTCAAGCGACGGAACTTCATGCGGCACTAAAAAAAGTAGGCGTGAGCAGCACTTTGTTGACGATGGAAGGCGGTGGTCATGGCTTCGCCGCAGCGGAGTTGGATGCCACGGTGGAGCGCTTCTTTGCCAAGTATCTGCGCGGTGCAGAGAGCGGCGAGATCGCAGATAAGACGATAACGGTGGGCAAGTAGGGCGGTGCCATCGCGGCTAAGCCCAAACACGGTTTTCGGGCTCACTTCACCAGCGCCATTCGCTCATCGTGATCCAAGTGCTCGGCACACACGGCGAAGAACGCCGCGTGTGTGGTTACGCGGCGAATGTCGTGCAGGAAGCGCTCACTCTCGGGTAGGCCGGGGCCGAGGAAGCTCATGTATTTTTTCAGCTTGTGGCATTGGTTCGCCTCAGAGCCAGGCTCGACCACGGTATCGAACAAATCATGGATGTAGGCGAGCACCTCGCGGCCTGTGGGAAAGACCACGGGCTCACCGCGTAGATGGGCGCGAATTTGCTCGAAGAGCCACGGATTGCGAATGGCTCCACGCCCGATCATGAGCCCTCGGCAGCCCGTTTCGCGCAGCACACGCTCGGCATCGGTGGCGCAGAGGATGTTGCCATTGGCCAGCACTGGGCAGGGCATCGCGGCGGTCGCCTCGGCGATGAGATCGTAGCGCACACCCTCGCGATACATTTGCAAAACGGTGCGCCCATGCACGGTGAGCAGGTCGATGTGATGCCGGGCAAAGATGGGCAGCAAGGTGTCGATAGTGCGCTCGTCATCGAAGCCGAGGCGCGTCTTCACCGTGAAGCGAATCGACACCGCATCGCGCAGCGCACCGAGAATGCTGTCGATGCGTTGGGGCTCGCGCAGCAGTCCGCCGCCAGCGCATTTTTTATACACGATGGGCGCTGGGCAACCGAGGTTCAGATCGACGGCGGCGATGGGATGCTGTTGCAGTTCCTTGGCACTGCGGACAAGGCTGGGGATGTCATTGCCAATCATCTGCGCGATGGCCGGACGACCTGTGGGGTTCTCATCCAGCGAGCGCAGGATTGGCTTCTCCAAATGCGAGTCGGGATGCACGCGGAAGTACTCGGTGTAGTACACATCGGCCCCACCGTAGCGCCGCATCAGCCCCCAGAAGGGCAGGTCGGTCACGTCCTGCATCGGCGCGAGTGCGAGCAGCGGCTCGGGGCGTGCGAGGAGGTCAGTGAACTGGGCGGTGGGCATAGTGGCGCAGTGCTGCGTGCGGTGCGCGGTGTGTGCAAGCGCTGAGGTGGAGCACTATGCATTCTATTTGTCAAAGGAGGCACCTCACATGAGCCGCGCCAAAGAAGAAAATAGAATCATTGAATAGCATCGAAACGGCTTCGTCCGATGTGCTGCAACTCATTCAAATACCATGAAAACATCATCATTCGTTCGCTCCATCGTAGCCGTCATCGCTGTGATACCTTGCCTGGCAGCGGCCAACTGCAATAGCCGTTTTGTAGCCCAGGCGCGTGCTCTGGATCACATAGCCGACAGCATCGGCGGTGAGCATCGCGAGCATGTAGGTTATGGGCGTGTGTGCAGCGCGGATCAAAATTTCCTCAGTGCCATCCACACCGTCCAGGGGCTGACGGATCGCCTGCACAGCGCCGCTGAAAACGGTGCCGAAGGCGCTAGCCTGGAGCGTATCTTCTGCGCCATCAAACGTGCAGCAGGCTGCATGAGGCAGAGCGCCGGTGGCGTGCGGTTGTGCCCCAGCACGCGTGAATTGATGGGCGACTTCTCCCGCACAATGGCGGCGATGGAGGGCTCGGATGCCTTCTATGCGAGCCGCGAACCCGAGTATCTCCAAGACTACGCTTTCCGGGACAATCGCTCACGTTCTAGCCGCCATGAGCGGTAGGCGAGCATGAGCTTGGCTGAATTCAGCTAAGTCGCTGCCCTGACAAGTCACCACTTGCCAGGGCAGCATCGTTTGAAGCGTGTATCCTGCGGATTGATACTGGTGCGGTGGGAAGCATGGCGCTATCCATACCCAGATAGCCACGTTCCGATGCCATACATGCTCCCTACCTCTTCCATGCTTCGACTGCTCTTGCTGTTGAGCTTGTGTTTTTGCCTTCAACAGCTTGAGGCGCAGGCCAATCCCGAGCCTGATATTCCTGTGCGTTGTTTCTTCAATAAAGATGGCACCTGCCAGATCACCGTTGAGGTCGATCCTCGTTGCTTCACGGCAGACCCGATGCGCGAGCGCTACATGATGAAGGTCGATCTGGCCTATCGCACCGAGGAGGAGTTGCTGAAGCTGAAGGAACAAGCCGCTGACGCCGTGAGAGATTGGCTGATTTTTCTATGTGAGCCTGAGAAGCCGTTCGCTCCACCGATTACTCTTACGTTTACAGGTCAAAACCAAGCCGCTCTGGTGAAGGCCGATGATCCCGTTGTCATCACGGCTACTTGGAAAATGAAGAGTCCATCAAGCCCAGTAGGTTGGTGTATCCAGGCGACAAAGTTGGCGAAGTACGCTTTCACCGTGCATTATTATTGGGACGGAGTAGAGCAGAAGCGCACGGCCACATTATTCCCCGGCGAGACAAGCTTTCGGATGGACGGGCCAAAGGCAGATTAGCCGAGCCCCGCATCGGCTAGTCGATCCTGGAGATCGCTGGCGACGAGCCGTTCTACGATGCCGTCGATATTGCCTTCGACGAAGCTATCGAGATTGTAGAGTGTGACTTCGATGCGGTGATCGGTGACGCGGTTTTGAGGGTAGTTGTAGGTGCGGATTTTTTCCTCGCGCCCACCACTGCCAATGAGGTTACGACGGTGCGCGGAGTACTTGCTGGCCTCCTCGTTTTGCTTTTTCTCCAGCAATCGCGAGCGCAGGATGGTGAGGGCTTTTTCTTTATTCTTGATCTGGCTGCGTCCATCCTGGCAGCGCACGATGGTACCTGTGGGGATGTGTAGGACTTGCACAGCGGAGTCTGTGGTGTTGACGCCTTGGCCACCTGCGCCAGAGGAGCGGCAGACTTCAATGCGCACATCTTCAGTTTTAAGTTCGATGTCCACTTCCTGGGCTTCGGGAAGCACAGCGACGGTAGCCGCAGAAGTGTGGATGCGCCCCTGGGCCTCGGTGACGGGGACGCGCTGCACGCGGTGGACGCCGCTCTCATAGCGGAGGGTGCGATAGACATCCTCGCCGCTGACCTTGAAGACCACTTCTTTGAAACCACCCGCATCGCTGGCATTGGAGTCGAGGGACTCATATTTCCAGCCGCGCATCTCGATGTAGCGACTGTACATTCGGTAGAGATCGCCAGCGAAAATGGCAGCCTCGTCGCCGCCTGTACCAGCGCGTATTTCCATGATGACATCACGGCCTTCAAGGGGGTCGGGTGGTAGGATGAGCATCTGCACGGCAGTCTCTAGCTCGCCGATCTGCTTCTCCAAACCGGGGATCTCTGCGCGTGCCATCTCGCCGAGTTCATCGAGGGCTTTGCCCATTTCACGGTTCTCAGCGAGTTCATGGGTGGCCTTCAAAAACGTGTCCCAGTGTTCGACGAGTTTTTGAAGATTGCGATGCTCGCGCATGAGTTCACCTGCTTTTTTAGCATCGTCGTAGAAGGTGGGGTGCCCCATGAAGCTCTCGAGTTCGCCGAGGCGGATGCGCTTTTTTTCGATGAGAGGTGCGTAGTCCATAGCAGTGCAAAACTAAAAACAAAAAACGGTGTCCGCACCAAGAGGGCACGGTCACCGTTTTCGATAAAATCAGAATACTGTAGCTAGGATGCGACGGCGGCAGCGAGCTTGGGCGTGGCGCGGCGAGCAGAGACGGAACCGTAGCGTTGGGCGAACTTGTCCACGCGGCCAGCGGTATCGATGAAGCGTGTCTCCCCCGTGAAGAAAGGATGGCAAGCGGCACAGATGCCGATTTTCATCGTCTTGATGGTGGAGAGGGTGTTATAGACGGCACCGCAAGTGCAGGTGATCGACGTATCGTGCGTGGTAGGATGGATGTTCTCTTTCATGGCGGCCTAGTGGCTATTCACGTGATCAACCAGCGGATGGGTTTCAAGAGGCTGGGGAGCGTGAGGGCGGCGATGGTAGGGGGCAACTTGGCTGGGTCAACTGGAAAAACAGGGCAAGGGCAAGCACCTGCTGGGAGCAGCGCTGTTTAGAAAGGCCGTGCAAGCGACAGGCTCAAGAAATGCCCAAGGGAACTGGAATATTGAAGCGAAACCATTTGCTATGTCACTCGCTAATTTATTAGGATGCAGTCGTGTGCTACACTGGCACCCAACGCCCCAGCTCCCTATCCCATGAAACCCATCGCTGCGCTCCTACTCCCATTGGCATTCTTGCTCACCGCTTGCAACTCCTCTGACAATGGCCGTGCCCAGGCGCTCCAAAGTGAGATCGACGCATTGACTCAAAAGCAATTTGAAACACAACAAGCGGCCAAGCGACTGCAAGGGCAGATCGAAGCCTCGCGATTGGAGCGCACAAAACTGGAAACAGAGCGTGACAAGGTGAGTGCGGAACGCGATGCGGCGAAGAAGGAAGTCGAGCAGATGAAGAAGGAATTCGAGAATTACAAAACACTTTATAAAGTGAGCATCCGTCGCCGCGCTCCAGGCATGAAACTGGAAGATTTTGCCATCGACGGCAAAGTCTTTCAGCAAGTGACCATGCTGGAATTAACCGAATCGACCGTAAACTTTACGCACAATGCAGGGGTGAAAAAAATCGAATTGAAGCAACTCCCCTTTCATTTGCAGGCCATTCTAGGATTCTCAGAGCCTGAAGATACTCCGCGTGAGGTGGCCGTTTCTTCAACGCTCACAACCAAACAAGTTAGAGACAAAAATCGCCTGGAGTTAGACGCCGCTGATGATTATCGCCGATCTATTCAAGATAAGGTTTTTGAAGCAAAGAAGCGCCTCTCCGCCGCCCGTGCGCAGAAGCAAACTTTGGCGGCGAGACAACAGCCTTTGCTGCCACTTGTGCAATACATTGAGCAGATGGAACTAACCCTGCGTCGTTTGGAACTTCAGCTCAGTGAGGCTGATTTAAATAGGCATGAAGTGGTGTCCAAACAACGCACTTCTTATCAGAATTAGCTCAAATTTCTTCTCCCAGACAATGGTTGAGATCACACGCCGCAAAGAGTTTCTCACGATCAGTGAGACTCTAGGAACCTATCTCGATACCTTTGGCCGACGCTTTGCCCTGCCAGCCACGTATGACGACTTGCGCGGGTTTGACCAGAGTTATCCTCTTTTTGATCGCTCTGGCCTGCCCACCCACTGGGCTACGGTGATGTATGAGCGCGGCTTTCAGGCCGCTCTATGGCCGAAGTTGACGAGCATCTATTCCCTGTTGAAAACGGGTGATCTACACGCCGTGCCACACTTGCAGGTGGAGAGGGTGGACTTCTGCGAGTTTGGCAATTCCAAGCCCTTTCGCATCCGCGTGGTGAATCAGTACAATGACAACTACGACCACTTCTACATGAAGGTGGCCGATGCCTCGCGCATCTACGGGCTGGAGCTGGAGCATCTGCTCTCGCCCAACCGCATCACCTACCTCGCTCATCGTGGCACACTGGTGGAGGAACATATCGCCGGGGTGCCGGGCGATGTCTTTATCCGCGATTACTTCGCCCGCGAGGACTTCAATAAAGTGCGCGTCGCCAAGGAGTTTGTGAAGTTCAGCGAGCGCTGCTTCGTGCGCCTACTGGGCGACATGCGCAGCTATAACTACGTGGTCGATATGACGCCCGACTTTGAAGAAGTACAGTATCGTGTGCGTGCCATCGACTTCGACCAGCAGTCCTACGAAGGCCGCAAAAACATCTACCTGCCGCAGTTCTTCAAAGAGAACCACCCCGTGGTGCAGATGTGCGCCCAGTGCCTTAACTTCCCCACCATGTCGCAGTATCAAGACGAAGAGCGTAGCCTCATCGCCCGGCGCTTTCTCTCCGAGCAGACACGGCTCAACGCGCTGTTCACCTGCATGAAAAGCAACCCCGCCGAGCCTAAGGACAAGGTTGACTCACTGAAACATGAACTCGGCGAATATCACAAAAACGCTACCTTCGAGAAATGCGCATCCATGGGCGAAGTGGTGGAGATGCACATCCACGCGAGCTTGGCGCGGCACTTGGGGTAAATCCGACTTCACCCCTTCGCCAGCGTCTTGACCATCACGGCTGATTTTCGCCTCAATCAAAGCTGTTTTGAGTGGCCTTTTCCTTACTGCACAAGGCTTTGACGATCTTTTTCTAAATATTGATGATTAAACTTGCCAATCACAATTGGTGTACGTATAACTGTAAGAATTACACTATGAGCCCCCCCCTTACTTACTCGCAGCGTTTTCGTTCCCTTCGACACCAGAGTTGATCGAAGCCATTCCGGTCATTATTTCGCTAATCATTATCGAAGGCCTGTTGAGTGTGGACAACGCGCTGGCAATCGCAGCGATGGCCAAACATCTGCCAGGGAAACAAAAGTTCCTCGCGCTCAAATATGGCATTATCGGTGCCTATGTTTTTCGCGGCCTGTGCATGTGGGGAGCGGCATGGATCATCGCCAACCCTTGGCTCAAAATTATAGGCGCGGCTTACCTCGTGCATCTCATGGCAGCTCATTTCAGCGGCCAAGAAAATGAGGATGGTGACAACGATGCTGAGGGCGGCGGCAATCAACGCGGCTTTTGGATGACGGTGCTAGCCATCGAGTTTATGGATCTCAGCCTCAGCGTTGATAACGTAGTAGCCGCCGTAGCCATCAGTCCCAAGCTATGGGTTGTCTGTACGGGTGTCTTTATCGGAATCCTCGCCCTGCGCTTCCTGGCAGGAATTTGCATCAAATTGATTGACCGCTTTCCGATTCTTGAGAACACAGCCTTCCTGCTCATCGGCTACGTAGGCTGTATCCTTGTCTTTGAACTGCTTAGTGATCCCTCAAGTGGGCTACAACTTCTACCTGGGCCAGTGCATGTTTCGGCGCTCCAGAAATTCATCGGTATCTGCATCATCCTCGCCCTTTCAATCTTCTACGGCGAGGCTGGCGCGATGCGCAAGCTTTGCGCACCACTCATCTGGCTTGTGCGCTGGCCCATGAAAATATATTCCGCCATCACGGGTTACATTATAGGCACCATCTTTTGGCCCGTGCGTCTGATCATTGAAATCGTCAAGAGCAAGCCTTCATCGGCTGCCTAAACATCTGTCATCCACTCAACTCCCCTCCCCTATCCCCATGGCTATCAGTCTCAAAAAAGGTCAACGTGAAGATGTCACCCTCCAGCGCATTGGCGTTGGTCTAGGCTGGAAAGGCGAGGCCGATCTCGACGCCTCTGCCTTCATGCTCGGAAGCAATGGCCAAGTCCCCGGCGAGCCGTTCATCATCTTTTACAACACCCCAAAGACCAACGGCGTCATCCAGTCGCCCGAAGGCGCAGTCGTTCATCAAGGCGATGAGCAGTCGGGCGGTCAGGATGATGTCGAAGTCATCGACGTCGATCTCGGGAAGGTGGACTCGCGCGTCGAAGAAATCATTTTCAGCGTGACCATCTATGATGAAGAAGGCTCGGAAAACTTCGGCCAAGTGCGCAACAGCTTTATCCGCATCTACAACGCTGATACCAAGGAAGAGATGCTGCGCTTCGAGCTAGATGAAGACTTCTCAACCGCCACCGGCGTGGAGTTTGGTCGCCTGTATCGGCGCGGCAACGGCTGGCGCTTCGAGGCGCTCGGCAACGCCGCAGGCGGAGGCTTGATGGACTTCGTGAAGAAGTATGCCCGCGCCTTCTCCTAAACCTCAGCTTCTCCATTCCCATGGCACTCAACCTCCTCAAAAAAGGGCAGACTATTGATCTGCGCAAAGACACCAACGATCTCGATTCCATCACCATCGGCCTTGGCTGGAAGGTGCGGGCCAAGCCACCCGCGAGCTTCCTCGGCAGCATCTTTGGCAAGAAGGATGATGTCGAGTATGACCTCGATGCCATCGCCTTCGTGCTCGATGAGAACGACAAAATCACCACGCTGGGCACCGACAAGCTGCAAGGCAGTGATGTGGTTTTCTTCAACAATTTGAAGCACCCCTCTGGCCTCATCTACCACAGCGGCGACAACATCGTTGGCGGCTCGGGTGACAAGGACGACGAGCAGATCGTGGTGAAGCTCAACTCCATCCCCGCGAGGTACTCAAAAATTCTCTTCCTTGTCTGCATCTACAAGGGCATCGAAAACAAGCAGCACTTCGGCCAAGTCGAGTCCGCCTATGTCCGAGCTGTCGATGGCAAGGGTAAAGAAATGTACCGCTACGAACTCAACAGCGACGCCACCTACGATGGCAAATGCACCATGGTTTTCGGCGAGGTCTATCGACGCAACGACGGCTGGAAGTTCCGCGCCCTCGGCGATGCCCACCCTTTCGATAGCTTCATCCACTTGCTTAAAAACTACATCCCCAACTAGCCCTCCCAACCTATGCGTCGTCTCCCCGTCTATCTTCTCATTGATGTCTCCGGCTCCATGTCAGGCGAACCCATTGAGTCAGTCAAAAATGGCATCCAAACTCTCGTCGCTGCGCTGCGCCAAGACCCCTACGCGCTAGAGACAGCGTGGCTCAGCGTCATCACCTTTGGCAGCACTGCCGATGTCCTCGTGCCACTCACGGAGCTAACCGTGTTCCAACAACCCAACCTCAGCATCTCCGGCAGCACCAACATGGGCGCAGGCCTGAGCCTTGTCGCCGACCGCGCTGCCAGCGAACTCACCAAAACCACACCGACCACCAAAGGCGATTGGAAACCCATGGTCTTCATCATGACCGATGGTGCCCCTGATAGCGGCTGGCAGTCTGGCCTCGCTCGCTTCAAGCAAGAAAAGTGGGGCATCGTCTGCTGCTGCGCCGTGGATGGTGGCGATACGAGTGTGCTCAAACAAATCAGCGAAGTCGTGGTGGGGCTCAACACCTCCGACAGCAACTCCATGAAGGCCTTCTTCAAATGGATCAGCGCCTCCGTCAGCCAAGGCAGCAAGGCTGTGGACCAAGCTGGCAAGGACGTGCAAGGCCTCGGCGAACTACCACCGCTGCCGCCTGAAATCCAGATCGTGACTTAAAACTTGGTTAGCGAGGCAGGGCAACACTTCGAGCCAGCACGTTGGAGTCCAGGCTTCAGCCGCAATGTGCTGGAGCAGGAGCCAAACCCCTCCTGCCCCGCGCCCAGCTTAGCCGCAAGATGCACTCCACTCCCCCACCGACGGCTAAAGCCTGAACTCCCACTTGGCCAGCCATGCACTCGCTACTGCGGAAGAAAAGGGCTCGCTGATTCAAGCGCTACACATCACTGCCACCACCCACCATGCGCCGCCTCCCGGTTTACCTCCTGCTCGACACATCAGGCTCCATGCGCGGCGAACCGATTGAAGCGGTGAAGGTGGGACTGGCCTCGTTGCTAGCCTCGCTGCGCAAAGACCCGTATGCGCTGGAGACGGTGCATCTGTGCCTGCTCACCTTTGATCGCGAGATAAAGGAGTTGGTGCCGCTGACCTCGCTGGAGGACTTCGTGCTGCCCAACATCGAGACGCCGCTACACAGCCCGACGATGACGGGGCTGGCGCTGGAGCGCGTGTGCTATCTCGTAGATCGCGACGTGCGCCGCACCACGGCAGAGGATCGCGGCGACTGGCGACCTCTGATGTTCGTGATGACCGATGGCGGCGCATCCGATGTGCAACTCTACAACGCGATGATCCCCGAGGTACAGCGGCGCGGCTTTGGCACCATCGTCGGCTGTGCAGCGGGGCAAAGGAGCAAGCCTGATGAGCTGGCCAAACTCTGCCAGCACGTCGTCAGGCTCGACACCATGGATGCGCATTCCTTTGGCAGCTTCTTCCAGTGGGTCTCCACCGCTGTGGCTGCTGGCAACCAAAGCGCGGGCCTAACCTCATCGTTGGAACTGCCACCACCGCCTGCCGACATCAACCTCGTTTGCTGAACTTCTCGCCCTCTTTCCAATCCCGCCCATGAGTGAATTCCAAACCATCAACCAGACCCTATTTCACCAGTGGGCGATTCCGCAGGATCATCTGTCTTGCGAGCGCTTGCTCGGCTGTCTGCTGCCTGTGACGAACTATCTGCAAACTAGCCATTCCAAAGGCAAGGCGCACGGCGGTATCACACCAGAGAGTCTCATCATGAATGTGGATACGTGCCAGATTGATCTGAGCCAATTCCAAGCCTGCGACTCGGAGCACCTCGTGCGTGGCACGGCATATACGCCACCCGAGGCAGACACTGAGCCGCCCGGATTGCCTACCGTGCAGGCTGACATCTACTCACTCGCTGCGGTGCTCTACCACGCGCTAACAGCCCAGCCGCCCGTAGCTGCTGCAGTGCGAGTGAAGCGCGGAGTGGAACTCGCCATCGCCTCCAACTTCGTGACGCAGCCAGAGGAGGATGCACTGCGCCAAGCACTATCACTCGACCCAGCCAAACGACCTAGCAGTGTGGCAGAGTTTGAAGCACTGCTGCGACGCCCAGTCGCCGTCACATCTCAGCAACCGATGGCTGCAGACTCACTCCAAAGCCATAGCGCCAAACCGTCGCCCCCAGCGCCGGGCTTTCACCAGCAGCAGCCTTTATCGGCCAAGCCGCAGCGCGACTGGAATCGGGCGGTGGAGAAGCCCGCGCCGCCTCCCGAACCGAAAGTGCCCAAAGTCGCCGAGCGTGTGCCGATGAATCTGACCAAGGGCAAGCTATGCGAGATACCCATCCTCAGCTTGTTCCCAGACGGCGGTGCCGACTGGCAGGTTAAATTTCAGGACTTGGACGAGTTGGGCCTGCGATTAAGTGAAGACAAAAGCAGCTTGGTTGGCATCCCGATTATTGATGGTGAGCATGTCATCCGCGTTCAACTACATAAAGCCTGCGATAAGTCCCCTGGCCCAAGCGAAGGACTGCCACGTAGCATCAAGGTCACGATCAATCCCGATCCAGCGGCGATTTGGAAGAACCTCGACTCCAATCGAGATGATCCGTTTTGGAAGCCCGACACCGACAAGCTCGCCCTACCCACGCCCGCAGCCTTCATCGTCGCTGCCAGCGTGCGCGGTCGTTCGCACGCTCAAGAAGCACTCTTCCGCGATGATGATTTTCGTATCACCTGCGATGGCGCGAGCGGCTGGCATTTCATCGCCGTGGCCGATGGCGCTGGCTCGGCCAAGCTGTCGCGGCGAGGCTCGCAGCTCGCGTGTGCCCATGCGATCAAGCACATGGAAGAGCAGCTACGCGCCGAGCCCACAGATGAAGCGAAGGTCAGTGTGGCGCAGCAAGCAGCCGATGACGAGGCGACGCCCGAGCAACTACGCTCCCTAGCCTATACTTGGCTGGGTGGTGCCGCCCAGGCTGCGCTGAAAGCCATCAATGATGAAGCGGAAGGTCAAGAGCCGCCGCGTGCGCCGAAGGAGTATGCCACCACGTTGCTACTCGCTGCCGCAAGGCGCACAGCAAAGGGCTGGCTGGTGCTGAGCTTTGGCATTGGCGATGGCGGCATCGGCTTGCTGAAGCGCGATGGCAGCGTGCAGGTGATGAGTACGCCGGACAGCGGTGAGTTCTCAAGCGAGACGATTTTCCTCACCTCGAAGGGCCACTGGTATTCCACCGAAGGCATCGCCAAGCGCTTGCATGTAGCCCAAGTGCCAGACTTCCACGCGCTGGTGCTGATGACGGATGGCATTACTGATCCGCTCTTCCCCACCGAGGTCAGCTTGGGCGATAGAGACGTATGGCTGAGCTTCTGGACTGATCTTTGGAAACAAGTGCAACTGACGCCAGACAACGCTCAAGCTGACGCTCAGTTACTAGCTTGGGCAGGCTTTTATAGCAAGGGTAACCACGATGACCGCACCATCGCACTGCTGCTGCCCAACGAACCCGTGCCGGAGATCACAGCCGAAACATGAGCACCATCGTCAATCTCAAAGCCACTGACGGCACGCCAATGCAGTTCGTCGATGGCCCGCCAAAGCAAGGCGGCATGAAGGACGTGTACTTTGCCCCAGATCGCTCCTACGTGGTCGCATTTTATCGAAAGCAACAAGACGCTAATGCCAAGGATCGGCTACAAAACATCGTGGGCCGCTACCGCGAGAGCATCTTTAACCAACCCGGCGGCGACTACTGGCAAAACCTCTTCTGCTGGCCCACGCACATTGTCGAGCACAAGGGGCTGCTAGGGATCAAGGTGCCTTGTTACGCATCGCACTTCTTCTTCAAACACGGCTCAACCAATGGCGACATGTTGGGCATCAAGGGCAACGAGAAAGAGGGCAAGTGGTACTCTTCTGGCACCAACCTACAAAAGTACCTCGCGCCGGAAGAGCGCGGAACTTGGATCGACTACTTCAAGGTCTGCCTGCGCATCGCTCGTGCCGTGCGTCGCCTACACGCTGCCGGTTTGGCTCACTCCGACTTGTCTTATAAAAACGTGCTGATCGACCCGCTGTCGGGCAACGCGGCAGTCATCGACATCGACAGTCTCGTGGTGCCCAACAAGTACCCACCGGATGTCGTGGGCACACCCGACTTCATCGCGCCGGAGGTCATCAGCACCATGCACTTGCCAGTCGGCAATGGCCGTCACCTGCCGCGCATAGAGACGGATCGCCATGCTCTCGCCGTGCTCATCTACATGTACCTGCTGCATCGCCATCCCCTGAAAGGCGGGCTAGTGCATCCGGCGCAGTCAGAGGAAGAGCGCATGAGCTTGGAAATGGGCAGCAAGGCATTGTTCGTCGAGCACGGCTTTGACTCGCGCAATCGGCCCAACCTGAAGGAGATCAAGAAGAGCGACCTACCATTCTCCGACGTGACCCAGATGCCTTACAGCATCACTGGCCCGCATTTACAGAAGCTCTTTGACCAAGCATTCATCACTGGCTTGCACCAGCCCAATTTGCGTCCCACGGCTGATGAATGGGAGAACGCACTGCTGCGCACTGTGGACTTATTGCAGAAGTGCGCCAACCCCGCGTGCAGCCACAAGTGGTTCGTCTTCGCCAACAAGGCCAAGCCCATCTGCCCCTTCTGCAACACCGCCTTCACCGGGCAACTGCCGATGCTAGATCTCTATTCAAAACGGGGTAGCAGCTTCAAGCCCGATGACCACCGGCTGATGGTTTACACGGGCCAATACCTCTTCGAGTGGCACACGGATCGGCTGGTGGGTAACAACGAACGCCTCACGCTCGAGCAAAAGAAACCCGTGGGCTACTTCACCTTCCACAAGGGCAAGTGGATGTTCACCAATCAGCGCCTAGCCAACATGAAGGACTGCACCAAGCAGCCCGCAGTGCCTGTGCCGATCAACACCGCCATCGAACTCATCGACGGCCAGCAACTGCTCTTCAACGCCAGCGACACTGGTCGCCTCGCTCGCGTGCAACTCATCACCGCCTAACCCCACCATCCCATGTCACGTCGCCTCCCTGTCTATGTTTTGCTCGACTGCTCCGAGTCGATGATCGGCCCTGGTATCGAGGGCGCTCGCTTGTCTGTCGATACGATGCTCAAAGAGCTGCGCCGCAACCCACACGCGCTGGAGACGGTGTGGCTGAGCTTCATCACTTTCGATAGTGAAGCACGCCAGCTAGCGCCGCTGATGGCGCTGGATGAAGTGCAGGCACCAGCGTTGCAAGTGCGCCCCGGCACGGCGCTGGGTGCTGCCTTGCGCTTGGTAGCTGAGAGCATTCGCACAGAGGTGCGGCGGACGACGAGCACCGAGAAGGGCGACTACCGCCCGCTGATCTTCCTCATCACCGATGGGCAGCCGACGGATGACTGGCAGAGTGCTCTGCCACTGCTGGATACACGCTCGGTCACGCGTCCGGCAAATCTTTATGCCATCGGCTGCGGGGCGGATGTGGACTTCGCGCAGTTGGGCAAGATCACCGACATCGTGTTGCGCATGGATAGCATCAGCACCGATAGCTTTGCCAAGCTCTTTATCTGGCTCACGGCGTCTGTCCACAGCGCAAGCTTGGGTGTGGGCGACAACTCACCCGATGCGCTGCTGGCCAATCTGCCGGCTGAGGTGAAGAAGGTCGATCTGCGCAAGACGCCCGTGCATGATGGCCGGGCGCGGCAGATGTTCCTGCGTGTAAATTGCCTGCAAAAGCGCGGGGCGTATTTGATCCGCTTTGGCTTGGATGAGCGCAGTGGCTTCTACATGGCCAAGGCGGCGCATCCGTTGCCAGAGGTCGCTGGGACAGCAGGCAGTATAGGCTTCCGAATGCCTGCGGTGGATAGCAGCCAGTTGCTGGGCATTGCGCCGTGCCCGTATTGCTCGAATGAATCAGCGGCGAGCTGTGGCGATTGCGGGGCGTTGTTCTGTATATCGGGCTCGAATCCTCCCGCGCAGATCACTTGCCCGGCGTGTGCCAATGTGATGACGCGCAGTGAGGATGGCGGTGGGTCGCTAAAGATTCAGCAGAGTGCGGGCTAGTCGTCGTTATGGCTTCCTACGTTCACACGCATCTGACGCCCAATGAAGTCGTGGCCTATGAGGCGCGGCTGCATTGGATTGTGTTCTGCCAGTTGAGCAATGTTTTCACCCTGTTCATCCACCCGATCATTCGCTGCATGACGAGTGAGTTCGCCATCACGAATAAGCGCATCGTCATCAAGGTGGGGCTGATTGCCCGGCGCACGCTGGAGATGAACTTGTCGAAGATCGAGTCGGTGAATGTGAATCAGTCGATTCTGGGCCGCATCCTTGGCTACGGCAGCATTGTGGTGATCGGCACGGGTGGGACGCGCGAGGTGTTTGATCAGATCGCTGAGCCACTGGTTTTTCGGCGCAAGTTTCAGGAACTAAGTAATCCATAAACCTGGTCAGTATCTCATTTTGATCACCCCTGCACCAAGGCCTTCACCATCACGGCTTGTCGTTGCTGCACGACTTCGAGGCCTTTGGCGGCTTTTGCTTTCGCTGCGGCTGGGTCTTTGGCCATCGCTAGCACGGCTGCGACTAGGCCCTTCGCGGGCTCATCTTTATCGTGGTCGAAGAGCCAGTCACCCAAGCCGATGTCGCGCCACATGTTGCCTTTGCTGGTTTGCTCAGTCCAGCGGCAAACGATGGCGGGGATGCCGTTGCCGACGCACATGATGGGGCTGTGCATCTCGTTGCCAAACAAGCCCGCCGCGTGGCGGTAGGTGCTCAGGGCTTCATCAGTGAGCCAGTAGGTATCGCGCCACACCACTTTGGCCTTCACATCATCGGGCAGCGGATCGTAGAGCAGGGCTTTGTTCACGGCCATTTGCGTCATGTCCTCGGGGCAGAGCAGCACCTTCATTTCGGTCTGGCGAGCGACGGCGATGATGGCCTCGCGCAGTGGCGCGTGGTCGTGCTCTTTCATGGCTTCGTTACGCGCGTTCTTGGCTTCGCTGAACGCGGCTTTTTTGCTCGGGATCGTCCAGTAGGGCGTGTTGCGCAGCCTGCCGATGCAGCAGAGGAACTGCCCATCCTTTAAGCCGTGAGCCTGGAGGAAGGCGCTGGCCTTGGCCTCATCCGCAACGTCCACGCTGAAGGCTCCATCGGGGCCGAACTCCATCACGGGGCAGGTGCAGCCATGATCCTTGGCGTATTGCAGCGATATGGAGTCGCGGAAGAACACGAAGCGCGCAGCATTGAACAGCTCAATAGCCTTGGCATCGCCGGCGAAGGTGATGCCGAAAATGCCGAAGGGTTTGCCCGTTTTTTCATGCCAGTGAGCCACATCTTTCTGCGCGACGAAGCCAGGGCCGGAGCCGTGTAAAAGGAAGTCGCACTCGGCCATCGCCGCGAGGATGTCCTCACGTGTCTTCACGATCTTGAGCTTGGGGAAGCGGCGCAGCAGCATCTCCTCCACGCCGTTATCCACCTTGCTCGGCCACAGGCGCACTTCCACGTCGGGCAGTTGTTTTTCTAGCAGAGCGAGCACGCCCGGCGTGTGGCCGATGTCGCCGATGTTGACCGTCTGCCAGGAGGAGCGCAGGACGATGCGTTTGGGCTTGCCCTCAGCTGCGGCGGCGAGGGTGGAAAGGCTGGCGAGCAGGGCAGACTGGAGAAGGTGACGGCGATTCATGCGTGGCGGTAGTTGTGAAGTTGGGACGTGCTGAATGCGAGCACATTCCAGGCGTTGGAGCAGATTTCACAGGGCACGGCTGTGCATCCGATGTGCGCGATGATGCCTTGCCATGCGCCCTGTTACCGCACCCGCTGCTCGATCCAGCGTACCAGTTCAGCAGGATTACGACGCGCCGCAGTTTGTTTCGCACAGGCTTGGCTAGCCGCCGCAAACGAAGGCTCAGCGAGCAAACGCTGCAATGCCGCCGTCACTCTATCGGGCGTGAAGGTGCGCGGCGTCAGGCCTAGGCCAGCGCCGAGTTGCTCTAACCGCCAAGCATTATCGGGCTGGTCATGCGCCATCGCCATGATGAGCTGCGGCACGCCTGCCGCCAAGCCCTGCGACAGTGTGCCGATACCGCCATGATGCACAAAGGCGGCCGCGTGGGGCAGCAGCGCGGAGAACGGCGCATACTCCACCGCGAGCACATTCGCAGGGAGGTGGGGCGGCAGTTGCTCTAGCTTCCGCGTGGCGAATACCGCACGCCTGCCCAGCCGAGTGACGGCGGCCAGCGCCACCTCGAAGAAACGCCGCGCCTGAATATTGGCGCTGCCAGGTGTGAAGAGGATCGGCTTCTCGCCCGCCGCCAAAAAGGCCTGAACTTCGGGGCTCAAGGCCCGCTCCCGGGCCAAATCTTCCAGCGGAAAATCCCACTGCAAAACCTGAGGCGGCCAGTCGGGCTGCGGGCGAGAAAACCACTCGGGGAACAAACACAACACCCCATCCGGGGAGTGCGCCCAGTCCCACCACAGGCTCTTCGGCGGTGTGATGCCACGCGCCGCACAGGCACGCGCCACCGCTGGCGCGGCGAAGCGATCGGCTGGATTTGGCAGACGTATCAGCCAGCGTCGCAGCCATAGCGGCAGGCGGCGCAGGTGCTGCATCCCTGGCAACAAAATCGGCATCTCATACGCGCTGATCATCACCGCAGGTTGCAGATGCACCGTGATGAACGGGATGCCCAGCGCCTCGCGAGCCACGCGTGCGCCAAAGACCGTGCAGGGAGCCAGAAGCAGATCAAAACGGTCTGCCGTGCCCTGCCTCGCCTCAATGGGTTGCAGATAGGTTTCAGTATTCTCACCCGCGAATTCAAACACCATCTTCGTACCTTGGTAGAGCTGCCAGATGCGCGGATCTGTCATCATGCGCTCGAAGTCCTCGGCTTTCCCCAGGGCGATGACCTCCAACCCCGCTGCCTGCGCGCCTTCCGCAAACAAACACCCCACCACCATCGTCACGCGATGCCCGCGAGCCTGCAACAACCGCCCCAGCCACACGAAGGGCAGGACATCACCCGCGCTGCCAAAAGGGAGAAGAGCAATGTGCGACATGGGCTAGGGAAAGAGACAGAAGGTGATGCCTTCATTACGCCGTGGACTCATCAGTCGAGCCAAATAAATCCCGCGATCACTCACGCCAGCACCGCCTGTGGCACGCGACCCGCGACATTCGTTAGGCGGTAGTCACGCCCTGCATAACGGTACGTGAGGCGCTCGTGATCCAGGCCCAGCAAGTGCAGCATCGTCGCGTGGATGTCGTTGACGTGCATCTTATCCACAGCCGCCTTGAATCCCCACTCATCGCTCTCGCCATAACTGGTGCCGCCCTTCACCCCACCGCCCGCCATGAACATGCAGAAGCCGTGCGGGTTGTGATCGCGACCGCTGCCGTTCTCGCTCACGGGCGTACGGCCAAACTCGCCACCCCAGACGATCAGGGTTTCATCGAGCAGGCCGCGCTGCTTCAAGTCGCTAATGAGCGCAGCGATGGGCTTGTCGATGTCTGCCGCGAGCGTAGCCGTGGTCTTGTCGTGATTGCTGTGTGTGTCCCAGGGCTGGCCGTTGCCGTAGTAGAGCTGCACGAAGCGCACACCGCGCTCGCACAGCCGCCGCGCCATGAGGCAGCCGTTGGAGAAGGGGCTCTTGCCATACATCTCACGCATCGCCTGCGGCTCTTGGTTCAAATCAAAAGCATCGGTCGCGCTGGTCTGCATTCGGTAGGCGGTCTCCATCGCTTCGATGCGGCCTTGCAGCGCGTTGTCCAGGCCACCACGCGCGGCGAGATGCTCCTTGTTCAGGTTATCCATCAAGTCCAGCAGGCGGCGCTGATCCTTGCCTTGCAGCCTCGGGTTGTGCAGCCAGGGGATCATCTGCTTCGGGTCGAGATTGCTGTGATTGATG
>JANOAR010000197.1:0-37984 GCA_031411235.1 Verrucomicrobiota bacterium | reverse complement strand
CACTCGCGTGTAGTCTTCAAGGCTCTTTTTCATCAGTCGTGGCTCCATCAGCCACGGTGTCCTCATTTATGAGGCATCGACTCTATCCCTGCCTCCCGGTCGCTACCCTTTCGGTGTCCTTTTCAATGAGGCACTGCGCCCGTAGAACGTCCCACGCGCAGGCTTTACATTTTCCCGGCCATTGCTTACCCTCGCCGCCCATGAACACCCTTGAGACAGATGTTGAAGTCGCCGCAGATGGCAGCCTGAAGCTGCTCTCGCCCCTGCCTGCGTGGCTCAAACCCGGTCTCACCCACATGCTGCTTGTTGTGTCGGGCACAGCACCCCGTGAGAAGTCCAAGCGTCAAATACCCACCGCCACACCCGAGATGATTGCGCGGCGCATGGAGGCATTCGCTGAATTACGCGCCATGGGCGGACTGATGGATGTGATTCCAGATCCCGTCGCCTGGCAAAAGGAAATGCGGGAGGATGTAGTGCTACCGGGCCGCGAATAAAGTCATGGTGTGCGATAGCAACATCCTCATATACGCCGCTGAGCCTGGGGACACGCTGTGCCTGCCCTATGTGCAAAGGGCGAATGCGATGATCGCAAGCGTGACAAGGATCGAAGTGCTGGGCTTTCCACGCTTTGGCAATCTGCCGCCCGAACGGCAGGCACGGCTGCAAACGATTGTGGCGACAACGGCTGAACTTGCCATGGATGAGGAGATCATCCGGCGTGCCATCACCTTGCGGCAGCAAAAGAGCATGAAGCTGGGCGATGCCATCATCGCCGCCACCGCACTGGAATACGGCGTGCCGCTGGTGACAAGAAACGAAGGCGACTTCAAACACATCGCTGGCCTTGTGGTGATCAATCCCTACAGCACGTAGCCAGGATGAACATGCTGCTGCACGGGGTGAAGGACATGGAGTTCCAAATCTACCACGGCGACACTCTGACCAACGAGTGGGACAAGCTGCGCGAGCTGAACCCGGCGAAGAAATCACCGAGCCCAACCCGGCCTGGAATGTCCTGCGCCCGCTGCTGCAAACCCTGCGGCTGGCGGTGGAGACGAGATCAAAGCACCGCACGCTCTGGCCGCTCGACTCAGTGCTACGGGCTGCTCCACGAATTATCCAATCCTGGTCGCCTGCCCAGTTTGAAGGATAGGATGGTGAATTTGCCATCTTCACCGAGTACGCCATCCAGCCAGGAATCCAACATGCCCGGATGGCCTTCTTTCGGATCGGACGTCAGATCCACATGCACCTTCAGGGGCAGCTTCACGGGTTGCTCGTCGGTGTCATCGGTCCTCACATCCACCGAGAAACCTTCGGGATAGGCTTCGCCGTTTCCTTCATTCGCCTTCTTCTCTGCCTCATACTGCGCTGGAGCGGCGACCTTAGTCCGCGCAAGGATGGCTTTCTGGCACACGGGCATGAGGTCTGCCTGCCACTCGACTTTGTTGTCCTTGAGCTTGATGATCGCGAGCGTCATCGGGAACCACTTTCCACCGACCTCCCAGTGAAGCAACGAGCCGTCAGCCGCCCATTTGGCCAGGTATCCACCATGGTTCGTGCGATCCCACGCTTCCAGGCCAACGATGTCGGCGATTACCCGTCCCGTTTTGACCTCGACCAAGCGATTCTTGGGAACCTTAATAGCGTCCTCAAATTCAAGTGCCGGAACCGTAACTCCCGTGCGGTGATCCGGAGACCAGGTTGATTTCGGCACGAGGTAGTGTGGGTCTGCCGCCTGAACTCCAACTCCATGGCCTGATGCCACCAAAAAAAGGATCGAAGAGAAGCCGGAGAGGAGTCGCTTGGCGGTGGTGCGGTGCATCGCGATGGGTGGTCGCTGCGTGCTCGTTGTCAAGCCGCGATGCCCTTCACCAGCTCGCCTTGCAAATCCGTAAGCCGGTAGCGGTGGCCTTGGAACTTGTAGGTCAGGCCTTCGTGGTCGAGGCCGAGCATGTGCATGAGATGTGGACGCCGCCCTTCACCGTGCCCGGCAGTAACAAGTCCTCCGCGACCCTGCCAGAGTTCTGGCCCTGGAATGGCGGGCGCAACTGGCTTGACACTAATGGCGCGAGCCAACGGCAGGGGCCAAGCGCAGTGCTGTTCCCAGCGATGCCTGCCGCCTGTCGAGGGCGTGAAAGGAGGGCATCTGGCTACCGCGGAGGCTGGCCACGCGTGGGGTTTGCCCGCCTGCTTCATGCAGCGTACCCAGGGTAGCCCAGATTCGCCGAGGCTCGCTTGGGCAACCCCAGGGCTTAAAGCCTCAACACCAGCGGGGTGCAGCCGCTGGCGATGACAGTGAGCGATCCGCCGACGCAGGGGGAGGTGCAGGCGATTGCCAACAAAGTGGATCAACTGCTGGCGGCGCTGTTGCGGACAACGGCCAGCGCCAAGCTGCGGGCGCGGCGGCGGTAGGGGAGGCTACGACAGGGCATGGGGATGCCTTCCATGATTTTACCACCCATCATTCCGTCTTGCCCACGCCCCGCGCTTCCGCTTCGATAGCGATCATGCCTCTGCTCACCGCCCACTCCATCACCAAGCGCTTCCCCGGCGTCGTCGCGCTCTCTGGCGTTTCCTTTGACCTGCACGCTGGGGAAATCCACGCGCTCTGCGGCGAGAACGGCGCGGGCAAGAGCACCCTCATCAAGCTGCTCTCCGGCATCCACCCGCACGGCTCGTATGAGGGGCGCTTCGAGGTGCAGGGACACGAGGCGATGTTCAGCGGCATCGCCGATTCCGCGAGCGCTGGGCTTGCCGTCATTTATCAGGAACTCGCCCTGGTTGATGAGATGACCGTGGCGGAAAATATCTTCCTCGGGCGCGAGCCGCAGCGCTGGGGCACCTTCATCGACTGGCCCACCATGCAGCGCGAGGCCAAGGCGCTGCTGGATCGTTTCAAAGTCGCCATCGACCCCGCCGCCAAAGTCCGCGACCTCGGTGTTGGCCAGAAGCAGCTCGTGGAAATCGTGAAGGCTCTCGGCAAAGACTCGCGCATCCTCATTCTCGACGAGCCCACCGCCGCCCTCGCCGAGCACGAAGTGATCCTCTTACTCGACATCCTCCGCGACCTGCGAGCACGCGGCATGGCCTGCATTTATATCTCGCACAAGCTGGACGAAGTTTTTGCCATTGCCGACCGCATCACCGTGCTGCGCGATGGCGCTTCGGTCTTCACCACTGCGGCCAAGGCGTCGAACAAAGCCGAGATCATTCGCCATATGGTCGGGCGCGAGATCGCCGATCTCTTTCCTCGCCGTAGCAGCACACCCGGCGAGGTGAAGCTGCATGTCGATGCCCTCAGCGTCGATAATGCTGAGGGCAACGCCGTGCTGCGCGACATTTCCTTCGAGCTGCGCGCTGGCGAAGTGCTCGGCATTGGCGGTCTCATGGGCGCAGGCCGCACCGAGCTGCTGATGCATCTTTTTGGAGCTTATGGGAAGCGGGTAAAGGGCAGCATTAGGCTAGTCGGGAAACCGCTGAATAGTGCCACCCCGCAGCAGGCCATTGAAAGCGGGCTCGTGCTCGTTAGCGAGGATCGCCGACGCTACGGCTTGGTCTTGGAGAACGCTGTGGGTTTCAATCTTTCCCTCGCCTCGCTTGATCAATTCACCCGCGCTGGCCTGTTGAATCACAACCAGGAAACTCATGCCAACCAAGCGCAATTCCATAGCTTGAAAATCAAAGCACCCGGCCTGGATGCCGCTACCGGCAAGCTCTCCGGAGGCAATCAACAAAAAGTGGTGCTTGGCAAAGCGCTCATGACTGAGCCACAAGTGATTATGTTAGATGAGCCCACACGAGGCATCGACGTGGGGGCTAAGCTAGAGATATACGAGATCATCAATACCCTCACCCGCGAAGGTAAAGCCGTGTTACTTGTGTCCAGTGAATTGCCTGAGTTGCTCGGCATGAGCGACCGCATTTTGATGCTCAATGCAGGCCGTATTGGGGGTGAATTTACCCGTTCTGAAGCCACGCAAGAACTGCTAATGGCAGCAGCCATGCAGTAATCTTCATCCTCTGATAACATGATCCATCAAGCGCCATGAGCAGCGACCCAAGTTTACTAACTCTCTTCCAATGGGCCGAGTTTCATCAAACTAACACTAAAAATTGACCTATCTGTACAAAGCCGCTAATGTGCCCGCGATGAAATCATCCACACCCACCCTCGATCAGCTAAAGCGTGCCATCAAAATTGCCGAACAGATTCAAAATCTGGAAGCAGAAATAGCGGCTATCTTTGGCGCAAAACCAGCCCCAGCCGCCGCGACTCGCAGTGCCTCCGGCAAAAGCACAGGCAAGCGCCCCTATAACTTCTCGCCAGCAACCTTGGCCAAGCGAGCCGCCTCCAAGGAAAAAGCGGATGCCAAAGCTGAAGGCAAGAAAAAAACAAAGAAAAGCACCATGTCGGAAGCAGGTCGCGCCGCCATCGTCGCCGCCCAGAAAGCCCGCTGGGCAAAGAAGCGTGAAGCTGAAATCACCGCTGGGGTTGCCGTAACCACTAAGGTTAAAAAAGGCAAAAAAGCCTAACTTTAGGTTACTCATTCGATAAAATAAGGACTGCTGGAGCCTGAGGTATTCTCCCTCCGCAGTCTGTTAATCTGCCTACTCTAAGGCTCTCTGCGAAGTCATTAATAAGGTTCAAGCGCCGTAAGTTTGTGCTTGTTCGGGGCGTTTGGCATTCCTCCAAAAATGCCCCGCTGTCTCCTTCATCTCAGTCTTATCGCTTGCGCACTCGTCTCTAGCCGTGCCCTGGCCACTGAGGCACAGCCGCAATCGTTGACGTTCCGTAACAACGTCATGGCCGCTATCTCCAAGGCGGGTTGCAACCTCGGCACCTGCCATGGCAATGCTTCCGGTAAGGGGGGCTTTAAACTTTCGCTGCGCGGGCAGGACGCCGCTTTCGACTACGCCGCGCTTGCCCTTGATGCTGATGGCCGCCGCATTGATAGCTTTGCACCGGAACAAAGCCTTATCTTGCAAAAGGCTACCAATAAACTCGCCCACGAAGGCGGCAAACGCTTCGACTCACAGAGCTGGGAGTATGCCACACTGCGCGATTGGATAGCGCGTGGCGTTGCCGCCCCGAACAAAGATGATGTGCTACTGACCAAGCTCGAGGTCACGCCACGCACAGCCATTCTGGAAGCTGGAACGAACCAAGTGCAGCTCACTGCGTACGCCGTTTTTAGCGACGGCACTGAGCGCGATGTCTCGCCCTATGCGGTGTATGAACCACTGCAAAACGGCCTCGTGGAAGTCTCGCGCTCGGGCTTAGTGAAGCGCCTCAAATTCGGCGAGCCCACTGTTCTTGTTCGTTATCTGGGCCAGTCGGTACCCGTGCGTCTCATGTTTGTGGAGGATCGCCCTGACTTCATCTGGGGCAAGCCCCGGCGAAACAACTACATCGACAGTGCCATCTTTACCAAACTCAAAGCCTTGCGCATGAATCCCTCTGGGCTGTGCAGTGACGAGGTCTTCATTCGCCGCGCCCATCTCGATCTCCTCGGTCAGCCGCCCACGGCAGATGAAGCCCGCGCCTTTGTCATGGATGAGCACGCGGACAAGCGCCCGCGCATCATTGATGCCTTGTTAGCCCGCAATGAATTCACCGACTACTGGACGATGAAATGGGCCGATGTGTTGAAGGTGGAAAGCCGCACATTGGACGAGACGGGCATGAAAGCTTTTCACGCCTGGATTCGCGAGAGTGTGCGCAGCAACCGCCCCATCGACGCTATGGTGCGCGACCTTATCGCCACATGCGGCAGCACCTACCACGAGCCTGCGAGCAATTTTTACCGGGCCAACCGCACGCCCGTCGAGCGCTCTGTCTCTGCCGCCCAGGTTTTCCTCGGTACCCGCTTGCAGTGTGCGCAGTGCCACAATCATCCCTTCGATAAATGGACTCAGGACGACTACTACAGTTGGGCCAGCGTCTTCAGCCGTATCGACTACAAGCTCATTGGCGACAAACGCAGCGACAAGAACGACAAGCATGAATTCATCGGTGAGCAGATTGTCTTCCTCAAAGACAAGGGCGAGTTGGAAAACCCGCGCACGGGTGACGCTGCCAAGCCCCGCTTTCTCGGGGCCAACATGCATGCACTGGCCAAGGCCGAAGATGAACTGCAAGCCACGGCAAAGTGGCTCACCAGCGCGGCCAATCCGCTCTTCGCCAAGGCCCAGGCCAACCGCATTTGGTACCACCTTATGGGGCGAGGGCTCGTTGATCCCGTGGATGACATCCGCCTCACCAACCCCGCCTCGCATCCCGAGCTACTCGACGCGCTTGCGAAGGATATCGCCAATAGCGGCTTCGACCTGCGCCACCTCATTCGCACCATCATGCTCTCGCGCACTTACCAGCTCGATAACAAACCCAACGCAACCAACACCGCCGACCTCACCAACTACTCGCATACGCTGCCGCGCCGCCTCACCGCCGAGCAGCTCTACGACGGCATCCATCTCGCCCTCGGTGTGTTGCCCCAGCTTAGCGGTTTGCCCCTGGGCACACGCGCCGCGCAGAAGCCCGGCCCCATCAATGGCAAAACTGGGCGCAAGGGGGATCCCAACTCCCCGGAGACCTTCCTCGCTCAGTTTGGCAAGCCTGCACGCCAGATCGTTTGCGAGTGCGAGCGCACCAGCAGCACATCCTTGAGCAGCACTTTTCAGTTCATTAGCGGCCCGCTTGTGAACACCTTGGTCGGCGATAAACACAATATCCTTCGTGACATCGCCAAATCCGATGCCAGCGCCGATGACATGGTCGCCACCCTTTATTGGCGCATCCTTGGACGTGCGCCGAGTAAGCTCGAAAATGAGCACATGACTGCATGGATCAACAGCCTCAAAGATGACAAGCGAGCGGCACTGCAAGACATTGCCTGGGGCTTGGTGAATGCGAAAGAGTTTATCCTGCGGCCCTGACGTGAAACAAGCTGCCAGCCTGTTTTATCCCACCAGCAGCCCCGCCACCGCCGCCGTGCAGTAGCAGGCCAGTAGTCCGCCGATCATCGCCTTGAATCCCAAGCGAGCGAGATCGCCACGTCGCTCCGGGGCCAGCGCACCGATGCCGCCGATCTGAATGGCGATGCTGGAGAGATTCGCGAAGCCACATAGTGCATAGGTCGTGATCATAGCCGAGCGTGGGTCGAGCGTTGTTTTGCTCAGGCTCAAGTAACCGATGAATTCATTCAATACGATGCGCTCGCCGAGGATGGCACCGACACCTTTGCAATCGCTCCACGGCACGCCCATCAGCCAAGCGAAGGGTGCGTTTAGCCAGCCGAGCAGGAGTTGCATGGGCTTGGCTTCGGCAATGCCACAGAGGCCGAGCAGTACCGAGAGCAAGTGATTCGCCATCGCTACGACGGCGACGAAGGCGATCAGCATCGCCATCACGTTGATCGCGAGTTTGATGCCATCTGAGGCTCCGGCACACAGCGCGTCGATGCCGTTCACGGTCTCGCATTCGATCTTCGCGTGGGCACCCGCGGCGGTCTCGCTCTGCTCCTTCTCAGGCAGTAGGATTTTCGCCATCATCAGTGCAGCGGGCGCGCTCATCACCGAGGCGGTGAGCAGATGCCCGGCACTGATGCCGAAGGACACATACGCCGCGAGCACGCCGCCCGCTATCGTTGCCATGCCGCCGACCATCAGCGCCATGATCTCGCTGCGTGTCATTTTTTGCAGGTAGGGCTTAATGACCAACGGCGCTTCGGTTTGTCCCATGAAAATATTGGCTGCTGCTGCCAAGCTCTCACTGCCGCTCGTGCCCATGAGCCGCTGCATCCCCCAAGCCACGACGCGCACGATGGCTTGCAGGATGCCGTAGTGGTAGAGGAAAGACGACAGCGCCGACACCAGCACGATGGTGCCCGTGACCGTCACGGCGAAGATGAAGCCATTGCCTGTGCCGAGCTTCTCGGTCAGCAACGCCTTATTTGCCAGCGGCCCGAAGACCATCGCCGAGCCTTCATTGGCAAAGCCGAGCAGCGTCTGAAAGGCGGAGTCGATACCGCCAAAAATATCCGCACCGAGCTGTGTCTTCAGCAATAAGACCGCGATGGTCATCTGCATTCCCAGGCCCATAATGACCGTGCGCCAAGGGAAGGCGCGGCGGTTCTCCGAGAGCAACCAGGCGATGGCGACAAAGACGACAAGGCCGAGAAGGGGAATCATGCGAACAAACATAGAGCGAGGCTAGCGTAACGAATGACTCGGTGGCAAGCACAGCCTTGCAGACTAGGGCGTAACTCGGTGTCTCATTTTCAATGAGGCATGGTGGAGGCTGGTTTTACGAGTTCCCTCACTGCCGAGCTGCTAAGTCCAACAGTTGTTGCTTTAGTGCCTTTGCGGCTTCAAGCCCTTCATAGCTAGGCCGCAGCAGTACGACTCCTTTATTGGCGGTGCCGAGGGCTTCGTGCAGGGCGGTATCGGTGAGTGTGGCTAGGCTGCCGAGTAAGGCGACGTGGGTCAGGCGGTCGCCTCGGTCGCGGGTGTCGCTGGCCCATTGGGCGAGGCCTTTCAAGTCGGGCACGGCGACGAGTCGCAGGGAGCGGGCTCCGACTAAACCTGTGCAAGCATGGGCGATGCCGAGCAGGGTGGGGAGGCCGCTGGGCTGCACGGTTGGTAGCGGTGCCGTCGCAGGTAGGTAGTCGGTGACGAGGACGATGAGTTCTTTGCGGCGTTTTTGCCCGGTGACTTCGACATCGAGTGCCTTGCGGGTTTCCGGCATGGCGGCGGGGATGCCGGGCAGGGTATCGGCATAGGCTGAGTAGGGAACGGTGCGCACGGTGTAGCCCATGTTCTCGGGGCCGAGGGTGGACTCGATAAAAGCAGCAAGCGTGGCGGCGCGCTCGGGGCCTGCGAGGGAGGTGCCCACAATACTCTGATAGCGGGCTAGATCTGCCTCATTCAGATCGCGGCGCAGGCCAGCGGCATAAAGGCTGCTGCGCTGCTCAGCTTGGTCTTTTTTGCCAAAGTAGATGAGAAACGAGGCAGCTCCGAGGACGGCGAGGCCGAGGGGGAAGCCAACGAGGAGGATCTTGAAAAGCTTGGGTGGGGAAGGGGCTGTGGGGGGGCTCATGGGGATGGGGACTTCCCATCACCTAACCCGCCACTTCATGCGTGACACGCAAATCTTTATGGTTTGGCGAAACGGAATGAAAAGGCTTCGCTTCCTCACCTAGGGGGCTACTTGCACAGTTCAGCCAGTTTCTCTTCCAAGGCGGTGCCACGCAGGTTGGTGGCGACGATTTTGCCGTCTTTGCCGATGAGGTAGGTCGCTGGAATGGAGTGAATGTTATGTTGAACGGCGATTTCATTTTTCCAGCCTTTGCCATCAAAGTGCTGGGGCCATGTCATCTCGTTTTCTTTGATGAAGTTGCGCAGCTTTTCATCGCTTTGATCGAGCGAGATGCCGAGAACTTCAAAGCCTTTGTCGTGGTAGGCTTTATAGGCGGCCTTGACGTTGGGCAGTTCGCCGATGCAGGGGCCGCACCAAGTGGCCCAGAAGTCCACGAGGACGACTTTGCCTTTCATCGCGGCGAGGTCGATTTTCTTGCCGTCGAGGTCGGTGAAGGCGATGGCCATCACTTCGCCTGGGCCTGCGGCGTTGAGGGTGTTTTTGAGCTTGCCGATGAAGCTCTTTATTTTGTCGATCTCGGCGTGGCCTACGTAGTCTTTTTCGACTTGGGCGAGCAGGGCCAGCCCACCTTTACGATCACCCGCTTGTTGGTGGGCATTGATGAGCTTGTAGAGCAGGGGCATCGCCACTTTGGGCTCGCCTTTGCCTGCTTGGGCAGCTTCGGTGTAGGACTTTTGTAATTCTGCTAGGGCTGGCGGGGCACTGGCGGCTGGCGTTTCGGCACGCAGGCTGGTGAAGGAAAAGAGAGCAAGGCTGACGCTTGCAAGGATGCTGAGGTTGGTTTTCATGGTTGTATTGGGCACTCCATTTTGGAGTAGGTTGGTCTATCGAGTGATGGTGACGGGTGTGCCCTCAGGGAGGGCGTTGTAGAGGTTTTCTGCCATGGCGTAGGGCAGGCGGATGCAGCCGTGGGATGCAGGCGAGCCAGGGTTCGGTATGGGGCCACCATGCATGCCGACGCCGCCGTCGGTGAGGCGCATCCAGTTGGGCATGGGAGCACCGAGGAAGTGCCCACCGCTAGGGATGCGCGAGACGCCATTGCAGGCATTCCAGTTCACGGTGTCGCCTGAGCTATCGACGACGACACCCCATTTGTTGGAGCGTTTTTCCACCTTTTTGTCTGAGATAGAAAAGCTGCCTGTGGGGGTGGGGCGGTTGTCGGTGCCTGTGGCGACGTAAGTCCAGCCAACTTCTTGGCCGCTCTTGTAGATGCGGGCTTTTTGCTCACTCAAGTTGATGCGCACGCTGGGAATGCCAGCGACGCCGTCGCCACGCCAATCAAAGAGCGGTATCTCGGGCTTCACGGGGCCTAGTGCTGCCGCTGCCGCCTCTTTTTTTGCTGCGCTGGGCGATTTAAACAAAGAGCAAGAGGGGAGGCAGGCAAGAGCGAAGCAGGCGCTGGAGAGGCGAATGATGTTCATGAGAGTAGTAGGTGGCGTGTTATCTCAGAAGAAAGTGGGCCAGATGTCAATTTGAGTTTTTTTCATTGTTCCGTTGGGTTGCGAGGCTTGGCCCCTGGCCTGATCCCTCGCTTATTCTTTGTTTCCCATCGGTGGTTCGTTGCTACATTTGCGGCCTCATGGATTCTGCCCCACCCCCTCCGCCCCCGCCTCCTCGTCGCCAGAGCAATGGTTGCCTCATCGCTGCTGTTGTTATCCTGTGTGTTGCTCTCGCGCTTAGTTTCTTGGTCATCTTTGGCCTTGCCGCAGGGGGACTGGCTGGCGTCGAAACGGAGGCGGGTTTCATTCGGCCCAAGACAAAGTTCAGCGAGACGATGGAATCGAAGGGCAAGGCGGGCAATGACCAGCGCATCGTGCGTATTGACTTGGAAGGTATCATCACCTCCAGCCCCATGGGTGGCGGTTTTATGTCGAGCGGCTTGGGTGTCGATGTGGACAGCACCAAGGCAGCGTTGGAGCAGGCGGTGAAGGATGAGCGAGTGAAGGCTATTGTGCTCTACATCAATAGCCCAGGGGGTGAAGTCACGGCCTCGGACATCATTTATGCGGCGGTAAAGGAAGCGGCAAAAAAGAAACCCGTCGTGGTTTATATGGCCTCGGTGGCGGCCTCGGGCGGCTATTACATTTCCTGTGGCGCGACGCAGATCGTTGCTAGCGAGACGACTCTGACGGCGAGCATTGGGGTCATCATGGAGTCCTTCAACTATGCCCAACTGTTTGAAAAAGTAGGGCTGAAAGAAACCGCCTTCACCAGTGGGGCCTTCAAGGACACACTGAGCGGCGCACGGCCCATGCGCGATGATGAAAAGGCCTACGTTCAGGGGCTGGTGGACTCCATGTATGACCGCTTTCTCACGATCGTCTCCGAGGCACGCAAGGTGCCCAAAGACGTGCTAAAAAGTGGTGTCGCCGATGGTCGCGTGGTCAGTGGAGCCGATGCGCTCAAAGCTAAACTCGTGGATCAACTCGGCTACGTGGAGGACGCCTACGCGCTCGCTCGCAAACTGGGCAATGCCGCTGATGCCACGGTGGTGCGTTACAGCCATGAGTTGAGTTTCATCGACCTCCTCGGCATGGCTGGCACCGAATCACGCAGTAGCCAAAAGATCGAGCTACAACTGCCTGGTGCTGTGGCTATGCCCAAACTGTTGCCAGGGCGGATGTACTTCCTTCCCGCTTCTCTGATGCAGTGATCTGGCCTTGAAGACTGTGAGACAATCAGACAACCAGACTGTGAGACGATCAGATAAGCCGAGCCGTTGCTCAAGCGTCCACGGATTCCTCCATCTCCAAGGCTTCATTCTCTTCTCTCATAGTCTGATTGTCTGAAAGTCTCATAGTCTGACTGTCTTCCCTTACCTTTCCCTAACTCAAAGAATGCCCGACGCAGCTACTTTCGCCGTCATCCGTGACATCGCCGCGATGGCGATTTTTGCCCTGCTTTTTGGAACCCTTATCTATGCGGGGTTGAGGCGACTCGCGCCCTACTCGCAGTGGAACTACCAGGGCAACGTGTTGTCTCGCCCGTATGGCCGAGCCGACGGTATTGCGGCGGTGTTGCTGATCGCGTTTCTTACCGCGAATTTATTCAGCAGTGCGCTGGCTGGCAGTGCCGATGAATCACTCGCCAGTGCCACGGCGAGTAATACCGAGAAGCTCGTGGGCCTCGTCACCAACATGAGCTTCTCGCTGCTCTTTGCCTTACTTCTGCTCGTTTATTTGCGGCTGATTCGAGATTTAGATCCCATCGAATTGTTTGGGTTGCGGCTGCACTCCATCAGCAAGACGATCATGTTTGCCGTCATTGGCCTAGCCGTTGCGTATGCGAGTGTGCTGCTGGTCAATGTCGTCGCCACGCTTCTGCTTGATGGTGTCTGGCCCGATGTGGGAGCCCAAGACCCCGTGCAGGCCTTTCAGCAGGCGGGAAGCCTTTCGTTCAAGATTCTGCTGGGCATCTACGCTGTTATCATCGCGCCGTTGGTCGAGGAGATCATGTTTCGCGGCTTTCTTTACGGCGTGATCAAGCGCTTCACCGATAGCTACTTTGCGGCGCTTGTCACCGCGCTCCTGTTTGGCGTGGTGCATCTGCATGTGGCTAGTTTTGCCCCACTCTGTGCCTTGGGCATCGTTCTGGCTGTGGCTTATGAGGTGACGGGTAGCTTGCTCGTGCCGATGGGTATCCATGCCTTGTTTAACACGGTGAATCTGGTGCTCATGGTTGTGGAGCCCGCAGGTTCATAAACGCCACGCCCTGCCATGCTGCTGCTCCATGACATCGGCGAAGACGCCCTCGTGCAACGCCTCACGGCGGGGCTCGTGTTTGACTCCAGCGTGCTCGTGCCACCGGGCGATGACTGTGCGGTGGTGCAGCCTTTGCCAGGGCATCTTGTGCAGTTGTTAAAAACCGATGTCATCGTCGAGGCCATCCATTTCACCCGCGACATGCCCGCACAGCTCATTGGGCGGAAGGCGCTCGCGCGTGCCATCAGCGACATCGCGGCGATGGCCGGTGTGCCAGAGCACGCGCTGGTGACGCTGGTTTTGCCCGGCGACTTATCGCTCGAATGGGTGGAAAACATGAATCTTGGGCTGCGTGACATCGCTACGCAGTACGGCGTCAACCTTGTCGGTGGCGAGACCTCGCGCGGCAGTCAGATCGTCATCGCCATCACGCTGACAGGCAGCGTGGAAGCTGCGTGCCAAGTGCTGCGCAGCGGTGGCCGTGCTGGCGATTGCTTACTCGTCACAGGCCTGCTCGGTGGCTCCTTCGCCAGTGGGCGGCATCTCAGCTTTGAGCCGCGTGTGGCCCAGGCGCAGTGGCTCATGCAGCACGCGGAAATTCACGCGATGATGGATCTCAGCGATGGCTTAGGCACCGACTTACCACGCCTCGCCAATGCCAGCGGCTTGGGCTTTATTCTCCACGAAGCCGCGTTGCCCTGCGCTGCGGGATGCTCGCAAAAACAAGCCTGGAGCGATGGCGAAGACTATGAACTACTCCTCGCGGTGCCAGCGCTGCAAGTGGCTGAGTTACTGCCACAATGGGCCATAAAATTTCCCAACATCCCACTCACTTGCATCGGCCATCTCGTGCCCGTAGCTGAGTCCATCGCACCAACAATGGCAGGCGCAGGCTGGGATCACTTTGGAAACCGATAGCCGCCATCCCTTATCATTCATCATCCCCATGTCCCATCTCATCGACACTGCTGCCACCCTCGCCTGGGGGCGAGACCTCGCGCCTAGCCTGCGTGCGGGTGATGTCGTCGCGCTGTATGGGCAGCTCGGTGCTGGCAAGACGCATGTCACCAAGGGCATCCTCGCAGGGCTTGGTAGTGATGAGGATGTGACCAGCCCCACCTTCACCCTCGTGCATGAGTACCAGCATGCTCGGTTGCCAGTATTCCACTTCGATTTCTACCGCGTTGATCGCGCCGCTGATCTTCTCTCCATCGGCTGGGATGAGTATCTGGATGCGGCTGGCGTCATCATCGTCGAGTGGCCAGACTTGCATCCGCAGCTTATCCCCGACTATGCCCGTTGGTATCGTCTGGAAATCACCGCCGAGGGTGGTCGCAACATCGTCGAAATAGAAGCTCCAGGGCTTCCCCCTCATTCCTAATTTCTATTTCCTCATTCTCGATGTTCCTCGCTATTGATCTCTCCACGCCGCACGGCCACATCGCGTTGGTTCAAGCCAGTCGCGTGCTTTTTCAAAGCCGCTTCACGTCTCATCGTTCGCATAATTCCATGCTTTACGCGCCGCTGGCCGAGGCTTTGGAAATGGCGGGCAGCGAGCTGCGCGGCATTGTCATCGGCTCAGGCCCAGGCTCCTATACGGGCGTGCGCATCAGCATTGCGGCTGCGCAGGGTATCGCTCTTTCGCGGGGCATTCCCGTTATAGGGGCTGCATCGGTCGCTACCCTTAGCCACGCGCCAAATTATCGCGTCATCGGTGATGCGCGGCGTGGTCATTTCTATGTGGGCGAGGTGAACTCTGGGCGGCTTTGTGGCGACATCGCAATTCTCGATGAAGCCAGCACGCGCGAGTGGCTCGGTGATCATGCCCAGGATGAAATTTTCACCAGCGACGATGCCGCGCCGCTGGCCTCAGCCATCGTTCAGTGTGTGCAACCTGACGCTGTCCTGCTCGCCGAGTTTGCCGCCACGCTCTCGGCGAGTGAACTTGAAGTCGCCGCGAGCATCGAGTTGGAGCCGATCTACTTGCAGCCAGCCTTCATCACACAGGCGAAGCGACCTTTTGTGCAGGCTTAGTCGCGGGCTGGCATCTCACGGTTTGGCGGTGTAGTTGCCATCCAGCTTTTCCAGTTCCTCCACGCTGCTTGTCGGCTTGCCCGCCGCATCGACTTTCACGCGGTAGCGCTTGCGCTCGAAGGTCTTTTGGAAAGACCACGCGGCTTCGACTTCCCACGTCGTTGGGTCGCGGCGACGCATGGCGGCAAGCTGGATGATGTAGGGGATGATGCGTGTCTGCGGGTCGATGATGTCGTGGCTTGGCGGGGCCTCGATGAGCACGTCGGCGCTGACGAAGTGAACGCGCATATCGTCCATGCGCTTGGTGAAGTCGGTGGCGACGCTGTGCGGGTGTTCGGCCTTGATGAGGCTGCCAGTGACGACGCAGTATTCCTTCGGCGTGCCTGGGAGGAGGTCGGGGGTGGTCTTGATCAGATGCCTCACGATGGCTTCACCGACGGGGCCCTCGAAGTCGCCGATGTGGACGAAGGTAGCATCGGGCCGACCGCAGGCGGCGAGGCTAAAAGCACAGAGGAGTAGGGCAAAACGACGAATCATGGGTGGGTGCCATGGCGCTGGATGGGCGTGGCTGCAAGAAAGTAGAAGCGACACTCTTCGCGCAGGCTCCATCGTAGTGCCCCGCGCCACTGGATGCCGCTGGGATGAGATTGCCTTAATCGCCTTCGATAAACACCTCATTCCTCGCCAGTTCCAGCTTCTGTGGCTGGATGGCGTGGTAGTGGGGCAGGGTGACTTCCAGCATGTTGTAGAGGATCCAACTGCGCACTTTTTTCTCGGGGACTGCTTGCTGGTTGGACCATTGGCGAGCGAGATAGTCGGCAAAGGAGGCTCGGTAGGATTGGCAAGTATCCTCGGCGAGATTGGCCTCCAGCTTTTGCCATTTCCAGTCGGGATACTCGGCGGAGAGGTAGCGGGGTTTGTCAAAGCTGAGCGGTTGGTTGGGACGCAGCAAGTCCACATGGCTGTGGTCATACAGCTCGGCTTCCAGCACTAGCCAGCCGTCGTTTTTGATCGGCGTCGGAGCGAAGAGTCCCCAGTACTGGTCAAGCCGCAGCGAGGAACCCACGGCTCTGGCCCACGGTGGCAGCGTCCAGGCAAAGCGCGGAGCCTCCACGCTGCTGAGGCACCAGGCGAATACGATGCCAAGGCAGAGCGTGATGAATGCCTGGGTAATGAAATGCTGCTGCCAGCGTGCGGAGGGTGGGGAGCCCTGCGGCAACCCAAGTAACAACGGCATTTTTTTTGCAGCAGAGCGGAATCGCGAGAGCAGCGCTTGCACGGGCGAGGCGTCCGCACATCTCTCCAGCCAATCCCAAAACATTGTCGGCAGAAAGGGTACCCATGCGAGCACCATGACCCAGGGAAACATGCCCAGACTCATGCACAGGGCGATGCCGAGGTGCAGCGTCATCATCGCAGCGACGATCAGCAGCCGCCACCAGGGCGTGCGCAGAGGGATGAAGGCGATGAACGGTCCGAACAACTCCAGCCACCAAGTGCCCAGCGTCAGCCAGCGGCAGACATCCGGCCAGCCCAGCAGCCACCGCCCGAGTCCATGGACGAATTGATCCGCGCTGAAAACGTAATAAAGCGCGGTGCCGTCGCGAGTCCATTCGTTGCCATACTTCAGGATGGCGGTGAACCAGTAAATAAAGGCCACCTGCAAGAGCAGCGCGAGACTGGCCATGCTAAGCCAAACTCTTGACTCAGTAGCTTCTGCGGGATGCTGCCGAGCATCGACCGAAGCGGTGGCTCCGAGGGGTAAAAACAAGCTCCAAAAACACAGCATCCGCAGCACTACATCGCCGCCATAAAGCACCGCAGGATTGCGCCCATGCAATGAGCAAAGCAGCACCCAACTCACCCCCAGCGCGAGTCGTGTGCGGTAGCCAAACAGCAGCGCCAGAGCCGCCAGCATGGCGATGACCAAGGCGATACTTTGAAAAACAACAGACCCACCGAGCAGGTGCAGCGAGATGATATGAGGATCTTCCAGGGCTTTTTGCAACAAACTCACCCGAGGCAATATGCCTTCGTCGGAGTAAAAAATGCGCACGTTGCTGAGGGCAATCCATTGATCCCAAAGCAGAAGACTAGCGAGGCCGATGCGCAATGCCGCAAGCGCACGAATGTCGATGCCTGCAAGGGCGAGGAGGGTAGGTGAGCGAGGCATGGGCTGAATTAAGAATGTGGAATGAGGAATGATTCAGCGGCCAAGGTGTTGAATTTTCAGTGGTTGCCTCCCGCTCGGCAAACTTTTTCTCAGCTCTTGCCCATTCGGATCCTCGTGCTAGCTTCGCCGCGTTTCTCCAAATGGGGGCGTCCCGGTTTCGACGGGTAGTCTGCGTTCGGGGCTGCATGCCGAGGATGATTCGTTGGCCTCGTTAATAACCGGATCAAAACAAACAAACGCAAACTCTAACGAGCTAGCACTCGCGGCTTAAGCCCCGTGACGTTCCATAGGTGATGTCTAGTAACCTATGCAACGCAACTACTAGGCTGGCTGGCTGACCGGGCGACCGGGTCGAAAGCGAGACTTACATGTCGCTGGGTGAAGGGAAGGCTGTCTTTGGCCGTCCCCCATCGAGATCAAAACAACGACTGAGCATGGAGATGCGTCGAGCAACGGGTATTCGGACAGGGGTTCAACTCCCCTCGCCTCCACTTCCTTGAATTACAAGGAAGTGGCCGCCCGGAGGGGGGCACGGTAATGTTAGTGTTCGGCAAGAATCGAACTCCACCATGGTACCTCGCTTGTGTCCTGTGCCTTCCACGACACTATCCACCCATCAGTTGCAAGACCAAGCTGACTTGCCACGGTTAGACTCCATCATGGCATCGTCTCCACGGGCTTGATCGTCGCTATTCTGTATTCACCTTTATCCTTCTGCTTTTTCTTCATGTCCACCGTAGCCATCCGCGCCGCCCAGCTCCCCCCGCCCGTGCCCATCACTGTCCGCCGCACGCGCACGCCGAAGAAGACGCTGCCGCAGACCAAGGTCGAGCGCGACTATGTGCTGAGCTGCGTGCGCCAGTACACCGAGACGCACACGCTGGTGCCGCCGATGCCGCTCGATGAGCTGCGCGGCCATGCCGAGACGATCATTGCGGAGCATCAGTTCAATCCGATCTGGATTGACTACATCGGCGTGCTGCTGGGCAATGAAGCCTGGCGCGAGACGTTGGCCACCATTCCCTACCACAAGCGCCTGCTGCTCATGCCGAAGTGCCTGCGCATCGAGAGCAAGTGCCCCGCGCCGTTCGATGAATTCGGCCTGCTGTGCAAGCAGTGCGGCCTCTGCACCATCCAGGACTTCCAAAACGAAGCGGAGAAACTGGGCTACGCGGTGCTGGTCGCCGAGGGCAGCGCCATCGTGATGAGCCTCATCCAGACGGGCAAAATTGAGGCCATCGTCGGCATCTCCTGTCTGCCTGTGCTGGAGCGCACCTTTCCGTATGTTGAAGCCGCTGCGATCCCCGCTGTGGCGGTGCCGTTGCTGCAAGACGACTGCATCGACACCACTGTCGATATTGATTGGGTGTGGGACTACATCCACCTCACCAGCGACGACAAAACCCGCCGCCTGAACCTGAACGCCTTGCACGACGAAGTGCGCACTTGGTTCACCCTCGACAGCATCAACGCGCTGATGGGCGAGACCAAGGGCGAGACGGAAGTCATCGCTCGCGAGTGGCTCGCCCGCGCTGGCAACCGTTGGCGTCCCTTCCTCACTGTCGCTGCTCACCAAGCCCTGCGCGACGATCCCGAAGGGCCGCTGAGCGATGCTTTAAAGAAAGCTGCGCTCGCTGTGGAGTGCTTCCACAAGGCCTCGCTGGTACATGATGACATCGAAGACAACGACGCCATGCGTTACGGCGAGAGCACGCTGCACGCCGAGCACGGCATCGCCGTCGCGCTGAACGTGGGCGACTTGCTCATCGGCGAAGGCTACCGCCTGCTGGCCGATAGCGACATCGCCCCCGAGCTACGCGTCGAGATGATGCGCATCGCCGCCGATGGCCAGCGCGAACTCTGCCGTGGCCAGGGCGCGGAGCTGATGTGGACACGCAAGCCCGAGCCGCTGAGCAGCAAGCAGGTGCTGGAAATTTTCAGTAGCAAGACCGCACCCGCCTTTGAAGTGGCACTGAAGGTCGGCGCTGCGCTGACGGGTAAACTCGAGGATGTGGATGCCGCGCTGCACGACTACTCTGAAGCGCTTGGCATCGCCTACCAGATCCACGACGACATCGACGATCTCGGTGAAGACAGCGCCGCCGACACAGCAGTGGCCATCCGCCCCAGCATCATCCTTTCCATGCTGCTAGAGCTAGGCAAAGGCGAAGTGAAGGACACGCTGCAAGCCCTGTGGACGGGCCAATGCAGCACACCGCCCGACAACGCGACGATCCGCCAATGGGCGCTCGACAGCGGCGCACATGAGAAGGCGATGCTGCAACTGGAGAGCTACAAAGAAGCCGCGATCCGCAGCTTGCAAGCCGTGGACAATGCCAACCTGAAGGGCTTGCTGCGTCGTGTGATCGGCAAGATTTTCAATGACCTGGAAATCAAAGGCTGGTGCCGCGAATTTGAAGTGCGCAACGGCGGTGCCGTAGAGTCCGAAGTGAAACTAGCGGCGTAGTTGATGCTATGCCAAACCGCTGCGCACGAGTAGAGCCTCGGGGTCGGGGTCGCGGCCCATGAAGTCGCGGAAGAGTTTGGTGGGATCTTCGCTGTTGCCTTTGCTGAGGATGCAGTCGCGAAAGGCACGGCCTACGCTGGCATTGAGCACGCCTTCTTTTTGGAAGCGGGTGAAGGCGTCGGCGTCGAGGACTTCAGCCCATTTGTAGCTGTAATAGCTCGCGGCGTAGCCCATGGGGCTGGCGAATAAATGGGTGAAGCGACGCAGCATGGTGGGCGGGTCGGTCTTCAACGGCATGCGGTAGCCTTCGGTGAGGTTGCGGACGAGGGCATCGAGGTCGGCGTCGTCGTCGGTGGCGTGGTGCATGTGCATTTCCAGGTCGATTTTGCCAAAGCTGAGCTGCCGCATCATGGCGTTGGCGGCCATGTAGTTTTTGGCGGCGATCATGCGCTTAAAGAGGCGGGCAGGGATGGGCTCGCCCGTTTCGTGATGCTTGGCAAAGAAGTCGAGGCTCTCGCGCTCCCAGCAGAAATTTTCCATGAACTGGGAGGGCAGTTCGACGAAGTCCCAGGCGACGCTGACGCCGTTGAGCGAGCGTATTTCAACATTGCCGAGGAGTTGATGGATGAGGTGGCCAAACTCGTGAAAGACGGTCTGCACTTCGTCATGGGTGAGCAGGGCTGGCTTGCCTTCGACGGGGGGCGACATGTTGCCACAGATGAGGCCGAGATGGAGTTGGCGCTCGCGTCCATCGACGGGAGGCACGCCGCCGCGCAGGTAGTTCATCCAGGCACCGCTGCGTTTGCTGTCGCGGGGATGCCAGTCGGCGTAGAAGGAGCCGATGTGGACATCGTTTTCGTTGCGTATCTCGTAGAATTTGACTTGCTCGTGCCACACTTCCACGGGGCCTGGGCGATTGGGCGAAAGGCTGGCGGGCGTGGTGTCCTCCACGCTCATGGGGTGCAGGCAGATGGTTTCACGTTCGCTGATTTTGATGCCGAAGAGCATCTCGCTGAGGCGGAACATGCCGGCGATGACGCCATTAAGCGCAAAGTAGGGGCGTAGTTCTTCGGGGTCGAAATCGAACAGGGCTTTGCGGCGTTTCTCGGCCCAGAAGCTGACATCCCAGGGCTGGAATAATTCGTGATCGTAGTGGGCGACGACGGCGCGGTACTCTTGCAGCTCTAGTACTTCTTTATCAAAGGCTGCCTTGACGCGGTGGAAGAGCTGGGTGGTGAAGTCGAGGGCTATGGCACCCGTCTTGGCCATGCGGCGTTCGAGGACTTGATCGGCGAAGTTGGCTTTGCCGAGCAGCGTGGCTTTTTCGTGGCGCAGACGGAGAATTTTCCAGACGAGGTCGGTGTTATCGTGGTTGCCGCCGCGACCGATGGTGCCGCTGCCTTCCCAGAGCTGTTTGCGGATGGCTTCACTCTCGCAGTACTGCATAACCGGGGTCAAGCTGGGGGCCTTGAGTGTGAGCCGATATTTGGGCTCGTCATGGGTGCCGTGGCCTTTTGCTAGGGCATCGGCGCGTGCGGCTTCCAGTGCGCTTGAGGGCATTCCGGCGAGCGCACTGGCATCACTGATGATGAGTTCGTAGGCGTTGGTGGAGTCGAGGACGTTCTCGGAATATTTTTGTGTGGCAGTGGCGAGTTCGCCTTCGAGTTCTTCGACGCGCTTCTTTTTATCGGGCGGTAGCTCGGCCCCAGCGGCGCGGAAGCTCGCGAGTGTTTCATCGAGGTAGCGAGCTTTGGCTCCCTTGAGCCCGCGGGCTTCTTCGGTCTTGCTGTAAGTCTCTAGCAAGTCCCAGAGATGCTCGTCGAGGGGTATCTTTGCTTGGAAGGCTGAGACCTTGGCGAGCATCGCGTTGTAGGCCTCGCGTAGGGCAGGGGAGTTGCACAGCGAGTCGAGGTGCTCGACGAGCCCCCAGCTTTCATTCAGCTCGCGGGTGGCTTCTTCGAGACCTAGCAGCACGCTGTCGAAGTTCATGCGCCCACGGTCTTGGTCGATGACGGCATTGAGCCGAGATTGCGCCATCTCCAGCGCTAGCTCCATGTCAGCGATGATGTGTTCCGGGTTCAGCGTGGACCAGCGGATGTGGAAGTCTGTGGTGATGAAAGGCGAAGGCATGGGTGGGGGGTGCCGTTTTTTGGGGGAGCGGGCGCGTAGGATGGCGGAAAATGCGTGTCTGGCAAGCGAGGGGCGTATTGAATTCACCGCTGCATGGTGTGCTGTGGATTCAGGTTGCTCCAGAGCGTGCGAGGGTGGTCGTCGCAGCGCTCTTCGCTGCGGAATAAAAAATAGGTTCATCTGAATAGACGGCTGGTGTGGCCGTCTGTGGCCGAACTGCTTGCTTCACACCCCGCAAGCAGTCGCATAAACCACAAGTCAATAACTCCAATGAACACCACTACGAAACCCCATCGCGCTGCCACCTGGACAGGGGCTGTGCTTATTCTCGCTCTCATCACTGCCTTTGCGATGCCAGCATAGGCGGCTTACGTCGCTGAAAAGGCAACCTCCACGGCACGCGCTGCGGTGATGCACCTTTGCTCGCGCTTCTGCGGCTGCCATCACCATCACCACGGTCATGTCTGGTGCGGTGGGCACGAGGATTTCTGGTGCCCTGGCCACCACTAAAATTCCTGGGCCAAGTAGTCAGGCCCCAAACTCACACCGTCATCGTAGGGGGAGTTCGCTCCCCGCGATGGCGTTTTTTTGTTAATGGCACTAGCACCGCTACAAAAACAAACACGCGCCTTCTGCTGCAAACGCAGAGAGGGCACGTGTTTCATCTGGGCTGTGTTTTAAATCGAACACAAAGCAATCCTTAGCCAAGGCGCTGGCGCACTTGCTGATTGAAGGCCTCAGGGTTGGGGGGCTCCAAGTGAGTCGCCATGTGATCGCGTAACAGGGCACCAAGTTTTTCGGCTTCGTTGCGCTGTGCGTGCCAGGCTTCAGGCAGGCCGATGTCGGCGCTGTGGCCTTGCACGTCGTTACCGTCTTCAAGCCAGCGCATGAATCGTTCTTCGTCTTCGCTAAGTGTGGGGTCCATAGTCGTTGGGTCTTTCTTTAGCTCGATTGTTATGGCGGCGTCACCCGCTTGGCAGCAGGCAGTAACACTCGCTAGAGTTTATTGCGGAGCTTGGGGGTGGACGAATGTGAGGGCAAAGTATTCAATAGTTTTTTCGCCTCGGGGTTGGCCATCATCAAGTATTCAAATGAAGCGGAAGCATTGAAAGCTGGCAAGCTGGAGAAGTTCTGTTAAAAAGTAAGACCTATGAAATGGCGGTTGGGTATTCGGGAGAAATTTGCGTTGGTTGCCATCTTGCTCGTGTTGGTGGCAGGCTATGCCTTGCATCAGCACCTCTTTCCAGCGACTTCGCGCATTGTGGTAGATCATGAACTGGTGGATCTCGCGGATGAGGCGGAATTGCGCTGCTGGGAGCTTCTTAATTCCGTAAACCAACTGCGCTCGGTTACGGCAGAGTGTGCGAATGACGAGAAGCGCTTGGCTTCCCTGCTGCAACATCTCAACAGGCCCGCTGGTAGTGGGGCCGCAAAGGATGTGCCGCCGTGGTGGGACTGGATATTAGCGGTTCGAGAGATCGACGCTACGGGGACTGAGCAGACGCTTTATGGCGTGGGTGGTGTAACGCCGCCGGGCATTCCCAGCCACTGCCTGGAGATCACTCGTGGCGAAGCTGATGGGCGCTCCGCACCGCATGTGAGTCCATTACTGGCTACGGATATACCTCTCGGTTATGCCCAAGTGCATACGGTGGGCCGTGCTCCTGCGGCGGATGCTCCTATACTGCGCGTGCCAGTGATGTGGGGTGTGTGCAAGAATGCCGCCGGGACTTCGCGGGTGCTCGCCATTTTGGTTGCTTTGGAGCGGAGTCGTTCACCGAGGCATTTGTCATTCTTAGTGGACGACAAGGGGACTTTTTATCAGCACCCAACGCTGCGTACTCAGGCGGGCGGTGAATTTAAGCAGCCGTTCGCAGGCTTGGATTTTCTCGCTGAAGCGAAGAAGCTGACGGCTTCGCAGCGCTGGATCGGTGAGGAGTCGGATATGCAGGTGCAGCGAGGCTTATTGTTCAAAGAATTGCCCGTAACGGAGCCCTATTATTACTTGGAGGGCGAGGCTTCTGAGCCGCTGACCAAGGCAATCCAGTCTGCGGATGAAATAGACCGTATGGGCCTGACGAAATGGAGCGAGCAGCAGCAAATCATTTGGGAGGCCATGGATGTGCGCTTCGGTGGGGCGAGTGCGACATCCAGTGTGGTGCGGCTACTGGCGCACACGCCAGAGGCGATGAGTGTGGCTCGCCTGCGTGTGGAGGCGGCGTACAGCGATCGATTCCCTGAGTCTTCGCCCCTGCCCGTGCAGTGGCATGAGCGCATCAAGTTACAGAACGCCGATGTGCAGTTGGTGCGGTTTTATTTGAGGCTATCGCCGGAGGAGCGCCCGCCTGAGGCGCAGGGGCATGACCAGCCTCTCTACTTTGTTTATGCTGCCTTCCGCGAAGAATTGGCAGCGAGCGTGAGCCATGAGTTTCGCGAAGTGCAGCGCGAGGGCTGGCTGCTTGGGTTGGCGTCTGGGGTGGTGGCTTTTTTAGTGGCGATCTTTTTTGTGCGGCCTCTGCGGCACATCACGCTTACCGCGCAGAGTGTTTCCCAACAGAACGATGGGGCTGAGTCGCAGCAACTTCAGCATCAAATCGAGGCAGTGCGCCGGTCGTTGCCTGTGACGCGACGCGACGAGGTAGGGGACATCGCTCGTGCGCTGGAAAGCCTGTTGCGGCAGGTGTTGAATGGTCACGAGCGCTTACGCCAGCTCAATGCGGATCTCGAAGAGCGAGTGCGCGAGCGCACGCACAAGCTGAGTGTGGCGAATGAAGAACTTCTCGGTCTTGCCGCTGCCAAGGATGCCTTTTTAGCCAGCGTGAGCCATGAGCTGCGCCAGCCACTGAACTCTATTTTTGGCTTCCTCCAGTTCCTGGAAATCTCGCCGCTCGATGATGAGCAGCAGCGCGACATGGGCAAACTGCGAGCGGCGGCGAGCTACCTTCGTCGGCTCATCGACGATATTCTCGACTACCAAAAAATCATCATGGGCGGTGTGGAGTTGGATCCCGAAGAGTTCGATGCGGGCACATTCTTGTCTGCGCTGCGCGAGGGCATGGAACCACAGGCACAGGAGAAAAATAATCGCTTAGAGTTCGTCGGGGTGGAGGGACTTGGCACAATCTTCAATGATCGTTCGCGCTTGCAGCAAGTGTTGACCAATCTAATCTCGAACGCCTGCAAGTTCAGCCACGACGCCACGGTGATGCTCACGGCTAGGCGTGAAACAGATGCTACGGGCAAGGACTGGCTGTGCTGTGATGTCTCTGACACAGGCCGTGGCATGAAGCCCGAGGAGATGCAGGGGCTCTTTGTGCGCTTCAAAAAGCTTTCGGCTCGCGAAGGTAACAAGACGGGCACGGGGCTGGGACTGGTCATTTCCAAAGGGCTCTGTGAACTCATGGGCGGCAGCATCACCTGTCGTAGCGAGTTCGGCAAAGGCTCCACTTTCAGCGTGCGAGTGCCCACGAAAGTGGCAGAAAAAACCAGCGCTCCCGCATTGCTGCAACAGACCTTGCCAGCACCTGCGCCCGTCGCACTCATGGCTACTTCGCACGCACTTGTGCTGGTGATTGATGATGATGCGAATGTGCGCGAGCTGATGACGCGTTATCTCGAAGGGAAAGGCTACCGAGTGATCACTGCCGAGGACGGCGAAGTCGGGCTGGCCCTAGCGCGTGAGCAGCGGCCAGCAGTCATCACGCTCGACGTTGTGCTGCCAGGAGCCCACAATGGCTGGGAAGTGCTGGCGCAACTGAAGCACGATGCTGCAACTGCAAGTATCCCAGTCATCCTGGTGAGCTTCCTCGATGAGCCGAGCCACGGCTTAGCCCTGGGTGCGGCGGACTACATCGTGAAACCCATCGCTTGGGAGGCACTCGCCGCGTCGCTGCAAAACGTTATCCCAACAACGCCGACTTCTGGGCCTGTGCTGGTGGTCGATGATGACCCCGATGTGCGCGAACTGCTGAAGCGCATCTTGGCGCAGAAAAACATCCAAACCGTCGAGGCTTCCAACGGTGAGGAGGCTCTCCAGCATCTCCGCCAGCAACGCCCTTGTCTCATCCTGCTCGATCTGATGATGCCCGTCATGGATGGGTTTGAATTCATCGCCGAGTTGAATAGCCATGCCGAGTGGCAGGACATTCCGGTGATCGTGATCACGGCGAAATCCATCACGCGCGAAGATCAGGAGCGGCTCGCCGTTTCAGTGCGTGTCATTCTGGAAAAGAATGGCTTCACCCAAGACAAGCTCTTGAATAAAGTGCTCCAACTCGTGCATCACCACTCACCTCCACCCCAGCCCTGAACCAGCCATGGCCCGTATCCTGATTGCCGATGATGATGAAGACATGGTGGAGATATGCTCCCGCCTGCTGCCGCGCCGTGGCCACACACTCAGCGTGGCAACGAATGCGGAGGATGCCATCAACCTCGCCGCTTCCGAACGGCCCGATCTCATCCTTATGGACATGCGCATGCCCGTGAGTGCCACGGGCAACGTCAGCGACAGTGCTGGCTTGGATGCGGTGCGCGCGATCAAAGCGAAACCTGAGCACAAGGCAATGCCCATCATCGCGCTGACAGGTCACATGATGACAAGCTTTCGCTCCAGTATTCTTGATGCTGGTTGCGTGACGATGATGGCCAAACCCATTGAGGATTTCTCGCTCCTCACGGGCGCGATAGATGCTGCACTCAAGCAGGAACCCAAAGCGTGAGCACCGACGCCACTCTCGACACCCTCCAGCGTGCGCTGGAAGACCACGCCGACGCGATGTCCAGTGCTGCGCAGATTCTGCTGCACGGCCTGCGCCCTGCTGATACTGCGCAGGTGCTGTTGCATGAACTACCCACCGATGCCACGCCGCAGCCGTGGCGACGCGATGTGGAGCGCATCCAGCAGAGTGCTCGCGAGATTTATCGGATGGTGCGCGAGCAGCTTGCGGTAAAACAACAGCCAGGCACCGCCAGTGGCGAGGAGTTGCATGTGCTCCGCCACGATCTGCGCGGACAATTGCAAAACATTCTGGGCCGTTGCCAACTCGTCATCGAGGACGGCGCAGCGTCGGCGCAAGTGCTCGAAGAGTTGCGCTCCATCACAGACCATGCACTGGCCTGTGTAGATGTTTTGAATCACCATCGCAACGGCGAGCCCGTCGCTTCGGAGCGCCCCGGCACGCAGCCGCTGATACCCCTCGATGAGTGCGCAAGCGACGACGCGGCCCTATCGATGGAGTTGGGCGTAGCCCGTATCTTGGTGGTCGATGATAGCGCGAGCAGTCGCGAGGTGCTGGGGCGCTTCCTGGTCGCTCAAGGCCATGAAGTTGTGTTCGCTGAGACTGGACGCCAGGCTCTTGCCAGGGTTGCTGAGTCGGACTTCGATCTCATCCTGCTCGACCTCATCATGCCGGAAATGAACGGCTTTGATGTGCTTAAATCCCTGCGCCGCAGCGGCATTTTGCGCCACACCTTCGTCATCATCATCTCAGGCATGGATGCTGGCACTAACACCATTCGTGGTATCGAACTCGGTGCTGTGGACTACCTTGCACGGCCTATCGACCTGAGGCTGCTGCGGGCGCGGGTGAATGCCTGCATCGAGCGCCAGAGGCTGCGTGAGCGTGAGTTGGCACAGTTCTTTACACCCACGCTGGCACGGCAACTCATCCGTCACCCCGAGCAACTCGCCGAAGGCCGCCGTGCGGAAGTAACGGTGCTCTTTTGCGACATCGTCGGCTTCAGCCGTGTGAGCGAACGATTGGGGCCAGAGGCAACCATCCGCTGGGTCGGTGCTGTGCTCAGCGCCATGTCTGCCTCGGTCATGGCACACGATGGCGTGTTGGTGGATTTCACAGGCGACCAAGTGATGGCCCTGTGGGGCGCACCGAGTCCGCAGCCTGATCATGCGGATCGTGCGTGCCGCTGCGCGAGGGACATGATGGCTGCCTTGCCCGCCTTGGATGAAGTGTGGCGCGAGGCTATCGGCCAGAGCACCGATGTTACTATTGGCATCAACACGGGTGACGCCTTCGTCGGCAATATCGGCACGCCACAGAAATTCAAATTTGGTGTCTTAGGCAACACCGTGAACCTTGCGAGTCGTGTCCAGAGCGCCACCAAGTTTGTCCGGGCTCGGGTGCTACTCACAGGCACGACGAAGGCCAGCTTGAAAAGCCCGCTTGCCTCGCGCCGCCTTGGTTACGTAAGGGTGAATAATATCGCTGCCCCCGTAGATTTGCATGAGCTACGCGTCAGTGACGACCCACGCGTGGAACAGCTCACCAGTAGCTACGAGACTGCTCTAGCAAGCTTCGAGCTTTGCGAGATGCATACCGCCTCTGCCGTGCTCGGCAAGGTGTTGGCAGAATTCCCACACGATGGCCCTTCGCTGTTGCTCATGTCGCGAGCCGTGCAGGAAATGCTGCGCGATGAGACCGCAGTCTTTGACTCGGTGTGGACGCTGCCGGGCAAGTAGGCCGCCCAGCAGCATCCCGGACGACACATTAATAATGATGCCCGCCGCCGTAATGATGCCCACCGCCATGGTGATAGCCACCGCTGCCATGGTGATGGCCGCCTCCACCGTATGACCCGTAACCTGAGGGGAAGTACGGAGCATCATAGTAGCAGGAGGAGAGGAGCGCAGAGCAGACCACTGCGAGGACAAGATTGATCAATAGTTTAGTTTTCATGGCGGTGCTCTGACGGGCTGCCAGGAAAAACTATTCAGTCTTCGATGGAACTAAAATAGAGTCATTAATATTCGCAGGGAGAGGGCTCCCCGAGATCGGCGGTAGTGCCACATCATCCATCCACGGCTCCCACCAGCCTGCGGCCTGGCGTTCTGCATAAGCCTTCAGCAGGCTCTTTACTTCATACGGGGCGAGGTCGGGCTTTAGCGAAAGCAGTCGTGCCGTTAAACCCGTCACGAGAGGACATGCGAAGCTGGAGCCTTGCACGATGCGCGTCGCGGGTGGCCCATCAATGGCCGACTTCCACGCGACCTCAATGTTGATGCCACTCGCGTCGAATTCCACGGCATCTCGCGGGCGATAAACCAGCCGCGCTGGGGGCAGTTCTTTGTAAGTCACAGCGACGACACCCGCAAAGTCCGTCGGATAGGCGCGGCCCGTCAGATGGTAGCCACGCGCACAGATGCACGGCACATGGCGAGCGCTCAGGTCGTCGATGGCATGGCCCATACGCAGAGCGAACTGCTCCCTCATAGTGGATAGGCTCAGGTTAACCACATGGACATCTTGCGACACGAGCCAGTTGAGGGCTGTGAGCAGTGACTCAGAGTCCGCGCTGAGGCTACCACCCAGCACCTGGAGATTGATGATGTCCACATCGGGAGCGAAGCGCCTAATGTTGCCCGCCACCGCCGTGCCGTGGCCGATGAGATCCACGGGCTCTCCCTCGACGACTTCATAACCCGAGGCGGTTTTTTCCAGTCGGTAGTTGGCCACAAGTCGCCCACCGACCCACGGATGAGTGCCCTCGACACCAGAGTCCACCACCGCCACACGGACACCAGCGCCCCGAGCTGTGTGTAATTGATTCAATAAGTCCAGCATGATCACGATAGCGTGAGATTGAGTGCAATAAGGCGTTCGGTGATACCCCGCGCCGCCTCGCCGTAGCGTGTGAAATCCTCCGAGGTAAAGCCTTCAGGCCGTCGCGAGTTTAGCGCTGTGAGCGCCCCATACTCGCCGCACTGCGCCACCAGCGGCACCACCATGATGGAACGAGTCGAGACGTGGGTGAGCGTTTGCACCGTAGGATCAAAAGAGGCGTCGTGAGCCACATCATTCACCACCATCGGCTGTTGGAGCACGAAGGAGAGCCCCGTGATGCCCTTGCCCACAGGCTGGCGCATCCCACACAGCGTGGCAGCCACAGGTGAGTCGCAGATGACGAACTCCAGCTCATGCCGGTCTTCAGTGAGCAAGAGCACCGAGCCCTCCTCGGCATTGACTTCGCAGACTGCGGCATGGAGCTGCGCCCGCAGTTCAGCGTCGTTGGAAACGATGGCATTGATGTTCATGGTAAGGGTTGTTATCCGCCATGCATCCCGTTGGCGAGCAGAAACTTAATCCCTCGCTGGCAGCGGGGAAATTTAGCAATTGAAGTGGCTTCCCCTCATTTCGCACTGGACGCCCCGTGGACTCCCTTGCCACTATGCGGCCTTCCACAAACCAAGTTCATATTGAATCGCTAGTTTATGATCCCACGCCAACACACTCGTTCGTTTTGTTCCCACGTTTTCGCTGCCGTCATCCTGTGGCTCCTTCCTGTGGTCGCTATGGCTCAGGATTCGATGGCCGATGTGCCGCCCAAAGCCAGATCGTGGTTCGAGGTCTGGATTTATGACGGCGGCATCTGGATGGCTCCCATCGGAGCCTGTCTTTTCGCCACCATCGCCCTCACGGTGCTCTGCATCATAACGCTGCAAAAAACGCGCTTCACCCCGCAGCCATTGGTCGATGCCTTGGATGGTCAAATGAAGGGATGCCGCGTGCGTTCAGCTATCGACGTCGCCTCGCGTAGCCCCTCTTTCCTGGGGCGCATGATGACCGTGTCGATGCCTCACTTCGATGGCACCGACCATGCCACTCTCGGGCGGGAAAAGGTGGAGGATGCCATGGCGGAATTCGCCACCAACGAGCTGCGCCCCTACCAGAAATGGATTGGCTACTTCTCCGTGATGGCGCAGATATGCCCCATGCTAGGGCTCTTTGGCACTGTTGTCGGCATGGTCGGAGCCTTCGGTACGCTGAAGGTGAAATCTACCGCCAACCCCTCCGACCTTGCGGGCGACATCGCCGTCGCCTTGCTCACCACCTGGGGCGGTCTCGCCGTCGCTATCCCTGCGTTGTTCCTGTTTTACGTCTTCCGCAATCGTCTCAACGACCTCGTTGGCGAGTGCGTTGGGGCGGGCACCCAACTCGTCGAAACTGCCGTCCAGGCAGCCCACGGAGATGTGAAGGCGTCCAAAGTGCCCGACGGGCTGAACTAGGCAACACGCAGCAACCCTTCTTGCCATTCCTCTCATGCGCTCACGCAAACTAGCCTCCATCACAGGCATCGCGGAAGACTCGAAAATGGATAACTCATCCATGATCGACATGGTCTTCCAGTTGCTGTTGTTTTTCATGGTTAGCTCGCACCTTATCGAGCACCACAAGGATCCGCGCGTTATCATCCCCTCTGCCGTTAACGGCAAATCCTCTGGCGAGTCCTCGGGGCGCATCATCCTCAATATCTATGCCGACGGCACCTTCTCCGATGAGTTCAGCAAACCTCTGGCCGACAGCTCTGCTGTGACCCAGTACGTGCGCACCATCCGCGAGGCTATGCCCCCGACCACCGATCCCAAAATCCTCGTCCGTGGTGACAAAACCGCCGTGGTCAAATATGCCAAAGAGGCCGTCAAAGCAGCCGCCATCGCCGGGGTTCATAAAATCGTCTTTTGCGTTAGCCCCAAATCTTAGCCCCCACTTCCACTCATGGCTCGCCGCAAACGCTTCAGTACTGATGACCACATGGAGGATCCCAATTTGGACATCTCCTCCCTCATCGACGTCAGCTTCCTACTACTCATCTATTTCATCGTCACCTCCACACTCTCACCCCGCGAGGCCGACCTCAGCATGGAATTGCCGACCGACAGTGGCAAAGCCAGCAGCATCCAAATCGAACCACTCAAAATCCGTCTCGATAAAGCCGGGCAAGTATTCATCGGCGACCAAGCCATGCCCGATGACCGCACTTTATCGAGTGAATTGGATCGTTATAAACAACTTACCGAAGCCACCAATAAAAAGACGGTCGTCATCGTCGTCGCCGATGATGACGCCAGCCAGCAACGCTTCGTCGATGTTTTGGACTCCCTGTCTCGTGTGGGTATCACCACCATCACCCTGTCTGGATTTGAGAAAAAATGACCATGCGTCTGTATCGAGTTCTATTCCCCATCACGCTCGCCTTGACCCTCGTCATCACGAGCATAAACACTCGTCTCCAGGCTCAGGCACCCGTCGATGACGTCAACATCGACAGCCTCTTCGCCAAGGCAACCACGCTCATGGAGGCCAGTAAATTCGCTGAAGCCCTTGTGCCTCTGGAGCGCATTTTTAAAGAGTATGGCGAGACAGGTTTCGATGACTTTGGCCCCATGTTTGGCGTCATGTTTTATCGTTATGGCTTCTGCCTGAAAAACCTGCGCCGCTACGATGAAGCACTCGCTGCCTATACCACCAGTTATCAAAAAGGTGCCAACACCGCTGGCACGCCCCCCGAGCAACGTAACAGCGTCTGGGAACTTTCCTTGCTAGAGATCGGTGTGGTGAAACAAGCCCAAGGCAAATACGACGAAGCCATCAAAGCCTACGAGCAGTTCCAGGCGCGCCCCCCAGCCTCCGGCTATGATCCCACAGCCTTCTTCGTCCAAGTCGCCACCTGCTACACCAAGTCGGGCAACGCTGCCAAAGGCAAGGCCATCATGGATCAGCTCTTCACGGGCAAGACAGCGGTGAAACCCAAGCCCGACGGGCTTTTCCGTGGCTTCCTCGCCCAGCTCGATGGCTGGCTCGCCCCCGGTGCCGTGACGCCTGAAACCGAGCGCAACATCCACACCTTCATTGATGCCAATGAAGCGCAAATGCGCGTCGCGCCGTATGACCTAGCCCGCTTCGGCTTTAATGAAAAGCTCATGCTGCTAGCTCGCACCGCCGCCGATCAAAACCTCAACACACTCGCCGTGCGTCTCATCGGTATGATGGCCCCCATCGGCGAAATTTTGCACGATCTGAAAAGCCGCGCCGCCCGCCAGGGCAGCAACGTCACACCCGCGTTGCGAGCCGAATTGGTCAAGTACAGCGATGAAATCAAAAAGGAAGACAGTGCCGACTGGGTGCCACTTCTCGTGCTCGCCAACGCTTATGAACGTCTCGGCAACAGCAGCGCTGGGTACGCCATCTACACCCAAGGCGCGAAGGATGCGCCCAAGAGCCAGCATCGCCCCCTGATGCTTTTTGGCTCCATGCGCACGGCCCTCATCACAGGTCAGCGCGAGGTCGCGAAAAAGTATGGCGACCAGTTTTTACAGGAGTTTCCCACGCATCCCATGGCTGGCGATGTGAATACGCTGATGCTCGAAAACCTCTTCTACTCGAAGCGCTACGACGAAGCCCTCACCCTCGCCAACAAAGTACGCGGCCCTATGAAGGCCGCCTCCAAAGAACGCGACTTGCCCGACTTCGTCGTCGCTGCCTCGCTTTACAATCTTGGCCGCGATAGCGAGGCCGGCCCCGAATTAGCCGCCCATGCCCAGGCCTATCCCGAAAGTCGCTACCGCGAGCCCGTGCGCTTCTTTGAAGCCTCCACCCTTGTCCGAACGAAAGACCACGAGGCAGCAGGCCCCAAGCTCGACGCCTTCATCAAAGACTTCCCCAGCTCGGCCTACACGCCCTACGCCCTGCTAAGTCGAGCCACCTGTCATGTCGCTCTAAAGCAGCACCAAGCCTGTCTCGACATTGCCACGCGCCTCATCAAGGACTACCCCGACTTCACCGACCTCGGCAAAGTTTACAGCCTTGCTGGCGATGCCAATTACATGCTCAACCATCGCGCCGAAGCCATCGCCGCCTACAACCAAGCTCGCACCCTCAGCGAAGCCGCTGGCCCTGAACAGGCTGCCGAGGTCGCTCGCATCATCGTCCAGCTCATCCGTGTCAACGTCACCGAAGACAAGCCCGACGAAGTCGTCAAACTCTACACCGACTACATGGCCAAGCACAAAGGCAGCGCTAGCGATGCCGAAGTCATCGTCTCAGCCATTGAGCCATTGAAAAAACTGGGCCGAGGTAAAGAAGCGCTCGCTGAAATGGAGGGCGTCATCCTGCAACTCGGCACCGACCCCGGCGGTCAAGGCTTGGAACAAGCCATCGGCAGCTACATCGACCTCTTCGGCACGGTGAACAGTCCCGAGGCACTCGTGGAGAAGCTCACCCGCTTCGCTCCAGACAGTGGCCGCCTCTCTCCCACCCTTGAAGCTTGGCTTCTCATGGCACGCGTCAATGTCCTGCAAGCCCCGGCCAACAAAGACAAATTCCCCAAGCGCGACGCGCAGATCACCGTCGCCTTTGAAGATCTGCAAAAGTTCAAAAAAACCGAACTCTCGCCCTACATCCTCGTGCAGATTGGACGCTATCTCGCCACGATGAACAGGCCCGACACCGACATCGCCGCAGGCACCTGGTTTCAGGCCGCCATAGATCGCGGCCCCAGTGAACACTACGCCCTCGGCCTCATGGGGCGGGCTCGATTGCTCGCCAAAAGCGGGGACGCGACGACTCAAAAAGATGCCATCGCCGCCTTCAACCAAGTCATCCGCGAGCTGCGCGATAAGCCGGAATTCGTCGAAGAAGCTATGCTCGACAAAGGCCGCATCTTCTTCACCAACAAGGACTGGAGCGCTGCTGTTGAAGTCTTTCTGGCTATGCAGCAGGACACTCGATTCACCAAAAATCGCGCTGAAGTTCTCTATCGCTTAGGCCGCTCGTATGAAGAGTCTGCCCAGCCCGACAAAGCCCTCGACGCCTACACGCCCTTCGTCGCGCCACCGCTAGAGAGCCTCGTCGAATACAGCGCCGAGGCTCGCGTACGAGCCACCGAGATACAGATCAAAAAAGGCAACAAAGCCAAAGCCTTTCGCCTCGCCAAGGACACTGTGGGCCGCATGTACAAACTCACCAATCACCCCATTGGCGGCCCGTGGATCGAGAAGGCCAAGGTCATCTATAAACAACTGCGCAACGAGTTAGACCTGCCAGCCAGCCAAGAAGAAGGCCTCTGGGGGGTGAAGTAGTGGAGAGGATATCCGCCTCACCGTGTCATCAAGTTAAAGCTTATCCGCCCAGATTATGCACCGCCTCCTCGCCCTTCTTTTATTCCCCTCGCTGAGTTTTGCCGAGCCCTTAGCCGCTAGCCTCATCACCGTACAGGATCAGCCCATGACGGGTACCATCCTCGCTGCCGACGCTAACGGCATCACCTTTTCCCCGAGCACAGGCGGCCAAGTCAACCAACCCTACGCCAACCTCAAAGCACTCAACATCATCGAGCCCAAAGACTGGCCCAGTGCCATCGCTGCCCTGGAAGCAGGCGATCTCAACAGTGCTGAGAAGCAGTTCGCCGCCCTTGCCACAAGCCTGCAAACCGTGCGGGCGCTGAAAGACTCGTATGGCTCCCAAGCTGTGTTTTATCGGCTGCTAGCACTGCGTGGCGCAGGTCGATTTAAAGAACTCGCCGATGAACTCAGCACCCTCGCCAAAGCTCCGCTCGCTCTCGGCGACTTGTATCAAGACGTGCTCAATGAACTGCAAGCCTGGGCCGCTCTCGGGGCCAATGACCTCGCCGCTGTTAGCGTCTATTTGAAGCCGCTCGAAGATAGCGCTGCCCAGGGGCCACTACCGCAGGCTCCTTTCAAGCCTATGCGCCCTGCCCGCATGGCCTCCGTGGCTTGCTTGCGCGGGCTCATGCTCGAAAAAAATGCCAAGCAGGATCTCGCCCTACTCGACTACCATCGCGCCATCACCCTTGGCTTTGGCGCAGATAAAGGCATTGCCAGCTTAGCCCTGAGCCACGCGCTCGACTTGCTCGATGCACAGCTCAAGGCCAAGCCCGACAGCCCCCAAGCTCGCCTCGAAGGCTATGCCCTCGCCTGCATCTACCGTGATGTCCTCGGCAAGGGCAAGCTGCCCGCCCAATGGGCTGCCCTCGCCGTGAAACCCGAGCAGACCAAGCCGTAGCAAACACGCTAGGTTTATCCGCGAACTTGGATATTGTAACTGACGGCTCAACGCAGTTCATTCAGCATCGTCGCCCCTGTGGCCTTGCCATATTTAACTCAACCTCAACGCCCAAACTCAACGATGAAAAACTCACTCTTCATTCTACCGCTCACCCTCCTCGCCCTCGCTCGTGTGCAAGCCGATGACTTGGAAAAAATCACCCAGCCAGGAGCCATCACTGGCACCGTCAACATTGACTTCGCCACCCGCACTCATGTCGATGACAAAGGCAAGCCCGAGAAGGGCAGCAAAGACACCTACGACATCGCTCTCACCGTCGGCAAGACCACGGAATTCAAAGGCAAGGTCGAGCGCCAGCCCCTGATCACCAGCAGCGTCCTCGGGCGCGTCGAGCAGCCGGGGCAACTCTATTACTCGGTCAACCTCGGCGTCATCAACCCCGTCAACATGACGCAAAAAAAGACCGTTGGGAAATGGGTCGGCACTGTGCCCATCACCGCCGCCGGGGCTTATGAACTCGATGGCACCGCAGATAGCAAAAACCGCATCAGCGTCGATGCCATCGGCAAGGCACCTGCCTTCACCGACGGCTTCAGCGGCAAGATGTTCGGCAAGGGCAAAAAGACCGACGGCGTCATGTCCTATGTGCGCCAGTGGCAGGGCAAGGAGATCAAGTTCCAAGTCAAGAACGTGGATCCCATGCGCTTTGAAGGTGTGCAGCTCGCCCAAGGCCCTTCGCAGAACTACCCGCGAGTAACGGTCAGCGGCAACCTCGACTTCGACTACGAGACGGGCAACTGGCTCACCAACGGCATCCGTATGCACTACACCGTGAACGGCAAGGACTACGACGACGTCGTCACTGGCTCCATCAAATGGGTCGAGGACGACAACCGCAAAACCAACGGCAAGGGCCAGTATGAGTTCAATCTCCGTTGGAACGAAGCCTCCAACAAACCCGCCAGCACCGAAGCCGATGCCTTCAAGGGTGCCAACGATGAAGAGGCCTTCTTCGCCGTGGATAACAGCGTGCCTTCGCTCACCGGCATCGTGAAATACGAGGACACCATGATGTCCGCTGCCACAGGCGAAGAGCCCTCGTGCAGCGCCAGCAAGATCACCTACACCCTCGACGCCAATCAACTGACCAAGCAGCAGATCATGAATTTCGTGAAGCTGTGGTTGGTGGGCATCGGGCCGACGAACGACGAGTAAATCAGTGTGCGGAGCAAAGCACGACGCTGAATAGTAACCTCACCGAACATGGGCTTCTGGACAAACAAAGACCACCGAACCTTCTTGGATGATCTGGACGACTTGGCCCACCAGCCAAAGCAGAGTCCGTGGACCAAATGGTTCACGGGCTGCCTCGTGCCGTCTCTGATTTTGGTGTATGTGCTACATACTTCCGGAGAAAAAAGCATGAGAGTTTTAAGCCGCACTTCATCCTTGGTTATCACTGGCGATGACGTTCATCTGCTCTGCGCTGCTTATCTCTCAATTGCCGTCTTCATTCATGCTCACTGTTTCTGGAACCTTAGTGAACGACTAGAGCCTTACGCCGAGAAACTCAAGGTGCTCTCGCTATTGGTTTTCATCCCCTGCGTCTGCATCGTATTTTGGCATCAGATCCTCTGGTAAATCAGAGCGCCCCAACCTTCAAAAAAACCTCTTCTCCCCCCCAAAACATCATGTCCTCCGGTCGCACTCCTCTCTTTCGCAACGTCATGCGCGCTATGCGCAAAGCCTCTGCTGCCGCTTATCCAAACGGTGGTTCCACGGGTCATTCGCGCCGTGATTTCATCCGCCTCGCCTCGGGGGCAGGCATAGCCTCAGCCCTCGGTGTGCAAGGCCAAGATGCTGCTGCCGCTGCCAAAAAAATCGCTGGCCCTGTGGCCATCGTCGGTGGTGGCATCGCTGGGCTCACGGCTGCGTATCGGCTGATGAAAGCAGGCGTGGAAGTGCATCTCTACGAGGCAAGCAAGCGCTTCGGCGGACGCATGTGGACCAAGCGTGACTTCAACAAAGACGGTATGTTCGTGGAGTTGGGCGGTGAGTTGGTGGATAGCAATCACAGCGACCTGCAAGACTTCGCGAAGGAACTCGGCATCGAGATCCAAAGCCTCAAGGAGGGTGATGCGGGCATCGACTTCTACCACTTCGGCGGCAAGCTCTACACCGACAAAGAAATCATCCCTGCCTTCGAGCCCCTGGCCAAGCGCATCGCCGCTGATGCGGAAGGCCTAGAGGATGACAAAGAGGAATACACCACCAAGGCCAAGAACCTGGATAACACCAGCCTGCGCGACTACTTGAAGTCCATCGCCTCCAGCGCTGAGCCCTGGGTCACCCAGTTGCTCGAAGTCGCCTATGTGCCTGAGTTTGGCCAGGATGCGGACAAACAATCCGCGCTCAATCTCATCGACTTCATCAATCCCGACACCAGCAAGGGCTTTGAAATCTTCGGCGAGAGCGATGAAGCAGGCCGCGTGCGCG
>JANOAR010000196.1:0-10758 GCA_031411235.1 Verrucomicrobiota bacterium | reverse complement strand
AAGGCCCAGCTAGAGCAGATGCCCCCCGGCACCCGCGTGGCCACCTACTGGGGCCTCGCCGAAGAAATCCCTGCCAGCTACGAGTGCGAGGAGACAGCCTTTGAGGGGTTGTTGAAGCTTTGGATCAAGCGGTGAGCGGAGCGGGCAACCTTGTCATCGCTTTGTATCAACGGCGCTGACCGCAGCCACAGGACGGCCCTCCACGACTTTTTGCGGTGTCGTCTGACAGCATTTTTCTCTCGAAGGTGTTCGCTATAAAGGCCTGTGCAAGGCCTTTAACAGCCCAAACAACGCCTTCGAAGGGCGTCTTCAGCGCCTAGCACTGCCCCTGCCTCCCCTTTTTGGGCCTCTGCAGCACCTTTCTCCCCCTCTGCATCGTCTTTTAGGGCCTCTGAAACACCTTTTTCCCCCTCTGCAATGACTGCAGAGGGGGAAAAAGGTGCTACAATGGGGCGAAGAGGTGTCGCAGAGGCGCGAAAAGAGGACGTAGCGGCTCAGGGAGCTGCGGCAGAAGCTCAGGAAGGTGACGCAGCATGGCCGGAAGACGATGCAGAGCCTGGACCTAGCCGATGCAGAGGGCCAAGAAGCCGTGTTCATCCCCCGCCCAGCGGGAGCAGAGCCGCTCGCCGGTGGTCTAACCCTGCATGGAGCCGATACCCGCTCAATCGGCGGCGGGTGGGTCGAAGCGCGAGGCCCCGCAAAGCGGGACGGCGTGCCTTGTCCCGCACTCCAAAACGCTTCGCGTCGTCCTGCAGAACGTTCCACCCATCGCCGCGAAGGGCGATGCGAAGCATTTTCGGAGTGCTGAGCGAGGAACGAAGCTCAGCTTTGCCGTAGGGAGCAAGCTCTCGAAGCCTCGCGCTACTGAAGTTATAGTCTCCACATGAGGAAGACAAATATGCCTTGGTTTCACTATTGACTTACCTTGTTGCAAGCTTTGTCCGCAGACTCTGACGGGCACTTGGTTGGGATTGTTCTTTCGCTATGATGGGGATGGATTCATCATTAAACTGACCAAGCCGTGCGGCCAAAGATCGAGGTAGCTTGAGGCGGCTTTGATCGATTTCCTTCATTTTTTCAGCGATCTCCTCGACTGAGTATATCTGCGCACCAACATCGCGTGGAGTAAGCAAGAACAGCTTCAGGAAACGATTCATAATTATTTCGAGGACTTGTTTCGAGAAATCGGCGGTTGTCCACTAATCGGTGTGAGGACAACCGCTATTGTGGACGCTAGGCAGTCCGCCAAGAACCGCATCGTATCGGTATCTTTTAATCCAAAAGCTTGCTGCTTTCGAGAGCTAACATATAGTAAACCAATCATAGAAACTCGCTTTCCATCCCATGCGTTGAGTGGCGCTACCATTAACGTTATAATGTCTAACGGGAACGTCTTCTCATTTTGTGTCTTGTGGAACGTTCCACATTGCGCAGCTTCGTCAATATCGTTGTAGATTAATACTCCTTTGCATTTTTTCTCCTCAATAAAGAAACGTGGTATGCCACTGTTTGCTGAAATGGCTTCACTCGTATCTTTTCGACCCTGGCTCAGCCCTGATGATCGACCAAATGTGTGATATGCAACCTTGTCAGGAGTTTCGGAATAGCACAAACGAATTGCCGCTGCCACCGATGGATCCCCACTCAGTATAGTAAAGTAACTCTGAATGAGGTTGGCCAAGTTGTTGCACAGTTCTTCGAGTTTTTCGCAGCTCCTTTTCTTGTTCAAACTCGATAGTGGCTGGGAAAATGCTGTGTTTGACGCATCACGCATTGCATGGGCTAGGGAATGTAGAGCATCCTTAACTCGAAGCGAGCGTTGTGAACGATATCGGATAATTAACATTGATCCAATCGCTAAAGCGCCAACAGACAGAAGAGAACCCGCGACAACCAACTTGGTTGGGATGGTCACAAGTACAGGGAAACTCTCGACACTTGTCGGCCACCACCAAGGAAGCCCCATAGACCCGACTGTTAAAATCAGAGTGGAAGCAATTCCTACATTTCTACGAAAAAAACTCTCAAATCCAGTTTCCCATGCACGGACTCCTGATGAGAAATGATCAACAGGAGATTTAATCTTTTTTGAGTGCATGACGAAATAGATAAAAAACCATATTGGCTAACCAAGTAGGCTAATGCAACACAAAACATGGCAAGAAGTGAGTTCTCTAGCTCGTATAGAACACACCGCAGGTCTTCGGTATATTTACGCGTGATAAGGTTGTTGAGCCGATTTTAGGTAAAAGGCTGAACTAGCCGCCAAATGCCATACGTATATAATTATATAAAATGGCGGTTTTTTAAATTCGCGAGGAAAGTATAATCAAATGAGCCAGTTCCGAAACCCTCGACTTCATCTCTGAAATTCAACGATAATTACGATGAGCTATGGTGAATCGGATGAAATACTGAATTTGATCCCCTCACTGAGAGTTTCGGAACTGGCTCAAATATATAATCTTTATCCTTCACGCCGCCCCGTTCGCCCGCAAAATCTGCCCGAGCACATACGGCAGGATGCCGCCGGCGCGGTAGTAGTCGATCTCGATGGGGGTGTCGATGCGGACGATGACGGGGACGTTGAAGGTCACGCCGTCCGCTTGCTTCACCACGAGCGTGGCTTCGCTCATGGGCTTCAGGTCGTTGCTGATGCCGATGAGGTCGAAGGTGGCGTCGGCGAGGCCCTGGAGCTTATCGTAGTCTTCCTTATTCTTGAAGTTGCAGGGCAGCACGCCCATGCCGACGAGGTTACTGCGGTGGATGCGCTCGAAGCTCTTGGTGATGACGGCTTTGACGCCTAACAAGTTGGTGCCTTTCGCGGCCCAGTCGCGGCTCGATCCCATGCCGTAGTCTTCGCCGCCGAGGATGACGAGCGGGACGTTGTCGGCGCGGTAGCGCACGGCGGCATCATAAATGGGCACGATGATGGCGTCTGCGATGGCGACGTTGCCGCCACTGAAGTATTTGGTGAGGCCGCCTTCGGTGCCGGGCACCATGAGGTTCTTGATGCGGACGTTGGCAAAGGTGCCTCGGGTCATGACGCGGTCATTGCCGCGACGCGAGCCGTAGCTGTTGAAGTCGGCCTGGGAGACGCCGTTTTCGAGCAGGTACTTGCCAGCGGGGCTGTCCTTCTTGATGTTGCCTGCGGGGCTGATGTGGTCGGTCGTGACGCTGTCGCCAAAGATGCCGAGCGGACGTGCGCCATGGATCTCGGTGATGTCGCGCGGGGTCATGCTGAAGCTCTCGAAGAACGGCGGCTCCTGGATGTAGGTGGACGTGTGATCCCACTCATAGACAGAGCCGATGGTGGAGGGGATTTCGTTCCACTTGGGGTTCTGTTCCGCGAAGCCGGTGTAGAGTCTCTGGAAGACCTCGGGCGACAAGGCGCTGGTCATGGCGATGCCGATCTCCTCGCTGCTGGGCCAGATGTCGGCGAGCATCACGGGCACGCCGTCGCTGCCAGTGCCGAGTGGTTCGGTGCTCAAGTCAATGTCCACCGTGCCAGCGATGGCGTAGGCCACGACGAGCGGGGGCGACATAAGGAAGTTGGCCTTGATGCTCTGATGCACGCGGGCCTCGAAGTTGCGGTTGCCGGAGAGCACGCTGGCGGCGACCACGTCCTCGTGGCGCACGACGTTTTCGATGCCGGGATCGAGCGGGCCGGAGTTGCCAATGCAGGTGGTGCAGCCGTAGCCGACGGTTTGGAAGCCGAGTTCATCCAGCTCCTTCTGCAAGCCGGTCTTGGTCAGGTAATCGGTCACGACTCGCGAGCCTGGCCCGAGCGAAGTTTTGACCGATGGCTTGACGGTGAGGCCTTTCGCGTTGGCCTTCTGTGCGAGCAATCCGGCGGCGAGCATGACGCTGGGGTTGCTGGTGTTGGTGCAACTGGTGATGGCGGCGATGAGCACGGAGCCGTGGCGGATGGTGTCTTTGATCCCCGCCTTGCTGTCCACGGTGACTTCGTAGTTGCTCTTGAGCGGCTCCTTGCCAAAGCCCGTGGGTGTGGGCGCAACGAGCAAGGACTCGAACTTCGCCTTCAGCGCATCCACATCAATGCGATCCTGCGGGCGCTTCGGTCCGGCCACGCCGGGCTTCACACTGGAGAGGTCAATCTCAACGACCTCGGTGTATTCGATCTCGTCGCCGAGCTGGATGCCCCACAGACCCTGGGCCTTGTAGTAGTTCTCCACCGTGCCGCACAACTCGGCGCTGCGGCCCGTGCCGCGCAGGTAGGCGATGGTCGCCTCATCAATGCCGAAGAAGCCCATGGTCGCGCCATACTCGGGGGCCATGTTGGCGATGGTCGCGCGGTCAGGCACGCTGAGCGCACGGGCTCCGGGGCCATAGAACTCGACGAACTTGCCGACGACTTTAGTTTGGCGCAGCACCTCGGTGACAAGCAGCACCAAGTCGGTCGCGGTCACACCCGCCACAAGCGCACCGCTCAGCTTCACGCCCACGACTTCAGGCACGAGGAAGGTGACAGGCTGACCAAGCATCCCGGCCTCCGCTTCGATGCCACCCACGCCCCAACCGACGACGCCGAGGCCGTTGATCATCGTCGTGTGCGAGTCGGTGCCGACGAGGCTGTCGGGATAGAACACGCCGTCCTTTTCCAGCACGCCCTTGGCGAGGTATTCGAGGTTCACCTGATGCACGATGCCGATGCCGGGTGGCACGACCTTAAAGGTGTCGAACGCCTGCTCGCCCCACTTCACAAACTGGTAGCGCTCGCGATTGCGATGGAACTCAAGGTCGAGGTTCTTCTCCAGCGAATCGCCCGTGCCCGCGAAGTCCACCTGCACGCTGTGATCCACCACCAGATCCACCGGCACCAGCGGCTCGATCATCTTCGGGTTGCCGCCCAGGGCGTGAACCTTGCTGCGCATGGCGGCCAAATCGACCAGCAGCGGCACACCCGTGAAGTCTTGCAAAACGATACGCGCCACGGTGAAGGGGATCTCGAAGTCACCCGGTGCCTTGGCATTCCAGTTCGCGAGATTTTTCACATCGCCTTCGCTGACCTTCATGCCATCGCAGTTCCTCACCAGCGACTCCAACACGATGCGGATGCTGATCGGCAGCTTCTCCAAGTTCGGCGCGATGCCTTGTTCTTTCAGTACGGGTAGAGAGCAGAACTTACCGTCCGAGTAGGAGCCGGTCTTGAAGGTGCGAGTGGTGTCGAGTGCCATAGTTAGGGACGTGTGGAGGGGTGCAAAAAGGGGTGCGAATCTAGGCACACCGAGCGCTTGGGCAAGCGCGAGTCGTGCCAGGATTACCGCCCGTCATACCGAAAGTGAAATCCGCAGCGCATGAGCCGTCGCTAGAAGTTTCAACACGGTGCTGGATTTCTCTTTTGAGGCGTCTAGGGTGCCAGCCCACTTTGCCCAGCCAGCGTTGGATGGCAGGGTCGCTCTTTCTTATGCCCGCTGACTTTCAATTTGATTCTATCGAAGCCGTTGTCGCCGATATTCGTGATGGCCGCATGGTCATCGTGACCGATGACGAGGATCGCGAGAACGAAGGCGACCTCATCTGCGCGGCAGAGAAGATCACCCCCGAGATGGTCAATTTCATGGTCACCCAGGGACGCGGCATGTTGTGCGCTCCGCTGGATGAAACCCTGGCTCGCAGTCTGCGACTGGAGAGCATGGTGCCCAATAATACCGAGCCCTTTCGCACCAATTTCGCCATCACCGTGGATCTGCGTGCGGGTATGCACACGGGCATCAGCGTCGCTGAACGCGCCCGTACCATCGCCCACCTCGCCCATCCTCAGGCGCGGCTGGAGGACTTCGTCCAGCCCGGCCATGTGAACCCCCTGCTGGCTAAAAATGGCGGCGTGCTCCGTCGTGCTGGCCATACCGAGGCGGCGGTGGATCTCGCGCGGCTGGCGGGCTTGCAGCCTGCGGGTGCCCTCATCGAAGTGCTGAAGGACGACGGCAGCCCAGCGCGCTTGCCCGATTTGATCAAGTTCCGCGCTAAGCACGGGCTAAAAATCTGCACCATCGCCGCGCTCATCCAGTATCGGCGCGAGCGCGAGCGACTCATCGAGCGCGAGCACGTCATCAAGATGCCCACCGACTACGGTGAGTTCGACCTGCATCTCTATCGTTCCAGACTCAGCGACGAGCATCATCTCGCTCTGGTGAAAGGCCGCATCGACGACGGCGAACCTGTGCTGGTCAGAGTGCATAGCGAGTGCCTCACAGGTGATGTCTTCGGCTCGCGTCGCTGCGACTGCGGTGGCCAACTCCACACGGCCATGGAGCGCATCCAAAACGAAGGCCGTGGCGTGCTCCTCTACATGCGGCAAGAAGGCCGCGGCATCGGCTTGCCCGCCAAAATTCACGCCTACAAGCTCCAGGAGGAGGGACTCGATACCGTCGAAGCCAACCTCAAGCTAGGCTTTGGCATGGACTTGCGCGACTACGGCATGGGGGCGCAAATCCTCTTCGACCTAGGCATCCGAAAAATCCGCCTGATGACCAACAACCCGCGCAAAGTCGTCGGTCTGGAAGGTCACAAACTCGAGATCACCGAGCAAATCCCGATTCGCGAAACACCGAACGAACACAACGCCAAGTACCTCGAAACCAAGAAGAAAAAAATGGGCCACGGACTATGAGGAGCCAAGACCAGAAGGGCCGCAGGCCTAGACCTCTAAAGATCAAAAGCAACGAAGGCAGGCATTCAGGCGGTGGTGGCCAGAGCGCGTATCTACCAGCCTCGAAACCCAAGTTGCCGCCGCAAAAAACCCTCGCTCTCCTGAGCAAGCTTTTACCCATCAGCCCTGCCACAGCGCCGCCCCTTTCACCCTCTGACCCCCTCCCCACAAACTCATGTCCCGCAACGCCGCTGCCCGCCCATCCTCCAACACGAACGCCTGCCACATCGCCATCATCGCCAGCCGCTACAACGACAAGTATGTGACCGCGATGCTCGACGCCGCGCGTGATGAGTTGGAGACCATCATGACGAATGCCACCATCGCCGTGTACCGCGTGCCAGGGGCCTTCGAGATACCCGTGACCGTTGAGATGGTGCTGAAGCAAACCGAGACCGACGCTGTCATCGCGCTGGGCGTCATCATTCGCGGAGCCACCGAACACGCCGATCTCGTGGGGGCTTCCGTGACCGATGCCTTGCAAAAAATCGCCGTCGCCCACGTCACTCCAGTTATCCATGAAGTGCTGCTGCTCGACAATGAGCAGCAAGCCCACGAGCGCTGCATCGGCGAAGAAATCAATCGTGGCACGGAAGCCGCACGCACCGCCGTCAACATGGTGACACTCTTCCAAAAGACCCGCGAAGCCCACGCTATCTAGCCCCCAGGCCATCCGCTTTTTTCATTCACACAACCCCTCCGACACACCGAGACATTTTTATCATGGGAAGACGACGCGAAGGCCGCGAAGCCGCAGTGCAGTATCTATTCGCTCACGAACTCCATGAGGGCCACAGCGCCCCCTGCCCCGAGGAGCAGCGAGGCTTCTGGGAGTTGCACAGCGCCAAGGCTGGCGCACGCGCCTATGCCGAGGACTTGGTACGTGGCGTGCATGAGCACATGCATGACATCGACCGCCACATCCGCGCCGCTTGCGACAACTTCAGCATCGACCGCGTCGGCAACGTCGAGCGCAATATTTTGCGCCTCGCCATCTACGAGTTCCTGCACGCCAAAGAGGTGCCCGCGCCCGTGATCATCAACGAGGCCATCGAGATCACCAAAAAATTCTGCTCAGGTGAATCCAGCGGCTTCATCAACGGCGTGCTGGATCGCATCGCCAAGGAGCTGCGTCCGAAATAGCGGCGTATGGGCGGAGCCAAATACAGCGCCTTCGAGCGCGACATTCGCCTTGCACCACGGCCCAGGTGTTTCACACTCGCGGCCCCATTTTAATCCCACCCAGACTACTCGTTATCGCATGAAGAAGCCCATCAATGTCGCCGTCACCGGAGCCGCAGGTCAGATCGGATACTCCCTCCTCTTTCGCATCGCCTCGGGCGCTTTGTTTGGCCCGGATCAGCCCGTAGCCCTGCGCCTCATCGAAATCGAGCCCGCACTGCCAGCCCTCGGCGGCGTGGTGATGGAACTCGACGATTGCGCCTTCCCTCTGCTGCACAGCGTGACTCCGACCGCGAGCCTGGACGAAGGTTTCAGCGGTGTGAACTGGGCCATCCTCGTCGGCAGCGTGCCACGGAAAGCCGGCATGGAGCGCAGCGACTTGCTCAAGATCAACGGCAACATCTTCATCGGCCAAGGCAAGGCGATTCAGAAAAACGCCGCCAGCGACGTGCGCGTGCTCGTCGTGGGCAACCCCTGCAACACCAACTGCCTCATCGCGATGAACAACGCCAAGGACGTGCCCACGAATCGTTGGTTCGCCATGACACGCCTGGATGAAAACCGTGCCAAGAGCCAGCTCGCGGCTAAGGCTGGTGTGCTCTCCAGCGACGTGACCAACCTGTGCATCTGGGGCAACCACAGCAGCACCATGTATCCCGACTTCTACAACACCAAGATCAGCGGCAAGCCTGCGACCGAGGTGATCACCGACCACGAATGGCTGAAGGGCGACTTCATCAGCACGGTGCAACAGCGCGGCGCAGCCATCATCAAAGCGCGAGGCCTTTCCTCCGCCGCCTCCGCAGCGAATGCCGCCTGCGACACCGTCTTCAGCCTCACGCACCCCACGCCTGCGGGCGACTGGACGAGCGTCGCGGTCTGCTCCGACGGCAGCTACGGAGTGGCCCCCGGCATCATGTCCAGCTTCCCCATCCGCACCGATGGCCAGAACTGGGAGATCATCCAAGGCGTGCCGCTCAATGACTTCAGCCAGAGCCGCATCGACGTGACCGTGGGAGAGTTGAAAGACGAGCGCGCAGCCGTGACCGAGCTGGGGCTAATCGGCTAAGCTGATCACTTGCCTCGCCAGGGGGATTGGGCGCAGAGATCGCTAAAGGCGATCATCGCCTTTTCCCAGCCTCGGCTCGTAACCCTTGGCGATCCGCTCGATCCACGGGGAATACTTCTTCTCCTCGGCCTGCGGGTAGCTCATCTGCCAGCCAGCCGTGTATTTGCTGTCAGCGGTGTATCGTTCGTAGAACCCGGTGCCATCCTTCATGACCCCGGAAATGACATACCAGCTCTCCGTCTTGCGCTTGTAGGTGATCGTGCGCCCCTCCTCGGCGAGATCGGCCTTCCACCGCGCCTCGAGATTGCCAAAGTCATCCACATTGAAGGAGCCATACACCGTGAGCCTGACCTTACCATTCGCTGAGACGAATGCTTGCCCGCCACCATTGTCCGGTGGACGCAGCGCCATCATGCCCGGAGGAACCGGAATCACCGAGCCAAAACGCCCATTCTCATAAATCATCCAACCGTCCTTGCCGAGAGTCACGGGAACCTGCCAGTTTTCCTCCTCCTCCGCCTGCGATGAGAGCGTGAGTTGGCCAAGCGACAAGGCGAGGAGCAGCAGAAGGCGAGCAAGTGATTGGGATAGTTTCATCGAGTTGGATTATGCCAGGATTGTTTGGCGGCGAATTTAGCTTGGAATGATCGCCCTTGCGATCCGTACTTGGCAAATCGCGGTAATGAACTTCGCCCTCAATCTCTACGAGCAGGAAATGGGTCACGAGCATCACAGTGTGCGCAGTATTTTTCAGGAGGGAGCCGCCTCGTTCGCGGGTTCCGACATTCTTATCCAGCAAGACTCAGCCTGTGACGCGAATCAAGTTGTCGATGAATGTGGCGAAGCCAATCAACTCCTCCTTCGAGAATTCGGGAAAGCCGTAGGCTGCTGGGCATTCCACTTCGCCACGTCCGTTCAGCCACGGATACTCGGGATTGAGGCGGTCAATGTCGCCGACGGGCACGAGGTTCTGAATCCTCTCGGCCCACGGGATGACCTTCTTCTCGATGTAGGTCTTGAATTGCTTGGGATTGTCCGCCCACTTCAATCGCGCTCGAATGTCGGGCCGACTCGGAAGCATCCGAAGGAAGGGTACCAAGGCAAAGTGTGATCGTTCATCCAGTGCATTGCTGCCGACCAAGAGGAGACTTTTCGCCAGCTTCTCGGTCGCCATTTGCAGGTAGTGCAGACGATGGCAGACCGGAATGTCAGCCTGACTGGTGAGATGGCGGAAGACGGCGTAGTCGCTCAACGCCTGCTGGCGGAACGCCTCCCGCCAAGTCATTCGGCATCCTCCATCTTGAGCAGCTCAGCCTCGGCCCAGGTTCCCCAGCCTTTGGGCAGTTTGAGCTTGCCGTCCTCGCCATCGCGGATCAGGGCCACGCCGGACAAGGCAGGCATGTTGTGCTGTGGTGATGCAGGGAAGTAATACGGCTGCACCGCATCGTCGAGCGAAGGCTGCATGTCGGTCGCGACCTCAATGAGTCGAACCTCGTTCTCCGCTGGGAACCAGTAGAACTTGATGATGCTAGGATCCGTGCGGCGGGCTTCTTCAGCCAGTAGCTGGGCTTGCTTTTGGATCGTGGCGTTGAGGGGGATTGTTGGCATGGCTTGGGGCGGTTTGAACTATGACAAGTTATTCGTGTCTTGGTGGAAGGCAATTTCGATTCCTCCGACGGAATCTGGGTTTTTCTGCCTCATCCTGGAAGTTAAGTCATGGAGTTAGTTGGGTTAGTCAGCCAACCAGTGTCCATTTTGATTCGTGGAGAGCATAAAGTCGGAGCTTGAGGAAGGCATAGTCGCGCAGGCCGTAGGTGGCGCAGAGCATGCCTCG